>DATDOO010000359.1:0-5210 GCA_035293245.1 Methylococcaceae bacterium
CGCGCGCCGCCGCCTTGACGACCTGGATTTCCCGCCCGGCGCGCCGGGCGATTTCCCCGGCGTTGCGCTTGAGGACGTTGATGGTCCCGCCGCCGACGGTGCCCAGACCGATTAGACCCACCTTGACCGGATTCACGCTCCGCTCCTCGTTTTGTTTTGATTTACCGACTGCAACAATCTCCAACCGAAGGAGGTTTTTAGCTCCTTCCCCTTCCGGGGGAAGGGTGGGAAGGGGGCGATCAAAGTGGCCGAAGACCTTGTATTAACTCGCCCCCACCCTGGCCCTCCCCCGTGGGGGGAGGGAAAAGACAGCTCATTCCACCTCTGGCTGAAACGCCTCGCCCATCAGTCTTGATTTCGCCCGCTCAGCCCGGATGGTCCTGGCGGAACATCTGGCGGATGCCGCGAATTGCCTGGCGGGTGCGGTGCTCGTTCTCGATCAGGCTGAAACGCACGTGATCGTCGCCGTATTCGCCGAAGCCGACGCCGGGCGACACGGCCACGCCCGCTTCCAGCAGCATCTTCTTGGAAAACTCCAGGGAACCCAGGTGCCGGTAGGCTTCCGGAATCGGCGCCCACACAAACATGGTGCCCTTGGGCCGCTCCACGTGCCAGTCGATGGAGTTCAGACCTTCGCACAGCACGTCGCGGCGCTTCCTGTAGGTTTCGCGAATTTCCGCCACGCAGTCCTGCGGCCCTTCCAGCGCGGTGATGGCCGCGATCTGGATGGGCGTGAAGGTGCCGTAATCCAGGTACGACTTGATGCGCCCCAACGCCGCCACCAGTTCCCGGTTGCCGCACATGAAACCGACGCGCCAGCCAGGCATGTTGTAGCTTTTGGACAGGGTGAAGAACTCCACCGCCACGTCCGTCGCCCCCGGCACCTGCAGGATGGAAGGGGCCACATAGCCGTCGAACACCAGGTCGGCATAGGCGATGTCGTGCACCACCCAGATTTTATTTTCGCGCGCAATCTCCACGACCTTCTCGAAGAAATCCAGTTCCACGCACTGGGTGGTCGGATTGCCCGGAAAGTTGAGAATCAGCATCTTCGGCTTGGGCCAGGAATTCTGAATCGCCTTTTCCAGTTCGGCGAAGAAATCCACGCCCGGCACCAAAGGCACATGGCGCACGTCCGCCCCGGCCAGCACGCAGCCGTAGGGGTGGATCGGATAGGCGGGGTTGGGCACCAGCACCGCATCGCCCGGCCCGAGGGTGGCGAACATCAGGTGGGCCAGCCCTTCCTTGGAGCCGATGGTGACGATGGCCTGGGAATCCGGGTCCAGATCGACCCCGAAGCGCCGCTGGTACCAGCCGCAGATGGCGCGCCGAAGACGCGGAATGCCCTTGGAGACCGAATAGCGATGCGTCGTCTCGCGCCGCGCGGCCTCCACCAGCTTGTCGACGATGTGGGTTGGCGTGGGGCGGTCCGGGTTGCCCATGCCGAAGTCGATGATGTCGGCCCCCGCGGCCCGCTCCCTGGCCTTCAGTTCGTTGACGATATTGAAAACGTATGGCGGCAGGCGCTTGATGCGTTGAAATTCTTCCATTCGCTCGTTCTGGCGGGGTAATAAAAGGGGTTAAAAACCGAAGAATTTAAGCATATTCGGACGGTGCCTGTTAACCGCCGCGCTTCTTCCACGCTTCTTCCAGCCGCTTGGCCGATACCGGGCAGGCGGTCTTGATCTGCTGGGCGAACAACGAGACACGGAATTCTTCCAGCAGCCAGCGGAATTCATCCTCTTCGCAGCGGATATTCTTGCCGCGGACCGCTTGCCAGTACGGGTCCCAGAACGGTTTGAGCGTATCGAGGGAACGGGCGTCGCGGCCGCGGTCCTGAAGCGCCTTTTCCAGGCGATGGGCGAGCGCCTTGAAATAGCGCGGGTATTCCTTCAGGCGGCTGTAGGGCGTGAGGCGCAGGAAACCGGCATAAACCAGCCGGTCCAATTGCTCGCGCGCATCGCGCCCGGTGGCGTCTTTTTCCGGCCAGCCGGCCAGTTTCTTCCGCAAGGCCGCATGGGCGTCGAGTATTTCGGCAGCCAGTTTGCCGACACTATGGGCGTGTTCCAGCAAGGGCGCGGGGGGCTTGTCCAGCCGCCGGCGGAAAGCGGCTTCGCTGCGGATGTCCGGTTGGTCGTCGAAATAAAGAGACTGGAGACTCAGGCTGACCAAGTCGTCGCGGAGGGACGTGGCCGAATCCCCGTAGGGTGGGCATCGCCCACCGTTCCCTGCGCGAGCGCCGCTGGTGGGCGGCGCCCACCCTACGGGCAGACGGGCATAGTCCAGCTCCTGCCCCGCGCTCACCGGCAAATTCTTGCGCAGATATTTAACGTCCTTGCCCATTGTCAGAGCGATGAGGCGCGTTAGCCCTCCACGGTGGCGGGCGGTGGCTTCTTTTTCCGTGTCGAACAGTTGTAAACCCACGCTTTCGCCCTCGTCCACCAGCGCAGGGAAACCGGCCAGTCCGTCCTGGTCGTAACGAGCTGGGATTTCACCAAAATCCCAGCTTGTGCAACCGGTCTTCTGAAATTGCCGCGCCGCCTTGGCGGCGAATTGTCGGACCGCGTCCTGCCCGAAACGTTTCTGCAAGCCGGACAGGTCGCGCTCGCTGGCGAGGATTTTTCCTTTCTCGTCCAGGAGGCGGAAATTCATGCGCAAATGCTCCGACACGGCCGCTTCGTTCCACTCGTCCGCCGGAATGCGCACCCCGTGGGTTTTGTCCAGCGCCAGCCCCAGCGCCCGGCTGAGCGGTTGCGAGCGGTCTTCGCCGAGCAGCGGCAGGCAGCGCTCGGCGCAGTCGGGGACCGGGACGAAATGGCGCCGCGTCGGTTTGGGCAAGGTTTTGATGAGGGCGATCACCTTGTCGCGCAACAGACCCGGCACCAGCCAGGTGAAGGGAGGCAGGTCGAGTTGGTTGAGTTGGTGCAGCGGCACGACGGCGCTCACCCCGTCCTCCGGGTCGCCGGGCATGAAGCGGTATTCCAGTTTGACGGCAACGCCGTTTACGTCCAGGTGGTCAGGGAAATTCACCGCGTCGAGGCGCGTGTCTTCCTGGCGGGTGACTTCCTCGCGGGTGAGTTTGAGGAGGTCGGGATCGGCCCGCTCGGCCTCGCGCCGCCACTTGTCGAAGGAAACCCCGCTGCACACTTCCGGTGGAATGCGGGCGTCGTAAAAGGCATACAGCCACGCTTCGTCCACCACCAGATCGACGCGCCGGCCTTTCTGCTGCAGGTAGTCGGCGGATTCGAGCACCTTTTGGTTGTGCTCGAAAAATGCAGCGCGGCAGTCGAAGTCCTGCTGCACCAGCGCTTCGCGGATGAAAATTTCCCGCGCTTCGACCGGGTTGATGCGCTCATAAGCCACCTTGTGCCCGGCGCGGATGGTCAGCCCGTACAGGGTGACGCGCTCGAAAGCCGCCACCCGCGCCGCCTTGCGTTCCCAGTGCGGGTCGTAGTGATGGCGCTTGATCAGGTGGGCACCGCACTGCTCGATCCATTCCGGCTCGATTTTCGCCACGGTGCGGGCGAACACCCGGCTGGTCTCTACCTGCTCGGCGCAGACGATCCACTTCGGCTTGGCCTTGGCCTGGTGCGAGCCGGGATGGATTTGCAGCTTGACGTTGCGGGCGCCGACGTATTCGTTCTGCTCGTTCTTGAACGCCACCTGGGTCAATAGACCCGTCAACAGAGCACGGTGGATTTCGCCGTATTCCGCCGGAACCTCGTTGGGCTTGAGCGCAAGCTCCCCGCAGATGAGTTGGCTCAATTGGCGGTGGATATCCTCCCACTCGCGCACGCGCAGGTAAGACAGAAAATGCTCGCGGCACCAGGCGCGCAGCTTGCTGTTGGAGAGGTGTTTTTTCTGTTCCTGGTATGCGTTCCACAGATTGAGGAAGGCGAGGAAATCCGATTGCTCGTGCTTGAACAGGGCATGTTTCTGGTCGGCGGCCTGGGCGTATTCCAGGGGGCGTTCGCGGGGGTCCTGCACACCCAGCGCGGCGACGATGATCGCCACTTCCGTCAGGCAGCGGTTCTTTTCCGCCGCCAGCAACATGGCTCCCAGGCGCGGATCCAGCGGCAAGCGGGCCAGCTTGTGGCCGAGGGGGGTGAGCTTGCCCTGTGCGTCCAGGGCGTTGAGTTCCTGCAAGGTTTTCTGGCCGTCGCGGATCAGCTTGTCGTCCGGCGCCTCCAGGAACGGGAAATCCTCGATTTCGCCGAGCTTCAGCGCCTGCATCTGCAGAATCACCGCCGCCAGGTTGGTGCGGAGGATTTCCGGCTCGGTGAATTCCGGGCGGGCGAGGAAATCCTCTTCCGAATACAGGCGGATGCAGATGCCCGGCCCCACGCGCCCACAGCGCCCGGCGCGCTGGTTGGCGGAGGCCTGGGCAATTTTCTCCACCGGCAGGCGCTGCAACTTGCCCCGGTGGCTGTAACGGCTGATGCGCGCATAGCCGGCATCGATCACCGCGCGGATGCCCGGCACGGTGAGCGAGGTTTCCGCCACGTTGGTGGCCAGCACGATGCGGCGCCGGTCGTGGGACTTGAACACCTTTTCCTGCTCGCTAAAGGACAAACGGGAGTACAGCGGCAGGATTTCGCAACGCTCCGGATGGTGCTTGCGCAGGGATTCGGCGGTCTCGCGGATTTCGCGCTCGCCGGACAGGAACAAGAGAATGTCGCCGGACTGGTCGCGGAACAGTTCGTCGGCCGCTTCCAGAATCGCCTGCTGCAAGGTGCGCTCGGTTTCGTCGCCCTCCTCGCCCTCCACCGGCCGGTAGCGCATTTCCACGGGATAGGTGCGCCCGGAAACGTTGAGAATCGGCGCGTTGTCGAAGTGCCGGGAAAAGCGCTCCGGGTCGATGGTGGCCGAGGTGATGACGATTTTCAGCTCGGGCCGCCGGGGCAGCAGCCACTTGAGATAGCCGAGCAGGAAGTCGATATTCAAGCCGCGCTCGTGGGCCTCGTCGACGATGAGGGTGTCGTAGGCATTCAGGAAGCGGTCGGTCTGGGTTTCCGCCAGCAGGATGCCGTCGGTCATCAGCTTGACGAGCGCGCCGGGTGCGGTGGTGTCCTGAAAGCGGATCTTGTAACCCACGGCCTTACCCAGCGGCTGGCCCAGTTCCTCGGCGATGCGCGCCGCGACCGTGCGCGCCGCAAGACGCCGGGGCTGGGTGTGGCCGATCATGCCGAACACGCCGCGCCCCGCTTCCA
>DATDOO010000360.1:0-3422 GCA_035293245.1 Methylococcaceae bacterium
AGATGAACACATCCCCGGCGCCCATCCGGATGGCGCCGGCGGCCATGTGGATGGCCTGCATGGACGATCCGCAGAAGCGGTTGACCGTCGTCCCGGCGACGGAAACCGGCAGGCCGGCCAGAAACACCAGCAGGCGGGCGAGGTTGAAACCCTGCTCGCCTTCCGGAAACGCGCAGCCCAGGATCAGGTCTTCGACATCCGCCGGCTCGACGCCGGTTTTGCCGATCAATCCCTTGACGACCTGCGCCGCCAGATCGTCCGGCCGCACCGTCGCCAGCTTGCCCTTCTGCGCCGGGGTGAACGGCGACCTGCAATAACCCGCGATGATGACGTTGTGCATGGCTGTCTCCTATAACGAAAGTCGCGCAGCGAACACTTTGCTCACCCTCTCCCTCTGGGAGAGGGCCGGGGTGAGGGAAACGGGCATGGCGGGCGCGTTTCCAATATTTCGAAAAGATGCGGGAGTCATGGCCGTTGGCTTTAATCGCAAGGAACTCCGGCCGTGGCTGGAAGAAGGGGAGTGAAACACGGCCCGTGTCTGACGCTGGCGGCCGGATGGGCGCGCGCCTCGTCCAGGAAATCGTCGATGACTTTCCAACTCCCGCCGACGTTTTCCATCAGGATGCCGTGGCGTTTCGCCGGGATGATCTTGAGCTTCTTGTTGGTCCCGCCGAGCTTGTCCATGAGGATTTGCGCGCTCCGCACCGAAACCACGGGGTCCTTGTCCGCATACACGACGAGGGAGGGAACGTCGATGAGCGGCAGGAACTCGTCCATCGCTTCGATCAGCCGCCGCAATTCGTACAACCCGCGGACCGGGGTGTTTTTGTAATTGACCCGGGGGTGTTCCGCGACGTTCTCGATGAAAGCCTTGACGCCCTCGTAGGAGGAAAGCCAGCCGACCAGCCGGTTGGTGCCGTGCACCAAGGGCACCAGCATGAACGCCGGGTCGATGAGTTTGACCGGCACGGCCAGGGCGACCACGCCGATCGTTTCCGAACAGCACTCCGCCGCCACTTTGAGCGCCAGGGCGCCGCCAGTGGAGAAACCGACCGGTATGATGCGCCGGCAATAGGTTCTGAGGATGTTGAAGCCGCGGCGCACGCTGGTATACCAGTCCTCCCAGCTTTGCTCGCGCAGCGCATAGGGCGACGTGCCGTGCCCTCTTACACGGATACCGAGAACCGTATAGCCCTGTTCGAACAAGTGCTCGCCATAATCCCGGGCTTCGGCTGGGCTGGCCAGCAGGCCGTGAATCAGCAGGACGCCGACGCCGTTGGGGTGTTTCGGCAGGAGGAAAAACGGCGAAGGATCGGCATCGGCGCTTTCCAGCCGGTTGATATCGTCGTACTTGGAAGCCGAGTAATGTTTTTTCTCCCAGTCGAGGGCGTTCAACTCGTCTTCGAGACGCCAGGCCGCCAGTTGCCGCGGGTCCAGTTCGTCGAATTCCGCCAGGGCCTCGACGAGGATCTCGCGCACCTCGCTCAGTGGCGCCGCTTCGTTGGCATAAACCGCGATCAGGTTCTCCAGCCGGACGGCGTCGATGTCGTAATCGGCGCGCAGTTTTTCCAGAAAGCGGTAATGGTCGGCCTTTTCGGAGATCAGGCCGTTTTCTTTGGCGTTGCAGATGAATTGTTCGAAGCGCTGGCTCTTGCCGTCGATCAGGTCGATGTATTCGTACGGATCGACCAGGCTGCGGTGCAAATTGATCCCGGTCTTTTTTTGTAAACGGCGGATGGCGAGATACAGGGTCGTATAGAAACGCTGCTGGTCGATCTGGTTCTGTCCTTCGCCGATGCAGTGCATGATCAGGCTGGAAGCCAGATGGCTCAGGTTGACCGTGAGGTTGGCGTAGATTTCCGCCATGTAGAGGTTGCGCGTGGCGGCGGCGCATTTGCGGAAATATCTGCCCAGCACCCGCTGTTTCAGGTTCTCCGGCGCGGAATGCAGGGCGAACACGTCGTCCAGCGTGGTGAGATCGGAGGCGAACAGGTCCAGCACGTACCGATTCCACCAATGCCAAGCCTGGCAAGGATCGACGGGCTTGCCCATGTGCACGTCCATGTCGGTGTCCTTGAGGAGGATGTTGCCTTCGATCAAGACCTCTTCGGCCTGGCGCGGGGTCAGCTTTTTGGAAAACAGCTCGACGCCCTGTTGCAACGCGTTTTCCGAAGAACGGATGGGGTAAAAAGTGATATTGGCGGGTACGATCAGGGTGGGTTTGAGCACCGCGATCAATAGTTCGTCCAGGTTTTCGAACTTCAGTTGTTCCTTCCAGAACAACAACTGGCCGAAATTCTTGTCGCGATAAGCGTTGCGGACGGCGGTCTTGAATGCTTCCAGCCCTTGGGCCAGCACGGCCGCGCCGGTATGGTGCTTGCGCCGTTCGCCGGTGATGCGGGAATACACGCTGAAATTGCCCTGCTGGTCCATGACCCGGCGATCCTTGACCATGCCGCCTTCCGGGAAAACGATCACCTTGCGCCCGCGCAGAATCTGCGCCGCCAGCATGGGAAACAGGCGGGGATGATCGTGGGGGTATACGCCGACCTTTTGCAGGTAACGCGACAGGGCGGTATCCGTCTTGAAAAACTCGCCCGCGGCGATGGCGCAACTGTATGCGCCGGTTCTTTCGTAGATCAGGTATTGCGGGATGAAAGTCTCGAAGCGGGAGAAATGATTGAACAGGAAAATGTTCCCCTCATCCGGCTGGGAGTCCGCGTGCAGCTTGATTTTCACCCCGAGGGTTTTTTTCACCAGCCGGAACAGCCGCACCGATCGGTCGTAGACCGCGGTGTCGATATCCGGCCAGTCAAGGGGATAACTAGTTTTCTTGGGCATGGCTGTTCACCTGGTTCGTTCCGTTTTATTGCCCGAAACACACAAAGCGCGATGCGTCAGTAACGAGTTTAGACCTTGCCAAGGAATTCACTACGTTAGACAAGGCGAAAGGCGATTTTGCGCCAACGGATCGGCCTGTCCCGACGGGGGGAGACGGCGGAACCGGCGGTAGGGTTTCGGGAAGAGTGGGGCGGTGAGACAGGCGCCCGCCCCTGGGACGGAGGGGCTGCGGGCCTTTCCCGCAGCCGGGGAGCGATCAGGAATTGACGGCGAAAATTCCCGGCGCGTTGCGCCAGTAACCCTTGTAGTCCATGCCGTAGCCGAATTGGTAGCGGTCGTCGGTTTTGAGCCCGACGAAATCCGCCGTGCAAGGCTTGGGCCGGCCCAGATCCTTTTCCACCAGCACTGCGCTCAGCACTTTCCCTGCGCCGTGCGCCCGGCACCAGGCAAGGATTTCCGCCAGCGTGATGCCCTCGTCGAGTACGTCGTCCACAACCAGGACGCAACGCCCTTCGAGGGGCGTTTTCGGCTCCACCAGCCAGCGGATGTGGCTGCCGCTGGTGGCGCCGCCGTAACGGCTG
>DATDOO010000361.1:0-42764 GCA_035293245.1 Methylococcaceae bacterium
GTTCAGCCGAAGTGGAACCGAGCCATTTTTTTCCCTCCCCCCACGGGGGAGGGCCAGGGTGGGGGCGAGCTAAAACAAGGTCTTCGGCCAATTTGATCGCCCCCATCCCAACCTTCCCCCGTAGGGGGAAGGAGCCGAACCTCACAGGCTGACACTCGTTTCTAATCAGGTTAATTTATGACGGCCCGACCGACCCCAGCGCTGGAATTTTCGAAAAAATACGACGCCGATCATGCCCGCTATTATTTCGAAAAGCATGAAACCGAATTCTGGCGCCGCCTTTCCAACTGGCGCGACCATCAGGTGGCCCGCAAGGCGCTCCGCATAGCCGGCGACCCGGCTACCGTCCTGGATGTCCCCTGCGGCACGGGGCGATTCTGGAACGTGCTGGCGGAAAATCCGGCGCGGATCATCCACGCCAGCGACAACAGCCAGAGCATGATCGACACCGGATTGGCGCTACGCCCCGCGGAAATCGCCGCGCGCGTGCAGCCGTTCCAAGGTTCTGTCTTCGATTTGCCGGTGGAGGACAATTTCGTCGATTGCGTATTCTGCATCCGCTTCGCGCACCATCTCGGGGAGCCGGGACAACGGCTGGCCCTGCTGAGGGAATTGCACCGGGTCGCCGCGAAGTCGGTCATTCTTTCCCTGTGGGTCGACGGCAATTACCAGGCCTGGAGACGACAGCGCCACGAGGCGCGTAAACGGGCCCGCGGCGTGGACAGGTCGTTGCAGAACCGTTTCGTCACGCCGGCAGCCGTCGCGGAAGAGGAATTCCGCCAAGCCGGTTTCGAAATCGGCGCCCGGCTGGATTTCCTGCCGTTCTATTCCTGCTGGCGCACCTATGTCCTGTTGAAACAAACAGGCGCATGACGGAGGAGATCTATGGCGAAGGGTGGCGCGAGATACTCGCCCGCAACGGGCTGGCGGATTTCGACGCGCTGTGGGCCCTGCACCGGCAAGGCTGGTTCGAGCCTCCCAACCGGCGGCGCGGCGGCTGGAGCGGGGTCGTGCGCCATGAAACGATGACGGAGACGGGCGAACCGGTCGGCCTTTTCGTCAAGTTTCAGGAAGACCACGTCTATCGTTCGATCCTCCACGGCTTTGCGCCGCGCGCCACTTACGACCGGGAATTCGCCAACCTGCGCCGTTTCCAGGCGGCGGGCCTACCCGCTCCGGAATGGGTCTATTTCGGCCAGATGCGCCAGGAAGGCCATTTGCGCGCCATTCTCGTCACACGGGAATTGCACGATTACGCGCCCCTGGATACCTTGAACCCCCAAGAACTGAGCCGGCCGCAACGTCGCGTGCTGCTCGAAACGCTCGCGCGGTCGGCGCAGCGGATGCACCGGCATTTCATCCAGCACGGCAGTCTTTATCCGAAACACATTTACTACCGCTTCGGCGCCGATGGCGCGTGCGACGTGCGCCTCATAGACCTGGAGCGCGGGCGTTGGCATCCGTGCCGCCGGTCGATCGCCATCCGGGATTTGTCCTCGCTCTTGCGGCGCGTCCGCCACGTCTATCGGCGCACCGAGCAGTTGCGTTTCCTGCTGGCTTACTGCGACACTTCGCGCCTGAATCCTCGCGCCAAATCCCTGGCCAAAGCCATCCTCCGGCGTATCGGCACGAAAGACTGAATTGTCCGGCGAGCATTGCCAACACCGTTACGACCGTCGGACCGGGCGAACCCGCAACGCCGGGACGGCATCGTACTTGGGGCACGGCTGTCGCGGAACCGCGGCCAAAAGATCGTTCATATTGCCAGGAAATATCCCCCGACATGATCGCGTACTTCACGAAAATGTATCAGGCCGTCCCGGCCCTCATGCAGATCTATCAGGCCAGGGGGGGCGTGTTCGTCAGCACGCGCCGCAGCACCATCAAGGCCATCAAGAAATCCTATCCCGGCACCCGGGCAGAGTTGATGGGGAGAGTTACCGGGGAGTTCTCAAAGGCCGCAACCTACCTGAAACAAGCCGATGTAATCGTTACTGGCAGTCCCTACAAGAAAATACTGGAAGGATATCCAGCCAGGAAATACACCGTATTTCACGGAACGTATACCTATCTTTCCAGTCGAGAGCTGGCCAGCATGCAACATTTCGACATGCTCTGCGCCATCGGACCGCGGATGGTCTCCATGATGGAAAACTCCGGCTTGCCGATTAAATTCATGGTTTCCGGATATTTGCCGTTCCTGGAGTACCCGACCAGAACCCCCTCCGCCCGGCTAGACCTGTTGACGGCAATGGGGCTCGATCCGGACAAAAAAACCGTTCTGTACGTCCCCACCGGCAAACCCAATGGTTCATGGGATTGGCTCGCCGAAAAGCTGGTTGCGGAGATTTCTCCGGATTGCAACCTGATACTCCGCCCCCATCCAAGTCAGTCGGTCACGGCCAGGATCAGGGACACTTTCGGGTTTTACAAACTGCGCCGCCTGTGCAAAAAACGCGGGGCGACCGTTCTCGATCTGACATCGTTAAAACTGTCATCGCTTTATTCGATTTCCGATCTGGTAATTTCCGACGGAACATCCACGGCGGAAGAGTCGTTGTACTACGATTTGCCGCAGGTTTTCGTCGAAACCGACCGCTTCTCCAAGAGGCATGTCAAGAACATGATGCTGGAAAAGGGTGCGGATAAAGAATACGTGGAAAGGCTGGTTTCCTTGTACGACTGCGGCACAAGCTTGACACCGGATACTGCGAATCTACAGCAGTTTCTTGGAGACTCCATCGAGAATGCCGGCAAATACGCACCTTATCGCAGCGAATATTTTTCCTGGGTATTCGGCGATAGAGGGCTGGATAACCAGCACCGGTTTATGGACCATCTCGGAAGCATAACCCGGCCGCCGCCGGCCAGCATTGAACTGCACAAGCCGAGCCGATGAAGCTCGGCAGTTTCACTCTACGATAGACAAATAGTTACCGCCTATGAACGCTCGAATTATTCCTATTGTGCCCGCTGAACGATACGCGCAGCGAACCCTCCTGAACGACGGCAGCGTGGCCCTGTCAGCCGAAGGCATCGATCGGACCCTGGCACAGCTTCCGGACGACGAACCCATTACCCGGCTGCTGCATCCGGAGGTGCGCTACGAAGTCACCGACCACTGCAACGCCACCTGCATCATGTGTCCGCGCGACAAGCACGCGGATGCGCGCGAACATGGAATCATGAATCAGGAGGCCTATGAACGAAGCATCGACGAAGTAGTCAGCCTCGGTGCGCAAAAAGTCGTCCTGACCGGTTTTGGCGAACCGATGCTGGATAAGCGCCTCGAACAGAAGGTGGCGTATGCGAAATCCAAGGGACTGTCGACCTATATAATTTCCAATGGGTCGGTATTGAATTCCAAACGCGCCCTCTCCATCCTGGAAGCCGGTCTGGACGAGATACGGATCAGTTTCTATGGGATGCATACCGAAACTTACAACGCCGTCATGCGCGGGCTGGATTTCGATAAAACCATGGCGGGCTTGCTGGAATTTTTGCGCCTCCGCGATTCCATCGGCGCAAAAACCCGCGTGCAAATTTCCTATCTGGAAATGGAGGAAAACAAGCGCGATACCCAGGAGTTCCGGGAGTTTTGGGAACCCAGGGTTAATGCCATCGAGATTTGGAAACCCCACAATTTTGGCGATGGACGCGATTATCGGGCGCGGTTCGAAGAGGTCGGCGTCAAGAATTCCTGCGGCCGCCCCGAAAATGGCCCCCTGCAGATCCAATGGAACGGTGAAGTTATTCCGTGCTGTTACGATTACAACAATCAGATCATCTTGGGCAATGCGTTCGAAACCCCGGTACTCGATATCCTGAACGCCCCCAAATACCGTCTGCTGCGCCACGCGCACCGGACGAAAAACTTTGAGTTATTCCCCTACTGCGATCAATGCGACCAGCTCTTGCCTCACGCCGATGCGCTGATCTACACCAACCGGCATAACCTCCCGCCCGAGGAAGCGGTAAAGCTCTCCAATACCGATCTTTATAATCTCGAAGCGGGCAAGGAGCTTGAGACCGAACGGTTAAATACGCGTTATCGAGGCTAAACTTCACTCCTTCGGCAGGGAAACATCCCTGCCGAGACAAGGCCGTCCTGCGCCCAATATCGCCGCTTTCTTGCCTTTCTTGAGAAAGGGGGCGAGTTCCCGGACTTTACACAGTCCGGGAACCTCGGCCATGACCGGTTCCGGCTTCTCGCCGAATACCAGCAGGTCGGGAGTCGTCGCCAGCGCATTCCGCACTTCAGCGGTGCTTGCGGGACGCAGTGTCCTGCCCGCGTAAAAGATCACCCGCTCGTCCACTTCGCCCACCGCCAAGGCGGGAATGCCCGGATATCGCTCGAACACGGCGCCGATTTGCGGCAGCGCTGCGATGCGGCTGGCATAGAGTTTCCCTTCCCCAAATGAAAAATAGCCGCCGTAACCAACAGGCATCAGCACGCCAAGCATGAGAATGCCGCGGCGCATCAATGGCGACGCCCGCCCGTAGAGCTCGCCGAGCCGCTGACCCAACAGCAGTGCCAGGGCCGGATAGGCCGGCAGAAGGTATTTCGCGTGCTTGTCGCCGCTCAGGGAAAAGGCCGCCAAAGGTATGACCACGGCGTAAAGCAGCACGGCTGTGTCCGCCCGTGCCCACCAGCCCCGCACGGTCGCGACCGGACCGGCCAGCAACAGCAGGCCGAACGGCAGGAAATCGCCGAACAGCCACAGGGGGTAATCGTACAAGGGGTCCCTCCCACCGCTCCGGCCCTGAATCTTGCCGATCATGTCGCTCTGGATCACGTCCGCCCACACCCCCCAGCCCAGACGGCCCGCAACTACGGCGTACCAGGACAAGCCGACCGCCAGGAACAGAATCCAGCCCGAGGGCGTGGCCAACGCCGCCCAGGCGCGCGGCGCGCGGGAACGCCAGGCATGGACGAGAAGCGGCGCGGTCACGAACAGCAAGGCCAGCGGGCCCTTGGCCAGGAAGGCCAGACCCATGAGGAAATAGCCCCCCAGTAAGAACCCGCGCCCGCCGTCACGCACGAAGCGCAGCAACAACAACAGGGCCACGGTACACAAACTGGCCAGCAGCATCTCGATTTCCGCGCGCCGGGCGAACACCGCGAACCCCGCATTGGCGATTAGAATCTGCATCGTGAACAGCGCCGGCCAGGGACCGAACACGCGCAGGGCATGGCGATAACAAAGCCCGATCGCCGCCAGGGCCGCCAAGGCCGATGGCAGGCGCGCCACCCACTCGCCGACGCCCCCGGCGACGCTGCCCAGCCCCGCGATGAGCCAATAAAGCAGGGGGGGCTTTCTCAGATATAATTCGCCATTGAGTCTCGGCAACAACCAGTCCCCCGACTCGAGCATTTCCCGCGCCGGTACGGCGCGACGCGCCTCGTTGAACGACAAGAGCGGGTTCTCCCCCAAGGCCAGAAAAAGAACGGCGAGGACCAGGGCAAACGTCAGCGCCGTCAACGCCGGCGGGGGTCTGGAAAGATGATTGTCCATGCGAAGACTGCCGAAAAGCGCCGATTATAGCCATCCGGGACACACGGCATGCCTGAACGCCCTTGTCCGAGCCCCGGCCTGCGGATATCGCGCGGCTTTCCCATAATTCAAACCGAATAACCCCAATCTCATGATCCAACTCGACCTGTCACATCTTCCCGCGGCCTTCGACGTCCTGCATGTGGGACTGGCCGCGCTATCCGCGCTCCTGCTGCTCTTGAGCCTCCTGTCCCTGACCGTCGCGGTGCGTGCGCTGCGGCGGCGCAAGGAGGCGGATGCTAACGCCGTTCCACCGTCCAAACCGCTCGTCGCGGCAACCCCGGCGCCCCAGCCGCCCGCACCGCCACCGGTCGAGAAGCCCGCCCCCGTCATCCTGCGCGAAGCCACCCCCGACGCTGCCCTGCAGCTTCTGGGCCTGCTGCAGTCCGAGGCGCGCTTTCTCGACTTCGTCTCCGAGAACGTCGCCGGCTACAGCGACGCGGACATCGGCGCGGCGGCGCGGGTGGTGCACGAGGGCTGCCGCAAGGTGCTGCGCGCCCACTTCGAACTGGAACCCGTGCGCAGCGAACCCGAGGGCAAGCGCCTGACGCTCCCGGCCGGATTCGACGCCGCTGCCGTGCGCCTGACCGGCAACATCGTCGGCAGCGCGCCGTTCAACGGCACACTGGTGCATCGCGGCTGGCGCGCCGCCAAGGTGAATCTGCCCAAGCCGGCCGAAGGCCATGACGCGCGCATCCTCGCCGCGGCGGAGGTGGAACTGTGAGCGAATCCCGCTACGCGGTCGGCATCGACCTGGGCACCACCAACAGCGTGCTGGCCTGCGTCGATCTGAGCCGGGCAGACCGTGACGCCGTACCGCTGGAAATCCTGGGCATCCCGCAACTCACCTCGCCCGGCGCGGTCGAGGACAAAACCCAGTTGCCTTCCTTTCTCTACCAGGCGCATCCGGCGGAACTCGCCGAGGGCGACACGGCCCTGCCATGGGACTCCCACCCTGCCGCCATTGTCGGCGAGTTGGCGCGCGTGCTGGGTTCCAAGACCCCCATCCGCCTGGTGGCCAGCGCCAAGAGCTGGCTGTGCCATTCCGGCGTGGACTGTCGCGCGGCGATTCTCCCCGCGCAATCGCCGGAAGAAGTGGCGCGCATCTCGCCCCTGCAGGCGTCGATTCGCTACCTGGAGCATCTGCGCGACGCCTGGAACCACCAGCATCCGGACGCGCCGCTGGAAGCCCAGCCCCTCACCCTCACCGTGCCGGCCTCCTTCGATCCGGCGGCCCGCGAGCTGACGGTGGAAGCCGCCCGCGCCGCGGGCCTGTCCCACGCCGTGCTGCTGGAGGAACCCCAGGCTGCCCTGTACGGCTGGATACAGAAGAGCGGCAACTGGCGCGACGAAGCCCGGGTGGGCGACATCATCCTGGTGGTGGACGTGGGCGGCGGCACTAGCGACTTGTCCCTGATGGCTGTGACCGAGGAAGACGGCAACCTGGTGCTGAATCGCGTCGCCGTCGGCGACCACATCCTGCTGGGCGGCGACAACATGGACCTGGCGCTGGCCTACACCGTCCGGGCGCGCCTGGAACAGGAGGGCAAGCGCCTCGAACCCTGGCAGATTCAGGCCCTCACCCACAGTTGCCGCGACGCCAAGGAAATGCTGCTCACCGATCCCAACGCCACGGAAGCCGCGGTGGTGATACCCAGCCGCGGCTCCAGCCTCATCGGCGGCACCCTGCGCGCTTCCCTGACCCGCGACGACGTGAACCGCATCCTGCTGGACGGCTTCTTTCCCGAAGTCGGCGCCGGCGACAGACCCGCCGCGCAAACTCGCGCCGGCCTCACCACCTTGGGGCTACCTTACGCCCAGGACGCACGCATCACTTGCCACCTGGCGGCTTTCCTGTCGCGGCAGATCAACGCGGTGGGCGAATTGGGCATCGCCTTGCCGCAGGGCGCGCGTTTCCTGCACCCGTCCGCCGTGCTGCTCAACGGCGGCGTGTTCAAGGCCGAGCCCTTGGCCGAGCGCCTCATGGCGGTGCTGAACCGCTGGCTGCGCGATGACGGCGCCGAGGAAGCCCGCCTCCTGCAGGGCGCCGACCTGGATCTGGCCGTGGCGCGCGGCGCGGCTTACTACGGTTTCGTGCGCCAGGGCCACGGCGTGCGCATCCGCGGCGGCACCGCCGCGGCCTATTATGTGGGCGTGGAAAGCGCCATGCCCGCCGTGCCCGGCTTCGCCCCGCCGCTGGAAGCCCTGTGCATCGCCCCTTTCGGCATGGAGGAAGGCACCCAGGCCCCGTTGCCGCCTTACGAATTCGGCCTGGTGCTGGGCGAACCGGTGCGCTTCCGCTTCTTCGCCTCCACCGTACGCCGCGACGATGCCGTCGGCAGGCGGCTGGACTACTGGCCGGAAGGCGAGCTGGAAGAACTGGACGAGATTGAAGTGACCCTCGCCGGTGGCCAACACGCTGCCGGCGAGGTGGTACCGGTGCAACTGGCCGCCGCGGTCACGGAAACCGGCACCCTGCAGTTGCAAGCCGTTTCGACGGCAACGGGCGAACGCTGGAACGTGGAGTTCGAGGCGCGGGCGGGTTGAGGCCCGACAACGATAAGCAACATCCCAGCGATACAGGCCTTAATATGCTCAGAAAATTCATCGCATCCTTTCGCGCCAAGCGGGTATTGCAGAACGTATCCAGATTGCTCGGCGATCAGGCGCTGACCCTGCTCGACATCGGGGCGGCCGGCGGCGTCCAGCCCCGCTGGAAACAGATCACCCACAAGACGGCTTACGTCGGTTTCGAGCCCGATGCCCGCTCGAATCTTGATATTGCGAAAGCGGGCAAGGACTTTGCGTCCTATCGCCTGATTCCTGCCGCGGTCTGGAACCACGACGGCGAGTTGAGCATCCAGCTTTGCCGCAAACCCCAGGTTTCCTCGCACTTCGCCCCGAACACGGAATTTCTGCGCAAGTTTCCCAAGCCGGAACGTTTCGATGTCCTGGACAGCGCGACGGTCCATGCCAACCGGCTGGACACGCTGAACATCGACGCGTGCGACTTCATCAAGCTCGACATCCAGGGCGGGGAACTGGCGGCCCTGCAGGGCGGCGAAGCGCTGCTGGGTAAAACCCTGGGGCTGGAAATCGAAGTGGAATTTTTGGCCCTGTACCAGGGACAACCGCTGTTCGGGGATCTGTGCGCCTACCTTGCCGGGCAGGGCTTCGAGTTCATGGACTTTACCAGCATCTGCCGCTGGGACCGGCGGGTGAGAACCGGCCTGGGGCAGTGCGTGTTCGCCGATGCGCTGTTTCTCAAATCCCCCGAATACATCCGGCAACAGTTCGACCAGGTGGCGATCTCCTTCGCCGATGTGCGGCGCTATCTCGCCATTCTCGCCCTCTACCGGCGCGTGGAACTGATGGCGGCCTGCCAGGGTTTATTTGCCGAAGAACTGAAACAGGACGGGGACTTCTCCCGGGAACTGGCCGGCGTCGTCCGGCAGTTGAACAAGGAACTGCGCAGCGTGCGCTTCCTGGCCCGGATGCTTTCCCGGTACGTGCTGAGATTTCTGGGAAACGATATTCGGCTGCATATCACTTACTGAAACAAACCGCCATTGCCCGCCGAGAGCACTGGTGCAACGCAAAGGCGACATACGCAGGGGTGGGGCGTTCGAAATGACCTACCAGCCCCGCCCGCCGTTTCCGTGAATGCGGTGGCTACCGGCTCCAGCTTGAAAACCCGCAAAAATACCCGCTCTTGGCCGGACCGGACCAGCGCAAGCAGCCTTAGCGAGGCGTCCGGTCTGGCGGATGTTCTCCCGGGGCGAGGGATACCCGCAGGCAAGCCGCGATTACCCCCAGCGTAATCAGCAGCCAGAGACTTCCCCACATGACCGTGGTTCCAAAGGTTTCCTGCGCCAGGAGATAGGCATCCGAGCGCAAGTGGCTACGCTCCAGGATGTCGCTGTAAATATCCAGGGGAACGTAGAGCATGTTCGTCAAGCCGATCAACCGCAAGGCAAAGTCATTGATCGCCCTGTGGAATCGGCTGCCCACCAGCACCATGGTCAAACCGGCGCCAAGACCGAAACCCCAACTGAACCCGCCCCGTCCGAAAACCGCCGTGACGGTCATGACGACGACGCCCAGCACGATCATGATGACCTGGTCGTAACGGCTTTTGACGCTGGCCAGATAGATGGCCACGCCCCACAGCAGCGATCCCAGGTAGCCCGCCGACAGAATCACGAACCGATTCCCGCCCTTGGAAAGCACATGACCGCCCTGCTCCGGGACGATCACCAGTTCGACGACGGAGCCGCCGGTGAGCAGAGTCGCCAGGGCATGCGAAGACTCATGGAAAAGCACCACCAGAAGCTTGAGCGGGTCCAGCATGGGGTATTGCCAGCCCAGAACGATGAGCGTCACCAAGGCCAGCAAGTAAGCCGATCGTTTCATTCAGGCCCAGCGCGCTGCTTCGAGAAATGAAACGCTCTTAATCTAACCGGCACGCGATGAACTGGAACACCCGACATCCAGCATAATATGAAGAAGGTCAATTGCTTTCATTGCCCCCGCTCTCGGGTGCCGGCTTGTCCATGTTCCTTCGCATCCGGGATTGGTCGAGGATTTCAAGTGCTCGGATCGACGTCCATGTTTATCGAGAAACAGATTGATGCTCGCGACAATGGGCAAGGATTTACCCGACAGTACATATCCAACCATGAAGCCTTTCCCATGATTTCCCCCATATTTGCCCGTTCGGAATCGGTCCATTCCTTCGACAATATATTCCCGCGTCAAATGGGAATCGGATTCGGTAATACGTTTGCATTCGATAATGACGTGAGGATCGTGTTCACAAGTTTGCGAAAAGATATCCCAACTATATATAGGAATATCAGTTCGGCCATCGGGAATCGGCATCTCAGGGTCAGACTTAGATTCTGCTCCGGGCGCTATTATAAGCGTCTTATTCCAAGAAGAAAGAGATACCAGTGCTTGCCTCATACCCTCTCTGAGACATTCCGTCATAGGGACTTCCATAGCCTCCGGATGCACTTTCGGGTTTTGGCGAGCGATAGCCCAGCCTTCGATAACGACTCGCAAAATAACGGCGATAATTTCAGAAGCAAGGTCAACATATGGACGCCCGATGGCGATAGTTTGCCCAATGGGTATTTTCACACCGCCGCTCCACGGAAGCTTTCGGCGATGACGGCGTCGGCGTCTTCCAGCGCCATAACGCGCATCCAGAATCTTCGGGCCGCCGGTTTGATGATGACGATTTCGTTGACACCATAAACCCGTAATTCCCGCGAACCGACCAGCGCAGAGCCGAGGCGAACATTGAGCCGTTGCCCGATTCGCGCCAGTACCCCGGCCAGATCTTCTTGCGGTTTCACGTCTTCGATGCGGGGATGGCCCGGCTGGTTTTCGATGACGAAGCGGACGATGCGGATAGGCGCGGTTTGGGGCAAATCGAATACTTCCGCCCGTATGCTGCGCCGGCCCGTGGCCTGTAGCCATCCGTCGATGGCCGTTGCGAAGGTTTGGGCGTAGGGCCGGAGATCGTCGGCTGTTGTTGCCGGTGCGACCGATTTTTCCCGGCCGTTCTTCCATTCCCAGCCTGCCCGCTCCAGCCCGTCCATGACTACGATGCGGTCGGCTTCATCGAGTTCGTAGAGGTCGAATACGGCTTGGTCTAGTTTTTGCCAGCCGTCATTATCTATGCCTGTAATCCTAAATTTATTTTCTAGATATAAGAGCTTTTTGCCTGCTTCTGTATGGATTATTTTATTATGGCTTGGGATTGGCATGAACCCAATATCCACTTTAAATAATCGCTGTTTCCATAAGCCAAATTCTCCAGACGTCAACAAAATAAACCACGATGCCAATGCCGAGCTCAATATGGTCGCGATACTTGCTGCCGCGCACTCTGCATTATTGCAATCGTCGAATGTGCACGAGCTTTTCTCCTCGCGCGGGAAAGATATTCCAAAATAGGAGTCCGTGTAGATTAGGTCGTAGCCGGTCATGGCCACCACCGGTCTACGTGCGGATTCTAAAAGTATCTCTTTAATTATAACGAGTGGAGCACGGTAAGTGCTTCTAACTCTGGGCCGTTGTGCTCCGTTTTCGGTAAAAATACCAAGGGTATCTGGTATTTTAAAGGGTGATATGTCGCGGGCCCTTAATATTTGAAGGCCTTGCAGTTCTGAAGCATTTCCTGTGCGCTGTTCGGGTTTGCCAAAGGTGAAGCCATCGCGTAATTGCGTATTAACCGACGCGAGCCAAGAGTCCAGACATTCGTATTTGGATCGCAAATCATCGAGAAGCAGCTTATCCCGCCCACGTCCAAACGCAGCCGTTTTCAACCGATCAGAGGCTTTTTCCCAGCTTTCCAGAGATACGGAAACAATATCATTCGGAGAAATTTCAAAAGTATGGGACTTCTCGCCGGACAGCGACCAGTGGACATTGACCATCGTCAGGTAACCGGCCCGCTGCGGCCGGCAACGGGCAAGCAATACCATTGCCGGATTTTTGGCCGACGGAAACAACCAACCCCGCAACGCCGCCAAATTGACGAGCGTCACCGGAGATAAGGAGCGGACAAGGTGCTGGGCCGCCTTGATGCCGGTTCGGCTTCGGCTGAAAAACGGCATGGCGCTCAGCACCAGCCCATAGCGGGTTTGATCCTGGCCGAAATCCATGGCACGAAACGCAAAATCCAGGCATTCACCGCGCGGCGATAGTACCGTTCCGGCGGCCTTCAACTTGCGCCGCTCGTCGGTTCCACTTTTGCCTTTGAAGTTCCACGGGGGGTTTCCCACGATCAAATCGAAACGGCGCCGGTCGCCGTCGGCCATTGTCAATGCCGCGCCTGCCGGGGTGTTTTCGATATTCCGCGCATCCCCCAGCAGTAGCGTGCTGCCGATCAACTTCTCGAATTTGAGCTGTTCCGGCGGTTGCGGTTCGGGATCGAGTTCCAGCGCAGCTAAATACAAGCTGAATGCCGCGACACGGATCGCCGCATCGCTGATGTCCACGCCGTAAATCTGTCGGTAAAGGGTGGAGCGAATGAGTTCGCGCGTGACTGGGCCAGTGCCGGCCTTGATGGACACCAAACGGCGCAACGCCTCGACGAGAAATACGCCCGACCCGCAGGTCAAATCGAGCACGGTTTCATTGCCGGTGATGCCGTCCATCACCTCATCG
This sequence comes from Methylococcaceae bacterium, assembly GCA_035293245.1. Lineage (GTDB taxonomy): Bacteria > Pseudomonadota > Gammaproteobacteria > Methylococcales > Methylococcaceae > DATDOO01. The sequence continues at coordinate 12,735 of DATDOO010000361.1, forward strand.
AGAATCAGGGATACCACCGGCAGGCGGGTGTAGTGGACACTGTGGCTCTTCGCCTCCGATGGTCCGGCGCCGGGTTCGGTGGCTCGGGCACGGGCTTGCGAATGCACAAACTGCTGATATATCGAACTGATGAGTTCGACCGGAATGATGTCGAAGCGATAGGGGAATAGGGATATCTGGCCGTTTTGATCGGTCGCTTCCAGAAAATCCGCCACCCGCGCCAAATGAGGCCGCTCTAACGGGGCGGTCAATGCGGACGCGGGGAACATGTCGCCGTTGAACGCTTCGGCCAGCCATTGAAACAAGGCCGCCGCCGCCGCCGGATTGCGTAGTATTTCGGACAAGGTGCGCTGCCCGGAATACCGAAACAAGCGCTCTTCATCCACGATACCCCGGTCGATCAAATACTGGGTGAAAATCGAGCGCCCTATCAGGGCCTGGGCAGTCGCCCTCTCCAGTTGCATCCCCACCAGGTCGGATTCGAGCCGCTCCAAGTCCTTCAACAGCAACTCGTCCACGCAAGTCTTACGATCCACCTTTCGGGCGTCGGGATGCTGCCAAAACTGGCCGGTTTCCATGGCCAGACGACCAGCCAAGGCGTCGAGTTCGTGCAAATGCTTGTCGATGTCCTCGAAGGTTCGCAAACGATGGCGTTCGGCATCCACCTCCTTGATGGGCCGCCCGAAGCCGTTGTAAAGATCAACCCGGGAGGGAGTCACCACCCAGAGCAAAGGGGCGAATCCTTCATTCCAGATGTCGCGGCGCCAATCTTCAATTTGTTCCGCCGACGGTGGTACTTCGGCGTGTTTGAAGTAAACCGTTAAAGATGAGGCGCCGCGCCATGATGCGTCCGGAATGAAGCGCCCACGACGGCGAGCGGCGCGAGCCGCATCCCCCAGCTTTACCGCCTCGGAAACGGGGAGGCCATTTTCGAGGTAGCCGGTTGCTTCCAGGACTTGTTTGAGCACGGCGGCAGTCACGGATTTATCCCTGAACGGCTTGTGGCGGGAAAGGCAGGTTCATTTGCGGGTCAATGGCCGAGTCCGGCAAAATGAATCCGCGCATTTTTTCCAACAATGGATCACAGGGAATCACCAATGTCGGCGCTGTCGGATTAAATTTGGAAAGCTCATTCGCGCGGCATATCTCAGTTTTGTCCACTCCCACCAAAATCACCGAATGCTGGAGATCTAAAAGGCGCGTTGTGGCCAGAACACGGAACAGGGATTCGATACCCATAGGCATGCTTCCAACGCTGACACCCAGGTTTCCGACAATTTGTGTTGTAGCAATGAGGCCTATAACGTCGGCATAGGTAAATCGTGCGGCTTTCCCTGATTTTCCTGCGAGATAGGGAACGAGCTTGCGCCAGTGGCGCAATGATTGTGAGGAGACTTCGGCAATCGTTCGCGCTTGTTCTTGGGTGAATTGGATGGCTGGGACAGTTCCCATTCTGGTTGCTCACAACAGGTAAATTTGCATGCTGTATAACGCAAAAATTGCATAGGTCAAAATTTTTTTTGAATAAACTTGTGTATATAAAGGGCATCCTGCAACACGGTAGGTTAATGGTGACGGCAGGAACCCTAACATTTCGGCGCTCGAGCAAGCATCAGTCGTAGAGTTTCGCGGATTCACCCCAACCCTATTTGACCTCCGAAATCGCCGCCTCCTCTTGACCTACATCTGCGCCCCATTTGGCCGGCAGGCCGACACACGCAGTTGAACATTCGCTCCCTCCATCCCTCCCCCAAACACCCCGCAAACCCACAAATCCCCCACCGCCGCCAGTTCGCCATTGATGTAAACGAGTGGTAGTCGTTCCCGCTCCCAGGGCGGCAGTCCCCCTTCCTGCAGGAGTTTCTTGAGTTCATGGGTTCCGGCGCGACCGGGGAGGCGGCAGCGTTCGCCGCCCTGGCGGTAACGCACTTCGATAGCTTCCGGCCGCCAGAACTCGGGCGCGATTCCCGCTCCTTTTTCCCTCTCGGCGTGCAGCGCCCTGCCATCCGGCAATGGAAGCGGCGCATCTCCCCGCCAGGAGGTATGCCAGTTTGGAGGAACGGGAGGCAATGGATTCAACAGATGGAGGTGGTCGCGGTAGCGGCGGATTTCGCCTTCGCCCCACTCCACGCGCGGGGTCCGGTCCGGCCGCGCCGGAATGGCCTCGCTCAGCACCCGTTCGAGGATGTTCGTTGGCGGCATGCGGAAGCCGTTGGTACGCAGCCAGGCGCGCAGGAGCAAGCGCTGGTTTGTTTCGGGCAGTTCAATCAGAGGAGCGATGCGGAGGGTGTTTTTCGTCGCGCCCTGAACCGATGGCAATAATTCGCGCGCCCGCTGATCCAGGATTTCCGCCGCCTCGGCGCAGTGGGCCGCGCTACGGGCCAGGACTTGCGGCGCTGCGGGCCATCGCTGCCGTAGGAGCGGCATGACCTGGCGGCGCAGGAAATTGCGGTCGAAGGATTCGTCGACGTTGCTCGTATCCTCCACCCAGGAGAGCTTGTGCGCCGTGGCGTACTCCCGCAACGCGACGCGAGTGACGCCCAGGAAAGGCCTGAGCAGCAGGCCGCGGCCGAATTCGCCTGTTTCCGGCATGCCCGCCAGTCCGTGCACGCCGGCGCCGCGCAGGAGTTGCAGAAGAAGGGTCTCGGCCTGGTCGTCGGCGTGGTGGGCGGCCAGGAGGATTTCGCCGTTGCAAATATGCTCGCGCAGCACCCGGTAGCGCACCGTGCGCGCGGCTTCTTCGGGGCTCTGGCCTTTTTCGGGGCGGGCGTCCACATGGACGATGTCGAGCGACACCTGCAAATCCCGACACACCGCCGCGCAGTGGGTCGCCCAGTCGTCGGCCCGCGCCTGCAGGCCGTGGTGCACATGAATCGCACGCAGCGTAATTCCCGCCAAGCGGGTACACAGGTGCAGGAGGACATGGGAGTCAAGGCCGCCGCTGTAGGCGACCACACAGCGGGAGGAAGGAGGGATCAGCCGCAGCAGCGCGGCGCGGAATGCCTGTTGGTTGGACACGGCGTTTCCGTCCGTGCTCAGCGTCCTTTGCGGGCGAAGCGGATGACGCGCCGCTTTTTGCGCACCTGCCGCTCGCTGAGGACGTTCTTGCGCTCCTTGAACGGATTGTCGCTGGAGCGGAATTCCAGGCGGATGGGCGTGCCGTGCAAATCCAGCCGCTCGCGGAAGAAGTTGACCAGGTAGCGCCGATAGCTTTCCGCCAGCGCCTCGGTCTGGTTGCCGTGAATCACGATCACCGGCGGGTGGTGTCCGCCCTGGTGGGCGTATTTGAGCTTGATGCGCCGGCCTTGGGTCAGGGGCGGCTGGTGCGCCTCGACCGCCTCGCGCAACAGGCGCGTCAGGATCGGGGTGGGCAGGTTGCGGCCCGCGTCGGTGTAGACGTCCGCCACCGCATCGAACAGGTTGCCGACGCCGCTGCCGTGCAGAGCGGAAATGAAGTAGCGCTCGGCGAAATCGGCAAAGCCCAGCTTCAGGTCGATCTGTCGGCGCACGGTCTGGCGCTGATCCGCCGAAAGGCCGTCCCACTTGTTGAGGCCGATGATCAACCCCCTGCCCGCTTCGAGCACCGTCCCCAGCAAACTGGCGTCCTGGTCGGTCACACCTTCGCTGGCGTCGATGAGGTAAATCACCACGTGGGCGCGGTCGATGGCCTGCAGGGTCTTGACGATGCTGAACTTCTCGACGACCTGCTCGATGCGCGAGCGGCGCCGCACCCCGGCGGTGTCGATGAGGGTGTACTGCTTGCCTTCGCGCTCGAAGGGAATGTAAACGCTGTCGCGGGTGGTGCCGGGCTGGTCGAAAACCACCACGCGCTCCTCCCCCAGCACCCGGTTGACCAAGGTGGACTTGCCCACGTTGGGCCGCCCGACCACGGCGATGCGGATGCCCGCCCCGGCGTCGTCCTCCGCCTCGGCGCCTTCCTCGATGGGGGGCAGAAGTCCGTACACGTGCTCCAGCAGGTCGTCGATACCCATGCTGTGGGAGGCGGACAGCGGCACCGGTTCGCCCAGCGCCAGGGCATGGAACTCTACAAATATGTCTTCCCGCTTGAGGCCGTCGATCTTGTTGGCCACCAGCAGCACCGGTTTGCCGACGCGGCGCAGGTTCGCCGCGACCGCTTCGTCGGCGGCGTTCAGCCCGGCGCGCACGTCCACCAGGAATAGGATCACGTCGCACTCGCGCAAGGCTTCGTCCACCTGGCGCATGGCGGCGGCTTCCAGCCCTTCGGCGGCTTCGACGATGCCGCCGGTGTCCACCACCCACAGAGGACGGGAACCACGCCGCGACAGGCCGTATTGCCGGTCGCGCGTCAGGCCGGGAAAGTCCGCGACCAGCGCGTTCTTGCTGCGCGTGAGCACATTGAACAAAGTCGACTTGCCGACGTTGGGCCGTCCCACCAGGGCGATGACCGGAACGAGGCTCATTCCAGCACCAACGCGGCGAGGTCGCCGCCCGTGCCGTACACATACACCGCCGCGCCGTCGGTGACCAAGCGCGACCCGATGGCCTCGCGGCCAACCTGAGTGCGGGCGACGATGCGGCCGTCGTCCTGGGAAAGGAAATGCACGTAACCCTCGAAATCGCCCACCACCAGGTAGTCGCGGTACACCAGCGGAGCGGACAGGCGGCGCTGGTGCAGATCGCCCTGGCGCCACAAGTCTCCGCCGTTTCTGATGTCCAGCCGCCAGACGTCGCTGTCGTCGTCGGTCAGGAACAGCGCGCGCCGCGTTGCGGCGGGACCGGCGAAGGCGGAATAGTCTTCCTGATGCCACAGCCCCTCGCCGTTGCCGGCGGCAACGGAGGCCACGCCGCTGTTGTAGCCCACCACGTAAACCTCGTCGCCCTGTACGGCCGGCTCCGCGCCCAGATCGACCAGGCGGTCGATTTCCGAACGCCCGTGGGGCCGGCTGACCACGCTTTCCCATTCCTGCTTGCCGTCCTGCGCATGGAGGGCGATCAGCTTGCCGCTGGCGTAGCCGTCGATGATTTTGTCGTTGACCACGGCCGGCGAGCCGACCACGCGCAACGAAAGCGCCGGAACGCTACGCTCGTGCACCCAGCGCTTGGCGCCGGTTTTCTCGTCCAGGGCCGCAATGCGTCCGTCGGTGGTGCGCACCACCACCACGCCGTCGGCCACCTTGGGCAGGGAGAGGACTTCGCTGGTGACGCTGTTACTCCACAAGGACGAGCCGTCCGCAACATTGAAAGCCACTACCTCCGCATCGCGGGTGCCGAACACCAGGTAGTCGCGCCCCAGCGTTACGCCGCCGGAAATCGGCAGGCCGGTGTCCTTTCTCCACAACACCCGGCCGCTCGAACGTTCGCGGGCCTCGACGCGCCCGTCGTGGCTGGCGACGTACAGATAGTCGCCGTCGACGGCCGGAACCAGGTCGAGAAACTGTCCCTCGTAACCGTCGCCGACGCTGTCCTTCCACAGCACTTTCACCGGGATTTCCTTGTCGAGGGGCTTGAGCGGACTGGGCGGCTGGGCGTTGTCCTTGCCGCCGAAATATTCCGTGAACCCGGAAAAACCCTCTTTCAGCGCTTCGACTTGCGTACAGCCGGAAAGCAGTAGCGCGGCGGCCAGCAGCATGCCCAGGCGGCGCGCCGACCATGCGCAAGGTGCGGATTGGGACGCGGTCAAGCGCCGGAAAGGGGCGGGCTCGGGAAGAGCGCGCATCACTTCACCGCCACCTCGGATACGCCGAGATCGTCGATTTTCATATCCAGCACGGCGGAAAAGGCGCCGGAACCCTTGGCCTTGCGGTAGGCCTCCCGCGCCGCATCCGCCGAACCGAGCGCCGCCAGCGCGTCGCCGCGCAACTCCTCGTACTGGCTTTGATAGGTGCCGAGGCCGCCGGATTTCTCCGCCTCCTCGATGCGCTGGCGCGCCGCGTCGAACTCGCCATTCGCCAGCAGCAGTTCGATCAGCCGCAACCGGGCGATGTGCTTGTAGGAAGCATCCGCCTTGGACGACAACACGCCTTCCAGGGCCTGCTTGGCGCCGAGCATGTCGGCACGTTCGCTTTTCAGTTTCGCCAGCAGTAGCCGCCCGTACATGCCGTAAGCGCTGTCGCCGTATTCCTTCGCCAGACGCTCGCTCAATTGCAAGGCGGACTCGCTCTTTTTTTCGTTCATTGCCAGCAGCGTCTGCTGAAACAAAGCCGATGCCTGCTGGCTGATGCGGAGTTGGCGCTCCCGCCAGAAATTCCATCCCATGATCAGGATGACGCCCAGAACAACGCCGGTCACCACGGCGCGGCCGTTTTCCTTCCACCATTTCTTGATGGCTTCGAGTTGTTCTTCTTCGGAATTGTAGATTTCCACGTTGACCTCTTTCGCGCCCTTCAGGGAGTTTGTTGAATCAGTTCCGCCAGAAAACCGGACAGGAGATCGCCTTCCGGCAGGGTCACCTGCTCGCCGTCGCCGCGCAACGGCTTGACGCCAACCGTTCCGGCACGGACCTCGTCGTCGCCGAGAATCAGGGCTGCCTGCGCGCCGCTCTTGTCCGCGCGCCGGAACTGCGCCTTGAAACCGCCGCCGCCGCAATGGGCGACCAGCCGCAGGTCCGGCAGTTGGTCGCGCAGGCGCTCGGCGAGCAACAGGCCGTGCTGCTGCGCGTCCGTGCCGGCGAGGATCAGGTAGGCATGGGGCAACGGCAGAGGCAATTCGCGGCCTTCCAAGAGGGCGAGCAGCCTCTCCATCCCTAAAGCGAAACCGATGGCATGGGATGCCTTTTCGCCCAGTTGCTCGATCAGGCCGTCGTAGCGCCCACCCGCGCACACCGTGCCTTGCGCGCCCAGTTCGTCGGTGATCCACTCGAACACGGTGCGCCCGTAGTAGTCCAGACCGCGCACCAGCCGCGGATTGACCTCGTAGTCCACGCCCGCCCGGTCGAGGATTTCGGTCAGCGCCTGGAAGTGCCGCGCGGACTCCTCGCCGAGATAATCGCTCAATGCGGGCGCGGAGGCGATCACCTCGCGCATGTCCGGATTCTTGCTGTCCAGGATGCGCAAGGGATTGGTGTTCAGACGGCGCAGGCTATCGTCGTCCAGACGTTCCCGGTGGCCGTCCAGGTACGCGACCAGCGCTTCGCGGTACACCAGCCGCTCCTCGGTCGTGCCCAGCGTGTTCAACTCCAAGCGCAACTGTTTGTCGATGCCCAGCGTCCGCCACAGCCGCCGCGTCAGCAGGATCAGTTCCGCGTCGATGTCCGGCCCCGGCAGGCCGTAAGCTTCGACGCCCAATTGATAGAACTGGCGGTAGCGGCCCTTCTGCGGCCGCTCATGGCGAAACATCGGCCCCGCGTACCACAGGCGGCGCACCTGGTTGTGCAGCAGGCCGTGCTCGATGCAGGCGCGCAGGCAGCCCGCGGTGCCTTCCGGACGCAGGGTCAGGGAATCGCCGTTGCGGTCCTCGAAGGTGTACATTTCCTTTTCGACGATGTCGGTCACTTCGCCGATGGAACGGCTGAACAGCTCGGTTTTCTCCACCAGCGGCGGACGGATTTCCTCATAGCCGTATCCCGCCAAAATCTGGCGCAGCACGCCTTCCACCCACCCCCAGCGCGCGGTCTGCTCCGGCAGAATGTCGTGCATGCCGCGTATGGCCTGGATCCGGTTGCTCATGGTGATGCGAAAGGTGATCTGCGGAAGAAAGGAAGGCGTCCGGGTTACTTGCCCGGGAATTGCTGCCGGCTCAGGTCCGTTTCCGGCGCGTTGGGAAACCGGGAGTGCAGTTGCTGAAGATAATCGTGCCGGGAGCGCTCGTTGCCCAGCGCCTCTTCGATCCGCACCGCCAGCCACAAGGTTTCGGCGTTATGCGGCGTCCCCACCGTGTAACGCTGCAAAAAAGCGCGGGCTTTCATGTAATCCTGGCTGGCGAAGCTGACCTGCGCCATTTCCAGCAAGGCTGGGGAAAACGCCGGCTGCTGGTCGATCGCCTGGCGGAACGCCTGCTCGGCTTCCGCCATCCGACCTGCGGTCTTGTAGCAGATACCCAGATTGGTTTGTGCAACCCATGGGTGTCCATAGAGGTTGGAATTCAGAACACCCAGCAAGAGCTGGACGCCTTCTTCCTGTTCGCCGTGCAAGCACAGGAATTTGCTGTAATTGTTGACGGCAGCGTAATTGGCTTCGTTCAGGCTGACCGCACGCTTGTAGTGCTTGCGGGCTTCGTCGGGCTTGTTCAGGCGCTCCTGCAGCACCGCCATGGCGTTATGCGCTTCGCTGTTGCCTGAATCGAAGTCCAGGGCGCGCTCGAAATCCTGCAGCGCCAGATCCAGGCGCCCGTCTTCCATGTAGCGCACGCCTTTGCGCGTGAACACGTCGGAAGCCTTGGCGTTTTCTTCGGCGCGACTCGGACCGTCGCTGGAGCAGGCCGCAAGCAAGGCGAGCAGTGCCAGACCCCACCGCCGGAAAAGTGTCATGCCGACTCCGCGACTTGCAAACGCATAGTCCGCCGGCTCCGATCCGCCACCTTGCCGACCAGTTGACCGCAGGCGGCGTTGATGTCGTCGCCGCGCCTCTTGCGGATCATGGTAATCAGGCCGGCGTTTATGAGTAACGTCTGGAAGTGTTCGATCGCGTCCGGCGTGGAGCAGCGGTAACTCGTGCCGGGGAAGGGATTGAACGGAATCAGGTTGACCTTGGCCGGTACATCGCGCAGAAGCCGCTGCAACGCCCGGGCGTGCGCAGAAGTGTCGTTGACGCCGTCCAGCATGACGTATTCGAAAGTGATCTTGCGCCGCCCCTCCCGGTCCAGGTAGCGCTTGCAGGCGGCCATCAATTCGGCGATGGGATACTTGCGGTTGATCGGCACCAGCACGTCGCGCAACGCATCGTCCGTGGCGTGCAGCGATACGGCCAGACTCACGTCGCAGGCCTCGCGCAGCCGGTCCATCGCCGGAACCACGCCGGATGTGCTCAAGGTGACGCGACGTTTCGACAATCCGTAGGCGAAATCGTCCAGCATGAGGCGGATGGCGCTAACCACATGGTCGAAATTGAGCAACGGCTCGCCCATGCCCATCAGCACCACGTTGCCGATACGGTTGTTTTCCCCTTCCCCAACCAGACGCTGCGCCAGCCAGAGCTGGCCGACGATCTCGGCGGTCGTCAGGTTGCGGTTGAATCCTTGCCGGGCCGTCGAGCAGAACGAGCAATTCAGGGCGCACCCCACCTGGGAGGAGACGCACAGGGTATTGCGGTTCTCCTCGGGAATGAAAACGGTCTCGATGCGATTGCCGTCATCGAGTTGCAACAGCCACTTGCGGGTACCGTCCGTAGAAGCCTGCTCCAGAACCACCTCGGGCGGTCGGATTTCCGAAATCAGGCCCAGGCGGGTACGGAGCGGCTTGCTGAGATTGCTCATTTCCTCGAAAGCGCCCAAGCCGCGCTGATGCATCCACTGCAACACTTGCCCCGCCCGGAACGGTTTTTCGTCCAGATCGGCGAAAAACCGCTGCAAGCCCTGCCGGTCGAAATCCAGCAGGTTGACTTTTCCTTCAGCGAAGGCGGGGGCAAAGCTCATTTTGACTGAAGAAATAAGCGATTTCTTGAGCCGCCGTCTCCGCGGCGTCGGAGCCGTGCACGGCGTTCTCGTCGATGCTGTCGGCAAAATCGGCGCGAATCGTGCCCGGCGCGGCCTTCTTGGGATCGGTTGCGCCCATGAGGTCGCGGTGGGTAGCAATGGCGTTCTCGCCCTCCAACACCTGCACGATCACCGGACCGGTAATCATGAAATCCACCAGAGCCTTGAAGAAGGGACGCTCGCGGTGCACGGCGTAAAAACCCTCGGCCTGCGCCCGGGTCAGTTGCATCATCCGCGCCGCCACAATGCGAAGCCCGGCCTTTTCGAAACGGCTGTATATTTCGCCGATCACGTTCTTGGCCACGGCATCCGGCTTGATGATGGATAAAGTACGTTCAATCGCCATGTTGAGGGTGACTCCACTGCAGTAAGGGTTGCATCAAGAGAACACGGATCACATTGATATAGGGAATCCGCGCATGGAAAATTCAATTTATAAGTTTATCCTGTTCGGGCAAGCACGAACAAGGCGGATACCCGGAGCCTCTGGTCAACGCCGCAAATCTTGTTTAAAATTTCGTTTTTTCAAGCGGGCCATTAGCTCAGTTGGTAGAGCAGCGGACTCTTAATCCGTTTGTCGTAGGTTCGACCCCTACATGGCCCACCAGGCAAATTAAAGGCTTACAGCGATGTAAGCCTTTTTTTCTTGCCGACGCCCCGCCCGCCAACACCCTTTTTCCGGCCTAACCGGCCAAGCCCCTCGCGAATCGCCACAGGGGTCTCCCGGAGTCTCACGATGAACGATGGACAACTGCTCCGCTACAGCCGCCAGTTGATGTTGCCGCAAATCGACGTGGCGGGTCAGGAAAAATTGCTGGCCAGCCGGATACTGATCATCGGCGCGGGAGGACTGGGATCGCCTGCGGCGCTGTATCTGACCGCCGCAGGCATCGGGGAACTGGTGATTTGCGATGACGACACGGTGGATTTGTCCAACCTGCAGCGCCAGATTCTGCACGACAGCAGCCGGCTCGGCTGGAACAAGGCGGAATCGGCCCGCTGGATACTGGAGCGCGTCAACCCGGACTCGCGGATTGTCCCGATCGACCGGCGCCTGCAAGGAGTGGAACTCGATCGGGAGGCGGCACGGGCCGATGTGGTGCTGGACTGTTCGGACAATTTTCCGACGCGTTTCGCGGTCAATGCGGCCTGCGTCAAAACGGGAACGCCGCTGGTCTCGGGCGCGGTAATCCGCTTCGAAGGCCAACTCGCCGTGTTCACTCCGGGAACGGGGGAAAGTCCCTGTTACCGCTGCCTGTATCCGGAAGGAAACGACGAGGCCGAGGCCAACTGCGTGCGCAATGGCATTGTGGCGCCACTACCGGGCATCATCGGCAGTTTGCAAGCCTTGGAAGCGATCAAGCTGCTCCTAAAACTGGGCGCCGTTTCCAGCGGCCGATTACAGCTCTTCGACGCGCTGACGCTGGAATGGCGGGAAATGAAATTCGCCCGCGCTCAGGACTGCCCCGTTTGTAAAAAACAGACTTGACATGCCCCACTTCCTCTGTATGATTTTGAATTCTGAACCATGCCTACCGTTTGGGGTTTTAGGTCGAAAGCGGCGATGAATCTCGGGGGCAACGTCAGAACTACTTACTAAAAAGTCGTTTTTTCCAACCCATATATTATTAGAGAAGGTAGGTTACGAAATGGGAGCAATTCTCGAACTGACTGAAAAGTTGAAAGAACCGAGCGGCATCATTGGCGCCATCGTGATCATCGCAGTCGCCGCGTTCTTTATCCGCTGGGTTTTCACCGATCAGGAGCCGAAGAACTAATCTATAGTTCTTCCCCACCGTTTCCGGGCAGGTGAGATGCGTTGGCGTTTCACCTGCTTTTTTGTGCGCGTCGCTTCCAGCGCGCTCGATCTCCCCCTGCGCAGTTACGGTTTCGCCACTTGGCCGAAAACCGGCCTCTACGGAACACCGCTCGATTCCATCGCTTAACGTGATTTGTGATACCTTATGCCGCCTTATTTTGGGGGTGGCAGACCAGTGAAAACGCGCGTCAAGTGGGTGGAAAACGCCTTGTTCGTGGGAGAAACCGGCAGCGGGCATGTGGTGGCGATGGACGGACCCGCCGAAGGCGGCGGACACAATCTGGCGGCGCGTCCGATGGAAATGCTCCTCACCGGCATGGGCGGCTGCACGGCTTTCGACGTGGTGGACATCCTGCGCAAGGGTCGGCATGAAATATCCGGCTGTGAGGTACGCGTGGACGCCGAACGCGCAGAAAGCATCCCCAAAGTTTTCACCAAGATCCACGTGCATTTTGTGATCAGCGGCCGCAACCTGGCGGAAAACGCCGTACAGCGCGCGGTGCAGCTTTCCGCGGAAAAATACTGCTCAGCGTCCATCATGCTGGGAAAGACCGCCGAAATCACCCACGACTACGAAATCGTGGCGGTCTGAAACCGGTGGCAAGCGCTCACGTTTCAGACCGGCACTCCTTTTCGTCAACCTTCATCAGCGGAAATCCGACGTCGATGGATAAATTGCAGCTCCATGGCTTCAACAATCTGACCAAATCGCTCAGTTTCAACATCTATGATGTGTGTTACGCCAAATCCGAAGTCGGGCAACGCCGCTACATCGAATACATCGACGAGGTCTACAACGCCAACCGGCTGACGCAGATCCTGACCGACGTGACCGCCATCATCGGCGCGGAAATCCTCAACATCGCCCGCCAGGATTACGAACCGCAGGGCGCGAGCGTCACCATGCTGATTTCCGAGGGGCACGTCCCGGACTCCATGACCAACACCGAAGCGCCCGGCCCCCTGCCGACCAGCGTGGTAGGACATCTGGACAAGAGCCACATCACCGTCCACACCTACCCGGAAAGCCATCCGCACAACGGCATCAGCACTTTCCGGGCCGACATCGACGTATCCACCTGCGGACGCATTTCGCCGCTCAAGGCGCTCAATTATCTGATCCACAGCTTCGAGTCGGACATCGTGATCATGGACTACCGCGTGCGCGGCTTCACTCGCGACATCAGCGGACAGAAGCACTACATCGACCACGAGATCACCTCCATCCAGAACTATATCGCCGACGTGAACGCCGACCGCTACCAGATGATCGACGTGAACGTCTACCAGGAAAAAATCTTCCACACCAAGATGATCCTGAAGGATTTCAACCTGGACAATTACCTGTTCGAGACCGACAAGGACGCCCTCACCCCGGAGGAGCGCCCCCTGGTGCAGAAGCAGCTGACGCAGGAAATGTCGGAAATCTTTTACGGACGTAATTACAAGTTGCGCCGTTGAATCAGCCGGCTTCGTCCAGCACAGAGTCCTTTCCCTGACGGCGACATTCCCGCCGGAATGCAGTACCTTTTCCGCGTGATGGTTCCGCGGGAGGGGTCATGAACGCATTCATACTCGAATTCAAAGACCTGGGGCTGGACGATGTGTCCCGGGTCGGCGGCAAAAACGCCTCGCTGGGGGAGATGATTCGCCAACTCTCCCGTTCAGGCGTGAGCGTGCCGGGCGGTTTCGCCACCACCTCCCACGCTTTCCGCGCGTTTCTTGCCCAGAACGGTCTGGACGAGCGCATCTGGGCCGAACTGGAACGGCTGGACGTGAACGACACGGCGAACCTCGCCGCCACGGGCACCAGAATTCGCCAGTGGATGCTGGACACGCCCTTCCCCATGACCCTGCAACTGGCTATTTCCGGAGCCTACCGCAAGCTGGAAAAGCGGGGCGGAGCCGGTCTGTCCGTGGCGGTGCGTTCTTCCGCGACGGCGGAAGATCTGCCCGGCGCTTCGTTCGCGGGCCAGCAGGAGACCTACCTCAACGTGCTCGGCCTCGACGCGGTGCTCCTTGCGGTCAAACGGGTCTTCGCCTCCCTGTTCAACGACCGCGCCATCGCCTATCGGGTGCACCAGGGCTTCGAGCACCGCAAGGTGGCCCTCTCCGCCGGAGTGCAGCGCATGATCCGCAGCGATCTGGCCACCAGCGGCGTCCTGTTCACCCTGGATACCGAATCGGGCTTCCGCGATGCAGTATTCATCAACGCCAGCTACGGCTTGGGCGAAATGGTGGTGCAAGGCGCGGTCGACCCCGACGAGTTCTACGTCTACAAGCCTACCCTGGCCGCCGGAAAGCACGCGGTGCTGCAGCGCAACCTGGGCAAGAAGGCGGCGAAGATGATTTACGGCGACCACGAGGCCACCCGCGTCGTCGACACCCCCGAAAACGAGCGGCGGCGCTTTTCCCTCAGCGACGCGGAAGCCGAGGAACTGGCGCGACTGGGCGTCGCCATCGAGCGGCATTACGGCCGGCCGATGGATGTCGAGTGGGCCAAGGACGGGCTGGACGGCAGGCTTTACATCGTCCAGGCCCGACCGGAAACAGTGGAAAGCCGTACCCAACGGGTCATCGAGCGCTTCCAGCTCAAGGGCGAGTCCACCGTACTGGCTCAAGGCCGTAGCGTGGGCCACAAGATCGGCTGCGGCGCAGCCAGGGTCATCGCTTCGGTCCGCGACATGGAGCAAGTGCAAAACGGGGACGTGCTGGTCACCGACATGACCGACCCGGACTGGGAGCCGATCATGAAGCGCGCCGCCGCCATCGTCACCAATCGCGGCGGGCGCACCTGCCACGCCGCCATCGTCGCCCGCGAACTAGGCATCCCCGCCGTGGTGGGCTGCGGGGATGCCACGTCCAGCATTCCCCACGGTGACGCCGTCACCGTGTCTTGCGCCGAAGGCGATGCCGGCGTTATTTACGAAGGCACCCTGCCCTTCGACATACACAAGATCAATCTGGACGAGATGCCCAAACTCCCCGTCAAGATCATGATGAACGTGGGCAATCCGGAGCGCGCTTTCGCTTTCGCCGCCATCCCCAATGAAGGTGTCGGCCTGGCACGGCTGGAGTTCGTCATCGCCCGCTCCATCGGCATCCATCCCAAGGCGCTGCTGGAGTTCGACCGGCAAAGCGAGGACATCAAGCGCCGGATCGGGGAACGCATGGCCGGCTACACCGACCCGGTCAGTTTTTACGTGGACAAGCTGGCGGAAGGCATCGCCACCCTGGCCGCCGCTTTCGCGCCCAAGCCGGTGATCGTGCGCACTTCCGACTTCAAATCCAACGAATACGCCAATCTGCTGGGCGGCGAAGCCTACGAGCCCAAGGAAGAAAATCCCATGATCGGCTTTCGCGGCGCCTCCCGCTACGTGGCGGAATCGTTCCGCGACTGCTTCGAACTGGAATGCCGGGCGCTGAAAAAGGTCCGCGAGGACATGGGACTGGGCAACGTCTGGATCATGATCCCCTTCGTGCGCACGGTGGAAGAAGGCAGGGCCGTGGTGGAACTTCTGGCGCAAAACGGCCTCAGGCGCGGCGAGAACGGGCTGAAGGTCGTCATGATGTGCGAAATCCCCTCCAATCCCCTGCTGGCGGATGAGTTTCTTCAGTACTTCGACGGCTTCTCCATCGGCTCCAACGACCTCACCCAGTGCACCCTCGGCGTGGACCGCGATTCGGCCCTCGTCGCCGGCTCCTTCGACGAACGCAACGGCGCCGTAAAGGCCCTGCTGCATCTGGCCATCGAAGCCTGCCGGCGTAACCGTAAATACATCGGCATTTGCGGCCAGGGGCCTTCCGACCATCCCGACCTGGCCCTCTGGCTGATGGAGGAAGGCATCGAAAGCATGTCGCTGAATCCCGATACCGTGGTGGAAACCTGGATGTTCCTGGCGGCGCAACATCCCGCTTGACACGCCGCCGAAGATTCTATTGAGCGCAATGGACTTTGGAGCTTAAAATTACCAACCAAGTCTTTCCGCCACGAACTCAGGGAATAGGGCGGCTTGTTGCACGCAAACGGCGCAATAACTCCAACAGGGCTGATTCGAAGCAATGATCACCGTCATGGTCGTGGATGACCACGAATTGGTCCGTTCCGCCGTCGAGCACCTCATCAACGGGCAGGAAGGACTGCATGTGGTCGGCACCGCCCGCTCCGGGGAAGATGCCTTGCAACTGCTCGCCACGACCGAGGTGGACGTGCTGTTGCTCGACATCAACATGCCGGGAATCGGCGGGCTGGAAACCGGCCGCCGCGTGCTGCGCAAATATCCCAACACCAAGATCATCGCCCTCAGCGTCTACGATCAGGGCCCGGTACCCCAACAATTGCTGCGGCTGGGCGTGCACGGCTATCTCGCCAAATCCTGCCCGGTGAGCGAAATGATCCAGGCGATCCGGCAGGTACAGCAGGGAAAGCGCTTCGTCAGCAGCGAAGTGGCCCGCAACATTGCGCTGAACGGCAAGGAAGACGGGGAACCGCCTTTCGAGCAACTCTCCCGGCGGGAGATGCAAATCGTTCTGCTGACGCTGCGGGGTGTTTCGCCCAACGAAATGGCCAAAACCCTGGCCTTGAGTCCCAAGACCATCAACACCTATCGCTATCGCGCTTATGAAAAGCTGGAGGTCGACAACGAGATGGAGCTATTCCATCTGGCACTGAAGCACCAGCTCTTCCAGAACGCTCCTGTCTTGGACGCAGACACCAAATAAGCAAGAGCGGTCTCGGGCCGGCGCATCCCCGTCTCGCCGCCGCATTCTTCTCGCCCCCCATCGCCCTATTCCGGATCGCTTCCCATGCCTCTGGTTGCCCATACCGCTCTGCCGACGTTCCAGCGCTTGCGCGAGGAAGGCCAGATCGTGCTTTCGCCCGGAGAGGCGGTCCATCAGGACATCCGCGAATTGCACATCGGCCTGCTCAACATGATGCCCGATGCCGCGCTGGAAGCGACCGAGCGGCAGTTCTTCCGGCTGGTCGGGGCCTGCAACCAGATCGCCCAATTCCACGTCCATCCCTTCGGCATCGACGGCCTGCCGCGCGGCCCGGAGGGAAAAGCGCACATCGACCGTCACTATGAAACCTTCGCCCAGATTCAACGCGACGGACTGGACGCGCTCATCATCAGCGGCGCCAACGTCACCCATCCGCGTTTGCCGGAAGAACCCTTCTGGCTTCCGCTGACCGAAGTGTTCGAGTGGGCGCACCAGCACGTCACGTCGGTGCTCTGCTCCTGTTTGGCAACCCACGCGCTCATCCAGCATTCCCACGGCATCGTCCGCACCCATCTGGGCGAGAAGCGCTGGGGCGTCTACCCCCACCGCGTGGTGGAACCGCATCATCCGCTGGTGGCGGACATCAATACCCGTTTCGACGTGCCGCACTCGCGCTTCAACGAAGTCTTCCGCTCCGACATGGAGCGGGCGGGCCTCAAGGTGCTGGTGGAAAGCGAGGATGCGGGCGTACACATGGCGGTCAGCGAAGACCTGCTGCGCGTGGTGTACTTCCAAGGCCATCCGGAATACGACACCGTCAGCCTGCTCAAGGAATACAAGCGTGAGGTGATACGCCATTTCCACGGCGAACGCCCCGACTACCCCCCCATCCCGGAACACTATTTCAACCACGAAGCGCTGCAAGTCGCCGACGACCATATGCTGCACCTCATCAGGGCCCGCCGCTCCGGCGACGGGATGCCCGAATTTCCGGGGCAGCCGCTGGAAATGGAACTGGACAACACCTGGCGCGACACGGCGAAGGCGGTCTTCAACAACTGGCTGGGGCTGGTGTACCAGCTAACCGATCTCGACCGGCGCATCCCGTTCCGGCCGGGAATCCATCCGGACGACCCGCTCGGTTTACGCGGCCTGTAAATCTCCGTGCCGCTGATTCATCCTCGGTCCCATCCTTTCCACGAGGCGGAACGGCATTTACGCCAGGCGGACGTCCGCCTGGCCGAACTCATGGACCGACACGGCGAAACGTGCGCGCTGGCCGTGCCGCCGCCTTCCCCATTTCATGCCCTGGTCAGAACCGTCATCGACCAGCAACTGCACGTGAAAGCGGCGCGGCGCATTGCCGAACGCCTCCTGGCTTTCCAGGGCAGGGACCGTTTCGAGGCCCTGCCGTTACTGGATATCGATGATCGCTGCTGGCGCGAAGCCGGCCTGTCCGGCAGCAAGATACGTTGCATCCGGGGATTGGCGCGGGCCGTGCTCGACGGCGCGCTGGATTTCGAAACCTTGCGCGCGCAAACGGACGCCGATGCGCTACGTGCCCTGACCGCCCACGCCGGCGTGGGCCCCTGGACGGCGGAGATCTTTCTGATGTTTGCCCTGAACCGCGCGGATATCCTGCCGCTGGGCGACCTGGCGTTGCGCAATGCCATCCGCCGGCTCTACGGGCTGGAGGAAACCGCGCCATCTTGCCGTGGCGGAAATCTGGCGTCCGTACCGCTCCATCGCCAGTTGGTATCTGTGGACGGCAGTGGATTGACGCCGTTACCATAAGAACATTCCAAGAAACCGGATCAATCCGGCCATACTCGTCCACAAGGTCAGCGCGTGCATCTGGAAGCCATCTTAAAATCTTACGCCCGTTACGCCCCGGTCTACGATCACACCTTCGGCTGGCTGTTAAGCTATCGCGGCCGTTCGCTGGCAGCGGGCGTCGCCAACCAGCGTGCCGGAACGGTGCTGGAAGTCGGCGTCGGCACCGGAATAAGCCTGCCTTACTACCGCCGCGATCACCGGGTTTACGGCATCGACGTCTCCCCGGACATGCTTGACCGGGCGCGCCGGAGGGTGATGCGGAAAAACCTGCATCATGTTCATGCCCTGGAAATCATGGACGCCCGCCGCATGGAATTCGAGAACGACTCCTTCGACGCCGTGGTGGCCGCTTACGTGATGTCCGTCGTCCCAAATCCGGACCGCGTCATCCGGGAAATCGAGCGCGTCTGCCGGCCCGGCGGCGACGTGATCATCGTCAACCATTTCGCCGCGGAAAAGCAGCGCGGTTTTCGCCGGCGCTTCGAGTCCCTGCTTTCGCCGCTTTCCGCGCACCTGGGATGGCGGCCCGACATGCCGGTCCAGGAAATCCTCGCACACACCTCCCTGCGCGAAATCGGACGCTGCACACTCCCTCCCCTGGGACTCTTCACGCTGCTGCATCTGCGCAAAGATGGCTGAACCGCCGGTGCGCTTACGCTTTGCGGGACAGGATGGTAGACTGCATCAAGCACAAACCACCCCTCTCAGATTACGGCCATCCGGATGTCCGCCACCCCCGACGAGTCCGCGACGCGCAAACCCTCGATCGAGCTGAAAGGCAGCCCGGTCACGCTGCCAATCCTCAAACTGCTGGATGCGGACGTGGAAGCCGCGGCCGAACAACTGGCGCGCAGAATCGAGCAGTCTCCGGACTTTTTTCGCAACGCCCCCCTGATCATCGATTTGCAGGTCGTCAAAGGCGAAGCGGTGGATTTTGCCGCGCTGCAAAAACGCCTCAGCGCCCTTGATCTCCGCCCCATCGGCGTGCGCAACGGCAACGAGGTCCAGCACAAGGCCGCCCAGGCCGCCGGACTCGCGGCATTCGCCGACAACCGCAGCGAACAGCCGCTGCACGAACGTCCCGCGTCCCCTCCGCCGCGCCTGGCCAAGGCGACCGCCCGCAATGCGCCACCGGCCGGAGCGCCTGCCAAGCTGGTCACCCAGCCGGTACGTTCGGGGCAAAAAGTATACGCCCAGGGCGCCGACCTGATCGTTCTGGCACAAGTCAGCCCCGGCGCGGAAATCATGGCCGACGGCAACATTCACGTATACGGCTCCTTGCGCGGGCGCGCCCTGGCCGGCGTCAAGGGCAACCTGGAGAGCCGCATTTTCTGCCGCGACTTGCAGGCGGAGCTCATTTCCGTCGCCGGGCATTACCGCGTCAGCGAGAATCTGGAAGAGGA
This sequence comes from Methylococcaceae bacterium, assembly GCA_035293245.1. GTDB lineage: Bacteria > Pseudomonadota > Gammaproteobacteria > Methylococcales > Methylococcaceae > DATDOO01. Next base: position 32,124 of record DATDOO010000361.1, read on the forward strand.
CATGCACGGCAAATCCGTGCAGATTTATTTGCAAGGGGAAGCCTTGGTCATCGAGGCGCTTTGAGGATTCTAATTTCCGCGATTGTAGGGAGGGGAGAGCATTGGCAAGAATCATCGTAGTCACTTCGGGCAAGGGGGGAGTGGGTAAAACCACCACCAGCGCCGCGTTTTCCATGGGACTGGCACAACAGGGCCATCGCACGGCGGTCATCGATTTCGACGTGGGATTGCGCAACCTGGATTTGATCATGGGGTGCGAGCGGCGCGTGGTCTATGACTTCGTCAACGTCATCAACGACGAGGCCAGCATCAACCAGGCCCTCATCAAGGACAAGCGCTGCGAGAACCTGTTCATCCTCCCCGCCTCGCAGACCCGCGACAAGGACGCACTGAGCAAGGAAGGGGTCGGGCGGGTACTGGAAGAACTGTCCAAGCAGTTCGAATACATCGTCTGCGACTCGCCCGCCGGCATCGAGAGAGGCGCGACGCTGGCCATGTACTACGCCGACGACGCCATCGTCGTCACCAACCCGGAAGTCTCCTCGGTGCGCGACTCCGACCGGATGCTCGGCATCCTCGCCAGCAAGTCGCGGCGCGCCGAAACCAACCAGGAGCCCATCAAGGAATACCTGCTGCTGACCCGCTACGCCCCCAAACGGGTCAAGCTCGGCGAGATGCTCAGCGTCAAGGACGTGCAGGAAATTCTTTCCCTCCACCTCCTGGGCGTGATTCCCGAGTCCCCCGCCGTGCTCACCGCCTCCAATTCCGGCCAGCCGGTCATTCTGGACGAAAAGAGCGACGCCGGGCTCGCCTATCGTGACGTGGTGCGGCGCTACCTCGGCGAAGAGGTGTCGTACCGCTTCGTCGAGGAAGAGAAAAAAGGCCTGCTGGGCCGCCTGTTCCGCGGAGGTTGAAATGGGATTGCTTGATTTTTTTCTCGGCCAGAAATCATCTACGGCATCCATCGCCAAGGAACGCCTGCAGATTCTCGTCTCCCATGAACGGGCGGAACGCAACCGCCCTCCCAAGCCGGACTGGCTCCCCAAATTGCAAAAGGAATTGCTGGACGTAGTGCGCCGTTATGTGGCTGTGGAACAGGACGCCATCACCGTGCGCATGGAGCAGGATGAAAATCGGGATATCCTGGAACTCAACATCGTCCTGCCGGACCCGGCCAAGAATCCCCCCGCCCCCGAGCCGGCGCCGCTTCGCGCCCAGAAGACTTCCCGCCCACGCCAGAAGAGGTAAGCGCCATGAGTGAAGCCCTGCTCGATATCGGCACCGCCGCAGGCCGCGTTTGGCAATATCTGCACGACAACGGCGCGGCCAGCGCCACCAAACTCGCCGAAGCCACAGGCCTCGGCAAGAACGAATTGCAGCGCGCTTTCGGTTGGCTGGCTCGGGAAAACAAGCTGGAGATCGAATCCCGGGGGCGGGTGGAATATTTCAGCTTGCGGAACTGACTCCGCTTTCCCCGCTCCGCGGTTTTTTCGGATAATCGAAGAACAGCAATGTCCCCGTGTTGGCGCCGATAGCGCGCCAGGCGGGGACGTTCATCCGTAACGCGACGACGCCGCAGGTCGGGATGTTGCCGAGGTTTTCGCCGCTCAGCCACTCGGCGAATTCGGTGATGTCGGGATTGTGTCCGACCAGAAATACCCGCCTGCGTTCGTCCGGGACTTCCCGCACGAGCGAACCCAACTCCTCCGCTCCGAGCAAATACAGGCGAGCATCGAGATCGACTTTCTCCTTGGGATAACCGAGCGCTTCGGCAATAGGCCGGGCGGTTTTCCGCGCCCGTTTCGCCGGACTGCACAGGATCAAATCCGGGATGCAGCCCTGCAGCCGGAGGCGTTCGCCCATTTCCGGCGCGTCGCGTTTACCGCGGGCGTTCAAGGGCCGATCGAAATCGTCCAGCGCCGGGTCGTCCCGGCTGGATTTGGCGTGGCGGATCAGGACCAGTTCGCGGAAGGCGCGCGGAGGCATGGAAAGGCCGAACTAGCCCAAATCCTGGAATCGCAGACTCAGGCTACTCTTGAGCAGATGATCCACGAACGCCTGATTGCGCTCCAGGAACTGCACCCGGTGAAGGTTTTGCTTGTGCCGTTTCAGCACGCGCGCCGGGAGCAAGAACTCGACGCCGTCGGCGAACTGGAGTTTGAGAGAAACCCGCCGGGCGTAGATGGGGGACACGGACTCGAAGCTGGCCCCCGAGACGCTGATGTCCCGCAACTCGACGCTATGAAAGACCGGGGCGCGAAACATGTTCAGCAGCCGGGACTCCGGCCGCACATGAACAAGGACATCCCCACGCCGGAATCGCGAATGGTGGCGGTCCGTAAACTCCTCAGCCCCGTTGAACGCGGCTTCCGCCGGATCCGTCCGGGGATCGGTATGCGTCACCAGGGCGAACTTCGGCGCCCGGCTCTTGAAAGGTTTCTTTGTTGTAGGGGTATCCATCGGTATCAAGTTTAAGTTCAGGAAGTAAGACGCACCGCGAGCACGTCGCAACGGGCGTGATGCAAAATGCCCGACGCGGTGGATCCCAGCAGCAATTGCAGCCCATGCTTGCCATGCGAGCCGACCACGATGAGATCGACTTCCTTTTCCTCCGCAACGCGGACGATTTCCAGCTTGGGACTGCCGATCTCCACCCAGCGCGCGTCCTCGGGAACCCCCAGGGGTTCGGCCAGCGCCGCCAGCCGTTGGCGGGCCGAGTCGATCAACTGGTCGGTCAGCTCCGGGTCGAAAGGGATGGCCGGACCGTAGGCGGAATCGGCAACCGGCAGATAATCCACCACATGCACGACGCTCAGGCGCGCCTGATATCGCTGCGCCAGATCGGCGGCACGTTGCGCCACCTGCGCGGAGCCTTCGGAGAAGTCGCTGGCGAGCAGTAGATGACGATAATCACTCATGACAGCCTCCTTTTCCATCGTTTAATGGTAACCGCTCAGACCCCGGCGGGAAACAGCTTGGCCATGATCTGGACGCTCAGCAAGGTATACAGCAAAGCCACGGCGATGCCGACGGGAAAGGGCTTCGAGATGGACCGGCCGAAAATCATGCCGAATACGGCGACATGCCAGATCATCATGCCGAGCAACGGAAAATACAGCACGGCCGCGAATCCTTCGATGCCCTGTGCCGACAAAAGCGGCAAGGCCAGCAGACTGATCAAGGCGTCGCTGCCCGTCAGGGCGATGGCCGCCTGGACGAAGCGGTGCGGTTTGTTGGCTGTCCACAGCAGAAGTCGGAGAAAGACGAGACTCAAGGCCCCCTCGGTGACGATTTGCACCAGCGCCATGCCGAGACCGGCCTGAAAGGCGAGCAGAAGCAGTCCGACCAGCACGTAGCCCAACAGCGCCAGGACCAGCAGGATGAGCGAGGCCGGCACATCTTCCGGCCCCTTGCGAAACAGGCAAATATCCAGGATAAGCTTCAGGATGGGCATGGCATTGCCTCGCGGTTAGTCACTTCAGGCAGACGGGCACGCCGCCCCGTTCTCACCCCATATTCTTCGGGAAGCTATTCCGCCGCTTCGATGCGTTGATCCGCCTCGCGAACGAAATCATGCAAATTGCCTTTGCGCACGGTCTTGCGCGGAACGATCAGGGCGGTCTGGTGGTCGACGAAGATGAAGGCGTATTTCTTGGTGGCTTCCACGCGCAATACCTCGTTCCAGCCGATGCGCGACTCGCCGTTCGGAGTGAGTTCCACCAAGGCTTTCGGCTCGATGCGCAAGGCGTATTTACCGAGCAGGCGGGACTTGTCCTCGTCGCTGTAGAGGCTGAGCATCCGCGCCCGCATCCTCCAGCGGAAAAACGCCGGCGCCAGAAATGCCCAGAAGACGGCCACGACTCCCACGAACGCTGCGGAAGCCGCTTCGCGGAAATAGAAAATGAGGAAAAACGCGGTAACGGCCAGCACACCCGGCATGGTCACCTGGTAACGGCGCATCAAGCGCTGGATGGCCTCCGTCTGGGAAAGCTGATGTTCGTTGAAAGCGGCCAGATCAATCTCTCGCAATTCATATTCGATTTCGGTCATGCTGGATTCTCACCTACAGCGAAACAAGGATGTGCTAATCTGAAAACGGTTGAAAACCGGGCAGATAGTATACGCAATTCCCGCCCCACGGCGGGATGGGACGGTGCGTCGCAGCCAGCGCGCATGGCGGATCGCGCCTCCTTGTGAGGATGAAAGGCGCTCCCGCCATGCTCGACCAAAACCGCTCCCGGCGGTTTTGCCCCTCACCCCGGCCCTCTCCCAGAAGGGGAGGGTGAGCAAGGTTGCTGCGACTTTCACGCTAAAAGAAGAGGGCACGACAATGAAAGGCGAAACCAAGGTACTCGAACATCTGAATCATTTGCTGGCGGGCGAACTGTCCGCCATCGACCAATATTTCATCCATTCGCGCATGTACCAGGAGTGGGGATTTTCCAAGCTCGCCGGGCAGGTGGGCCACGAGATGCAGGAAGAGCAGAGCCATGCCGGCCTTCTCATCCAGCGCATCCTGTTTCTGGAAGGAACGCCGGACATGACGACCCGCCAGCCCCTGCACATCGGCAAGGATGTGCCGGAGATGCTGCGCAACGACCTGGCACTGGAATACCGGGTCATCGACGAATTGAAGACCGTCATCGCCCACTGCGAAGCCGTGCGCGACTTCGAGACGCGCAACCTGCTGCTCGGCCTGCTGCGTGACACCGAGGAAGACCACGCCCGCTGGCTGGAAATCCAGCTCGGCCTCATCGACAAGGTCGGACTGGCCAATTACCAGCAGTCGCAGATGTAAAAACTCCCAGCGAAAATATTTATTGATAATTGTTATCATTCGTGACAGGATGTACGTGAGTTCACCACGCACGCATCCCTACTCATGTACGTTTGCATCTGCAAGAAACTGACCGATAGCCAGATTCGCCGCGCGGTTCAGCACGGCGATGTCGCCCACTTGCGCGATCTGCGCGACCGCTACAACGCCTGCACGGAATGCGGCAAATGCTGCCGCGAGGCCGGCAAGATCATCAAGGACACACTTCACGAATGCGCCACGCTGGATTCCGGCGCGGGTTATCTGGGTGCGGGAACGTTCGGATAAGGCGCCGGCCATCTTGTCTCCCGAAGACCGATGGACGAACATGCCCTCATGTTGCGTCATGTCATCCTCCCGGTCACGGAATTCCAGCAGAACTGCACCCTGCTCTGGTGCGAGGAAACCCGGCGCGGCGCCGTCGTCGATCCCGGCGGGGAAATAACGCGCATCCGGCGCGAGATCGAACGACAGGAGGTCGCCGTGGAAAAGATCCTGCTCACCCACGGCCACATCGACCACGCCGCCGGTGCGCCGGAGTTGGCGAAGGCGCTGGGCGTTCCCGTCGAGGGCCCGCAACCCGAAGACGCCTTCTGGCTACAAAATCTCCCGCAACAAAGCACTTATTTCGGCCTGCCCCCCGCCGCTGCGTTCGAACCGGACCGCTGGCTGGAAAACGGCGACCGCGTCGCCTTCGGCCGGATCGAATTGGAAGTCCTGCACTGCCCCGGCCACACCCCAGGCCACCTTGTCTACTTCGATCCCGCGTCAAAACTGGCGCTGGTTGGCGATGTGCTGTTCAAAGGTTCCATCGGCCGCAGCGACTTCCCGCGCGGCGATCATGCGGCACTACTCCGCTCCATCCGCAAGCGCCTGTTTCCCCTGGGGGATGAGGTACGCTTCGTTTCCGGCCACGGCCCCATGTCCACTTTCGGCGAAGAACGGCGGCGTAATCCGTTTGTCGCCGATTCCCGCTTTTCCTGATCGCCTCCATCTCGCCAGCCGGCGGGGGTCGCGGTAAATTAGGCGACATACCATGTGCGGAGAGGCACCATGACCGACGCCCTGATTTCTTGCGAAGAATTGTCCGGCTTGCTGGGCCGCGCGGACGTGGCGGTGCTGGATGCCGGTTTTTTCCTGCCCCAGCAGCAGCGCAACGCCCGCGCCGAATACGCCGTCGCCCATATTCCCGGCGCACAGTTTTTCGACGTGGATGAAATCGCCGATCACGCCACCTCACTGCCCCACATGCTGCCTTCCCCGCAAGAATTCGCGCAGGCGGCGGGAAAGCTGGGAATCGGTGACGACACGTGGGTCGTGGTGTACGACAACAACCACTACCTGGCCTCGGCGCGGGTCTGGTGGATGTTGCGTGTCTTCGGTCACGACCGGGTGTCCGTGCTGGACGGCGGATTCTCGCGCTGGCAGGTGCTGGGCTTGCCCTGCGAAAGCGGCGGCGTCGAACCGGTGCCGCGCGTTTTCACTCCCCGCTATCGGCTGGAACTGGTGCGCGACCTGGCCGCCATGCGCGTCTTCGCCGCGAATCCCCAGGGTCAGGTACTCGACGCCCGCTCGCCGGGCCGCTTCGAGGGGCGCGACCCCGAGTCGCGCGCCGGTCTCCGCTCCGGCCACATTCCCGGCGCCCGCAACCTGTTTTTCATGAACCTCGTCGATGCGGAATCCGGCCGCCTCCGGGCGGCGCCGGAACTGGCGGAACAATTCAGGCAAGCGGGCATCGATCTTGCCCGCCCGGTGACGACGACCTGCGGTTCCGGTGTGACGGCCTGCATTCTCGCTCTCGCGCTGCATGAACTGGGACGCACGGATACCGCGGTCTACGACGGTTCGTGGAGCGAATGGGGCGCGCGGGACGATACGCCGGTCGCCCTGGGGTCCGCCCACTGATTTTCCATTCATTCTGAGGAGCACACGATGGAGTTTCGCGACTATTTGAAAATGCTGGTGCAGAAGGACGGGTCCGACATCTACCTGACCGCCGGCGCCCCGCCCGCCGCCAAATTCCACGGCAAGCTGGCGCCCATCGACAGCGTGATCCTCAAGCCGGAGGACACCAAGGCCATCGCCTACGCCATCATGGACGAAGAGCAGCGCCGCGCCTTCGAGCGCAAACCGGAAATGAACCTGGCCATCGGCGAATCGGGCATCGGCCGTTTCCGCGTCAACATTTTCAAGCAGCGCAACGCCATCGCCATGGTGGTGCGCAACATCAAGACCGACATTCCCCAGGCCGACAATCTCGGCCTGCCGCCGGTGCTGAAGAACGTCATCATGGAAAAGCGCGGGCTGATCCTGTTCGTGGGCGGCACCGGCTCGGGCAAGTCCACCTCGCTGGCGGCCTTGATCGACTACCGCAACTGCAACTCCGGTGGGCACATCATCACCATCGAGGACCCCATCGAATACGTCCACCCGCACAAGAAATCCATCGTCAGCCAGCGCGAAGTCGGGGTGGATACCGACACCTTCGAGGACGCGCTGAAGAACACTCTGCGCCAGGCGCCGGACGTGATCCTCATCGGCGAGATCCGCACACGGGAAACCATGGAACACGCCATCGCCTTCGCCGAAACCGGCCACTTGTGCTTGTCCACCCTGCACGCCAACAACGCCAACCAGGCCCTGGACCGCATCATCAACTTCTTCCCCGAGGAACGCCGCAACCAGTTGCTGCTGGATCTGTCGCTCAACCTCAAGGCCTTCGTCTCCCAGCGCCTGGTTCCCACCGTGGACGGCAAGCGTTGTGCGGCCATCGAAATCCTCCTCGGTACGCCGCTGGTGCAGGACACGGTGCGCAAGGGCGAGGTGCATTCCATCAAGGAAATCATGGAGAAGTCGGAAAACCTGGGGATGCGCACCTTCGACTCGGCCCTCTACCACCTTTACAAGGAAGGTCGCATCACTCTCGACGAAGCACTGCGCAATTCCGACTCGCCCAACAACCTGCGCCTGAAAATCAATCTCAGCGACGATACGCGCGGCGCGGCGCTGGAAGACCGCAACGGCGAACGCCCGGCGATCACGCTCAAGCTGGTCGAGGATGCGAAGGAAGAAGAAACGGGCGCCATTCGCCCGGACAACCTTTGATGACCGTATGGCCCCGGGCAATAAAAAGGCTCCGAAGCGTAAAGAGGAGGGGAGGTGCTTCGGAGCCGTCAAATTTCCGGTCGGGGAGACCGGAGATGAAGCGGTCACTCAGGGGGGAGCAATGAGTAACCAGCGCCGTTCCCGACGCGTATCATTTGAGACTTATACGGTCGGGAAAAGTTCCTGTTCCCGCTTCTCCCGAACGGCGGCCGCCCCTCCATGCTGACCTCCCGCGCCTGGTTTGCGCCCGCCCGCGAGGGCGCCCTGCTGGCGCCCCTGCTACTTCTGCTGGCGGCGCTCGGCCTGGCGGGACTGCTGGCCCCGCCCTTGTTTGCGGTGCTGGACGGCAGGCTTTCACTGGAAACGCTCCTCGGCCGGGGAGCCCTGTTGCTCATCGCGCTGACCGCATGGCTTTGCATACGCCGGGAGGGATTCAACCGCTCGACGCTCGGAATCGAAACCGGCGGGCATTCGGCGTGGCGCGCCCTGGGTGCAGGATTCCTTCTGGGGGTGCTCATTCTTGCCGTGCTGTCCGCCGGCCTCGTGTGGCTGGGCATCCGCCTGCCGGACTGGGAAAGCCTGGGCAGACCCTGGCCCCTCCTGCTGCAATCCGCCGGCAAGGCGCTTCTGACCGGAACGCTGGTAGCCCTGATCGAGGAACCGCTGTTTCGCGGCGTGCTGCTGGGCGTGCTGCGCCAGAAGTGTGGCATCGTTCTGGCGGTTATTTTCAGTGCTTTCTATTACGCGCTGCCGCACTTCCTGCACGCCGAGTCGAAGATTCCGCTGGAACAGATGCACTGGGACAGCGGCCTGCGGCTGGCGGCGGATGCCTTGCGCCACATGGCCGATTGGCGTCACGCCGATTCTTTCCTCGCCCTGTGGCTGGCGGGCGTCTTTCTCGCCGTGCTGCGGCTCCGCAGCAATCTGTTCTACTGTATCGGCGTCCATGCCGGCTGGGTATTCGTGCTGCGCCTGAGCCGCTCGCTGACCGATCTGGACCCCCACAGCCCTCGCGCAGCCTGGGTGGGCAGCTACGACAGCACCATCGGCTGGCTCGCCGCAGCCTGGCTTGGGCTCGTAACCGTGACGTGGCTGGCATGGCTGCACCACCGAAGAATCCTTTGCTCCTCCCCTGTTTGAGAGCGTCGTATGTGGAACCTCTTTAGCTATATCGCCATCTGCGTCATCGTCGCCGTGCTGATGGTAGCGACCGACGAGGACATGACCAGCGTTTCCGACCGGGAATGGCTGATGTTCGCCGTCATGGCCTATTCGGCTTACCAAGCCATCCGCAAGATGATCGAAATTTACAAGCGGGGAACCTGGGACTGACAACGGCCGGACGGCTTTCATACTACAATCGCCCGAAGCCCCGCCTACTTCGAATCTCCATGAAGCCCATCCAGACCTTCACCGTCGCCCCCGCCCTTCCGGAACGCCTGAAGTCCCTGCCCGATCTCGCCTACAACTTGCGCTGGGCGTGGGATTACGACAGCCGTTCCCTGTTCCGCCGCCTGGATCGTCACCTGTGGGAGTCCAGCGGCCACAACCCGGTCCTGATGCTGGGGCGGATCGATCAGCACAAGCTCGAAGCCGCGGTGGAAGATCCGGGTTTCGTCGCCCATTACGAGCGGGTCCGGGCGGCGCTGGACGGTTACATGAACGATCCGCGCACCTGGTACCACCGGGAGACGGGCGCCCAGAACCATCTGTGCGTGGCGTACTTTTCCGCCGAATTCGCCATCGCCGAATGCCTGCCCATCTACTCCGGGGGTCTCGGGGTGCTCGCCGGCGACCACCTGAAGTCCGCCAGCGACCTCGGCCTGCCGCTGGTCAGCGTCGGCCTGCTCTACCAGAAAGGCTATTTCCGCCAGTACCTGAATGCCGACGGCTGGCAGCAGGAAGCGCGCGCCGACAAGGACTTCCATACCTTGCCGGTACGCCCCGTGCTCAGGGACGGCCAGCCGCTCACCGTCCGCGTCCCGCTGGGATCGAAAGAAATCACCGCGCGCATTTGGCTGGCGCAAGTAGGCCGCGTACCCCTGTATCTCCTGGACACGAACGTCCCGGACAACCGTCCCGAAGAGCGCGAAATCACCGCGCAGCTATACGGCGGCGAACGCGACATGCGCATCCGCCAGGAAATCCTCCTCGGCATCGGCGGCATTCGGGCGCTGGAAACGCTGGGCATCGAGCCGGAGGTATGCCACATGAACGAGGGGCATACGGCGTTTCTGGCCCTGGAGCGCATCCGCCGCCTCATGCAACGCGAGGGGCTGAATTTTGCCGAGGCGCTCGCCGCCGCACGCGCCGGCCACGTGTTCACCACCCATACCCCGGTCCCCGCGGGCAACGATTATTTTTCCCCCGCGCTGGTGGAACACTACTTTCATGCCTACTGGCCGCATCTCGGCCTGGACCGCGACACGTTCCTCGCCCTCGGCCGCCGGCACCCGGACGACTCCTTCGAGGAGTTCTGTATGACCGTGCTGGCGCTCAACCTGTCCAACCACAACAACGCCGTCAGCCGCCTGCATGAGAGCGTGTCGCGCGACATGTGGGCCGGACTGTGGCCGGAAGCGCCGCGCGCCGAATTGCCCATTTCCCATGTCACCAACGGGGTGCATGCCGAGTCGTGGGTTTCCCATGACCTGACCCACCTGCTGGACAATTATCTGGGTCCCGCCTGGCGCAGCCGCACGGGCGACGCGGATGCCTGG
>DATDOO010000362.1:0-2176 GCA_035293245.1 Methylococcaceae bacterium
AGGCACGCGATCCCAAGACGAACCAGATCAAGTGGGTGAAGCAGGGAAGGGGTGGCTCGACGGGAGGCGGCACGCTGACCACGGCCAGCAACCTCGTGTTCCAGGTTGCGGGCAATACGCTGTACGCCTACAAGGCGGATACGGGCGACGAACTTCTCGCTCTGCCCTTCAACCTCGGCGGTCCGGCTCCCCCGATCACGTACATGATCGACAACACGCAGTACGTCGGGTTCGCGACCGGCACCCAGTTCCTGGCGATGAAGGCCGGTGGCACGGCGACAATGCCGGTGGCTCCCGCGGGTGGCTTCGGGAAGGGTAAGGGTGCTCCCAAGGCTTTGCCTGCGCCTCCGCCTCCACCGCCGCCTCCGGCGGAACTGCATGGCCATGACAAGCAATAAGTTCAGTGCTTTGAAGGAAGTAGACGGGATGAAAGTGGAGCTGCGAGGGCCGCGGTAGTGGCTTGGCTCCGGACGGCAAGCGCGTGGGTGGTGACGCCGGTGGATTCGTGAGGCGCCCAAGCCCAATCCGCGTAGGAAATGTTTTGGAACTAAGGTCCTCCGGCACGCAATAACAAACAGTCCTTCCGCTGATCGGACGGCGGACCAGACTGTGGGGTCTTTTGTAGGGAACAACGCGTTGAGTCTCGGCGTATTCCAGATGTATGATGGTCCCAAAAGGAGAGCGGGTCGTGAAAAATTATCTGGGAAGAGCATTGTGGACAACGGTACTGGCGGCGCTTTCAATTGGTGTGCTGTTAGCGCAAGACATGGTTGGCACGTGGCAGGGTTCCCTGAAGAACGCGAAAAACGGGAAGGAACTGCGGCTGGTCGGCAAGATTTCGCGGGCGGCAAACGAGAAGCTCGCGGCGACCTTTTATAGCATCGATCAGGGTGGGCAACCCATCAACGCGGGGGCCGTAACGCAGCAGGGCACCAATATTAAGATTGACATTCCCGCCATTGGCGGCACTTACGAGGGAAAACTCTCGGAGGACAGTAATGCGCTCACCGGAACTTGGACCCAGGGACAACCCGCGCCGTTGAATCTGGTGCGCGCCACGCCCGAAACCGCGTGGGCGATCCCGGAGCCTCCGCCTCCGCCGAAAATCATGGCCGCCAACGTTGACCCCAGCTTCGAGGTGGCGACCATCAAGCCGGCCAATCCCGAACGGCCGGGCCTATCGATTCTCGTGAACGGGACCGGAATGTTGAACACGACCAATACGTCCCTCAAAGACCTGATGATCTTCGCGTACGGCGTGCACCCGGGGCAGATTCAAAACCTACCCTCATGGGCGGAAGATGAGAAGTACGATATCACCGGCAAACCCGACCACGAAGGTGTCGGTAATGACGTGCAGATTCGGTCGATGATGAGAAAGCTGCTGGCCGAACGCTTCAGTCTTACCTTCCATCGCGAGAACAAGGAGCTTTCGGCGTTCACGCTGAACGTCGGCAAGGACGGCCCCAAACTCACTGTCAACGAAAGTGGTGGTAACCTTCCCGGCTTCGGCGGCAGAGGACCCGGTAGTATCGGGGTCCGCAACTCCACCATGGCGCAGTTTGCGGGATTCCTGCAGGCGCGTATTGTGGACCGGCCCGTGGTGGACAAGACTGGGCTGGCTGGCAAGTACGATTTCACCCTGACGTGGCGACCCGACCAGCTTGGTCCTACGCCGCCGAACGCCCCACCGCCGCCGGCCGACATCGAATCGCGTCCCGACATCTTCGGCGCCATGCAGGAGCAGCTCGGCCTGCGGTTTCAGGCCGAGCGAACGCCGGTCGAGGTCCTAGTGATCGATAAGGTGGCGAAACCATCCGATAACTAAGGGAAGCACGATTAAGGTTGCAGAACCGAGCGAGCGGCTACTGCTACGCCGTGGGATAGGCCGACGACGCTCGCTCGGCACAAAAACGGGCGCTGCATTCGCGGCGCGCCGTCACCAGGATTAAAGACCGAGCGTGAAGTGTCCGCTACGGCAGCTTCTGGGCGGAGGCGGCCTGCAGCAGCGAGCGGATCTCAGCCAAAGTGGCTGGAGTAGCGGCTCCACCACCAGGGCCACCTTTCGCGCCGCCTTTGGCATTGCCCTTGGCCTGTCCAGCGCCGGCCGCACCACCGCCACGAACCATCCCGACAACATCAAACGGCTTCTTCCCATCCGCATCGAGGAGGTTGG
>DATDOO010000363.1:0-5805 GCA_035293245.1 Methylococcaceae bacterium
GTGGTCGGCCTTCTGGCCCGTCTCGGCGGCGTGCTGTTCGTGGAGCGCGGCCGGCCGTCGCGCAGCGGGGGAACGGTCGCCGCCATGCGCGAACGCTTGCGGCGCGGCGAAACCCTGCTGTTGTTTCCGGAAGGGACGACGACGCGCGGCAACAGCGTAGCCCGTTTCCATTCCAGCCTGTTCCAGGCGGCGCTCGATGTGGCGGCGCCGGTCGTTCCCGTGGCGGTTTCCTATCGTGGGCCCCAGGCGGCGCTGGTGCCGTTCGTGGGCGACGACGCCTTCGTCCCGCATCTGTGGCGGCTGCTCGGGGCGCGGGCTATCGAAGCGCATCTTGCTGTGGGGCCCTGCCTGGCGGGCGCGGCGGAACGCGGCCATCTGGCCCGCCAGGCGCGGGAAAGCGTTCGCAGCCTGCTGTGCCATGCGCAGCCGGCCGGCGCAGACCATTCCGCCGGAACCATTGGAGCTGCGATGCCTCGCGCCATGAACGCCCTTCGTCCTTGCCCGTCTTCGCCGCAACTGGCCCTGGTCACCGAAACCTGGCCGCCGGAAATCAACGGCGTGGCCATGACCCTGAACCGGCTCGCCGAAGGACTGATGGGGCGGGGCTGGCGGGTGCAGGTGGTTCGTCCCTGCCAGAATCGCCCCGGGGACAAGGAGAAACCGCGCGAGGGGGACCATCTGCTGGTGCCAGGACTGCCGATTCCGGGATACGACGGACTGCGCTTCGGCCTGCCCCTGGGCCGGCGGCTGCGGGACGCGTGGCGGCGCCAGCCGCCCGACCTAGTGCACATCGCCACCGAAGGGCCGCTCGGCTGGGCCGCGCTGCGCGAAGCGAAACAGCTCGGCCTGCCGGTGACCAGCGGCTTCCACACCAATTTTCACAGCTACTGCCGGCACTACGGGCTGGCTTGGCTCCACCGGCCGGTGAGCGGCTATCTGCGCTCCTTCCACAACGACACCTTGCGGACGCTGGCGCCCGATCCGCATCTGTGCCGGCTGCTGGAGGAAGACGGCTACCGCAACGTGGCGATGGTCGGGCGCGGCGTCGATTGCAACCTGTTCAACCCGGCCCGCCGCTGTGCGGATTTGCGCCGGACTTTGCACGCCACACCGTCTACCGTGGTGGCGATTTACGTGGGCCGCCTGGCGCCGGAAAAGAATCTCGACCTGGTGGCGGAATCCTTCGAGCGGCTGCGCCGCGCGTATTCCAACGCGCGCATGGTGTGGGTCGGCGATGGCCCGGCGCGGGCCCGCATGCAGCGGCGCTATCCCGAGCATCGTTTCACCGGCGCGCGAACCGGCGAGGCGCTGGCGGCGTACTATGCGTCCGCCGACGTGTTCTTGTTTCCCAGCCTGACGGAGACTTTCGGCAACGTGGTGCTGGAAGCCATGGCCAGCGGCTTGGCCGTGCTGGCCTTCGACCGGGCGGCGGCGGGGATCTACATCCGTCCCGGCGAGAACGGCCTGCTGGCGCCGCCGGGCGATAGGGCCGCCTTTTTGCAACTGGCGCAGTATCTGGGCGAAGGCCACGGAGCCATTCGGTCCCTGGGCGAGGCCGCCCGGCAATCGGTCGAGCCGTTGGGCTGGGACACGGTCTGCGAGCGCTTCGAGGGGGTGCTGCGCCAGGCGATGCAGACGGAACGCCCGGATAGGGGCGAGGCTTGATCCGGGCGGGATGTTGCTTTTCATACCCCCGTTCAGCCGCGCCGAGCACCGCGGCTTTCGGTGGGATTAGCAACGTAGTTGGGTTAGCGGTTCTCCGCCGACAAATCCGCCGGGAGCGGATTTGCACGCGAAGCGCCCGCAGGGTGCCGGGTAGGGATTGCCCGGCATGAGACCCAACGCTCTATCGCCGTTCGTTGGGTTACGGCGTAGAAACACCTAACCCAACCTACATTTAGTGAATTTCTTTCGAGGCAAAGGAGAACAATTGGAAAGTCCCTACAAAGGCAAGACCGGCATTCGCCGCATCTGGAACGCCCTGAACTATTCCCTCGCCGGGCTGCGCTCCGCGTTCAAGAACGAGGACGCCTTTCGTCAGGAAGTTTTTCTCAGCGTGCTATTGGTGGCCGCGGCGTTCTATCTGGACGTGGCGCCGCTGGAGCGGGCGCTGATGATTTTCTCGGTGCTGCTGGTCCTGGTGGTGGAACTGCTCAATTCCGCCATCGAGGCGGCGGTGGACCGGGTGTCCCTGGAGCATCACCGCCTGTCCAAGCGCGCCAAGGACATCGGCAGCGCGGCGGTGTTCGTCAGCCTGGTCAACGTGGCCCTGGTGTGGGGCCTGATCCTGTGGAAATGAGGTCCTTGATGAAAATCCTCATGGTGTCGGATGTGTATTTTCCCCGCGTCAACGGCGTGTCCACTTCCATCCAGACCTTTCGCGGCGAACTGCGCGAACTGGGGCACGAGGTTCACCTCATCGCCCCGGACTATTACGCGCCGGGCGACGACGAGACGCTCATTTTCCGCGTGCCTTCGCGCACCTTGCCTCTCGATCCGGAAGACCGCGCCATGCGCACCCGTTTCGTCTGGCGGGAGCTGGAAGCGCTGCGGGCGGAGAAATTCGACTTGGTCCACATCCAGACGCCCTTCATCGCCCACTATCTGGGCGTCGCTCTCGGCAAGAAACTGGGCGCGCCGTGCGTCGCCAGCTATCACACCTATTTCGAGGAATACCTGCACCACTACGTGCCGCTCCTGCCGCGCTGGCTGGGCGGCTATCTGGCCCGCGCCTTTTCCCGTCGGCAATGCGCTCAACTCCATGGCCTGGTGGTGCCTTCCGAACCCATGCTGGAGCGGCTGGACGCTTACGGCATCAATGCCCGCTCGGTGGTGATCCCCACCGGCTTGCAGCCCGACCGCTTTGCGCCCGGCGATGGCGCGGCCTTCCGCGCCGTGCACCGCATCGCCGCCGAGACGCCGGTTTTGTTGTGCGTGGGCCGGGTGGCGCACGAGAAGAACATCGACTTCCTGATCCGCATGACCGCCGAACTGCGCCGCCACGTCCCCGACGTGCTGCTGGTCATCGCCGGCGAAGGCCCGGCGCGCGGCGACCTGGAAGAGCTGGCGTCCGGCCTGGGATTGCAAGGCAATGTCCGCTTCATCGGCTATCTGGACCGCCACCGCGAGTTGCTGGACTGCTACCGCGCCGCGGACCTGTTCGTGTTCGCCTCGCGCACGGAAACCCAGGGCCTCGTTTTGCTGGAAGCGATGGCGCAATCCGTGCCGCTGGTCTCCACCGCCAAGCTCGGCGCGCGTTCGGTGCTGAAGGAAGGCGAGGGGGTGCACGTCGCCGAGGAAGACATCGGCGACTTCACCGCCAAAGTGCGCGCCTTGCTCGCCGACGTCGAAGGGCGCCGGCGATTGGGCGAGCGTGGCCGGAGTTACGCGCAGGGCTGGTCGGCGCGTGCGCAAGCCATGCGTCTGGCGGAGTTCTACGCGGAGGTCGTCGGCGAATACCGCCAAGGTGCAACGGCACATAACCCGTCCCTGGCCGCGGAGACTCGCTGATCCCGTCGCCGGCCGTTCAGCGCTTCTTGTGCTGCGGTTTCACGACGATCACGCGTGGTCCAATGAAAGCTCCGCCATACCAGCCGTGCCAATATGGGCCGTAACCGTAATAGGGCGGATAGTCGTAGGTGTAGCGCCGCTCGTACCAGAGCTGAACCTTCTGGCAGGAAATCACCGGATAAATGTAGGAAACCTCGCCGACCGGCCGCTCCTCCTTGCCTTCCACTTCGCCGGCCACCGTGACTTCGCTTCCGGCCTTGTAGATTTCCGGGTCGAAGAATCCCTGGCAGCGCGCCAGGAAACGGCCTCCGGCGGTATCGATTTCCTTGGGCTCGTAACCGCTGTCCAGTTGCTTCTGCAACACCTCGATTTCGGTATGGTCGCTCAGGTTGACGGTCTTGATGATGGTGCCGCCCACGATGACCGTGCTGCCCTTGTAACCGTCCGGATTGGCGCGCAGGGAGCCGAACGACGGCTGCGAGCGGGCTTTCTGGGTAAGTTCCTTGGAAAACGGGCTGGTGGCGCAACCGCCGGAGGCGGCAAGGCCGGCCAGCAGCAGCGCCCAGGCGACGATACGGATCAAGGCGCGCAAGGAGCGGCCGTCCACCGCACCCGGAGCGTGGGTTGCCGGAGTGAACATCGCGGCGTCCTCCGTAGAAAAGGAAAGATGCTTCGTTAGACAGCAGGTGATCGGGAAGTTTGCGACAGGCGTTGGAATGGGGCTGGGGGAGGGCGATCAAGTCTCCGAGTCAGCCAACTCGACCAGCCTCTCTCGGTGCGGCGGCCATCGTTTAGATGAAAGTCGCAGCATCCTTGTTCTCCCTCTCCCTCCATGTTCGTTGGTCAGGGCTTGCACGCCCGATAAGCGCGCAAGGTGCCGGATACCGTGGCGTAACGGGCAGTCTCCTCCACCGGCTCGAAACCGGCTTCCCGCAGGAAGACGGGCACCAGGCCCCGGATGTTGTCGCGGATTTCCTCGAACCAGCGCACCAGCAGGGAAATGAGCAGGGCGGCCCGGCTGTCCGGGACGCCGAAGTCGATGACGTGCAACTCCCCGCCCGGCTTGAGAACACGGAGTACTTCCTTGAGCGCCCGGCGTTTGTCCTCCCGCGTCAAGTGATGCAGCATCAGGCTGGCGAAGACCCGGTCCAGACTGCCGTCCGCGAAGGGCAGTTGCG
The DNA here is from genome assembly GCA_035293245.1 of Methylococcaceae bacterium. Taxonomy (GTDB): domain Bacteria; phylum Pseudomonadota; class Gammaproteobacteria; order Methylococcales; family Methylococcaceae; genus DATDOO01. Next base: position 4,689 of record DATDOO010000363.1, read on the forward strand.
CGGCCGAGCCCTGCTCCAAATCGATGTGGGCACCGGCTTGCCCGATCTTGGCGCGGGCGATGGCCAGCACGTCGGCATCCACGTCCAGGCCCACCACCTCGGCGCCGGGAGCGGACGCCTTGATCATCAACGTCAGCGTGCCCGTGCCGCAACCCATATCCAGCACCCGCTGCCCCGCGCCAAGGCGGGCCTGGGCGATCAAATCGCCTCTGAAACGCTGCTCCGGGTACAGCCGCGCCATGAACCGGTCGTAATAGGCGGTCAGCCAGCGGAAGTGGAAGGCGGGGATGTAGCTGGGTTTCATGGCAGTGTCTCTTGGGTCGACAGCGAACGCTCCTTTACCAGCGCATAAAGCGCCGGAATCACCACCAGCGTCAGCAGCATGGCGGACAGTACGCCGCCGACCATGGGCGCGGCGAGGCGCTTCATCACGTCGCTGCCCACGCCGCTGGCCCACATGACCGGGATCAGCCCCAGGATGTTGGCCAGTCCCGCCATGGCCATGGGGCGGATGCGCTCGACGGCGCCGGCGTGGACGGTTTCGATGAGGTCTTCCGGCGTATTCAGCCGTCCGGCGGCGCGGCGGCGCTTCACGGCTTCGTTGAGGTAGGCGAGCATGACGGCGCTGGTTTCCGCCGCCACGCCCGCCAAGGCGATGAGGCCCACCCACACGGCGATGCTCATGTTGTAGCCCAGGAACGCCAGATAAGCGATGCCGCCCACCAGGGCGAAGGGCACGCCGAGCATGACCATCAGGGTTTCCGCCACCGAGCGGAAGGTGAAGTAAAAGAGCACGAAAATGATGGCCAGGGTCAGGGGCACGAACACCGTCAGGCGCTCGCGCACCCGCTGCATGAATTCGTACTGGCCCGACCAGGCCAGGGTGTAGCCGGGCGGCAGTTGCACCTGTTCGTTCACCGTGCGCTTCAGGTCGTCCACGTAGCCGCCCACGTCGCGGCCGGCCATGTCCACGTAGACGTAGCCGGACAACTGGCCGTCCTCGTCGCGGATCATCGCCGGGCCGGACACCATGCGGAGATCCGCCAGTTGGGCGATGGGCACCTGGGCCCCGCCGGGGGTGGAGACCAGCACCCGGCCCAGCTTGTCCACGTCGTCG
>DATDOO010000364.1:0-6241 GCA_035293245.1 Methylococcaceae bacterium
GGCCGCGGCGCCGCGGACATGAAGAGCGGTGTAGCGGCCATGGTCACGGCCTGCGAACGTTTTCTCGCCGCCCATCCCACGCCGCGCGGCTCCATCGCGTTGCTGCTGACCAGCGACGAGGAAGGGGACGCCATCGACGGCGTCGTCAAGGTGGTGGAGGTGTTGCGGGCGCGCGGCGAGAAGATCGACTGGTGCCTGGTGGGCGAGCCGTCCAGCTTCGACCGGCTGGGCGATGTCATCCGCGTGGGCCGGCGCGGCTCCCTGTGCGGCCGGCTCAAGGTGTTCGGCGTGCAGGGCCACATCGCCTATCCGCACAAAGTGGTCAACCCCATCCTGCGTTTCGCTCCGGCGCTGGACGAGCTACGCCGCGAGGTTTGGGACGAGGGCAACGAATTCTTCCCGCCGACCAGTTTCCAGGTCTCCAACATCCACGCCGGCACCGGCGCGGAAAACGTCGTGCCCGGCGAGCTCGCCGTGTTGTTCAACCTGCGCTATTCGACCGAACTGGACGCGGCAAGCATCAATCAGCGCGTGCGCGCCATCCTCGACAAGCACGGCCTGAACTACCAACTGGACTGGCACTCCACCGGCAAGCCGTTCCTGACCGCGGGCACCACCCTGATCGACGCGGTCCAGGGGGCGCTGACCGAAACGCTCGGCGCCCCCGCCCGCCCCGACACCGGCGGCGGCACGTCCGACGGCCGTTTCATCGCCCCCACCGGCGCGGAAGTGGTGGAGTTGGGCCCCATCAACGAGACCATCCACAAGATTGACGAGTGCGTGGACGTGGCCGATCTCGACCGCCTCTCGCAAGTTTACGAACGGGTGCTGGAAAACCTGCTTTCAGAATAAGGATAACTGCCGTTCATCCCCTTTCGGCGGGCGGAAGCGCGTGGCCTCCACCGGCGGCAGGTCGATGGCCAAGCCGTGCCGCTTGAGCGCCAGATTAAAGCGTTGCTGCAGAAGATCGGCAAAGATGCCCTGCCCGGCGAGCCGATAGGCGAAGCGGCTATCGTTCAATTCGCCGCCGCGCAACTCGCGCACCCGGCTCAACACATGCGCCGCCTGCAAGGGAACAAATCGTTCCAGCCATTCCGCGAACAGTTCGCCGACCTCCCGCGGCAAGCGCAGGACCAGGAAGTTCGCCGCGCAGGCGCCGTGTTCCACCGCCGCGGCGACGATTTTTTCCAGTTCGGCGTCGGTCAGCACCGGAATCACCGGCGCAACCATCACCCCAACCGGAATTCCTGCATCGCTCAGCGCGCGTACCGCCTGCAGGCGCCGGGCCGGCGAGGCGGCGCGCGGTTCCAGGCGGCTGGCCAACGTCCCGTCCAGGGTGGTGATGGAGATCCACACCCGCGCCAACCCTTCTTCCGCCATGGGGGCAAGCAAATCCAGATCGCGCTCGATCAGCGCCGACTTGGTGGTGATGTTCACCGGGTGCCCGCACTCCGCCAGCACCTCCAGGATGCCGCGCGTCAGCCGCCGCTGGCGTTCGATGGGCTGGTAAGGATCGGTGTTCGCGCCCAGGGCAATGACGCTGGGGCGATAGCCGCGCCGCGCCAGTTCCTTGCGCAGCAATTCGACGGCGTTGTGCTTGGCGAACAGGCGGGTCTCGAAATCCAGCCCCGGCGACAGGTTGTGGTAAGCGTGCGTCGGGCGCGCGTAGCAGTAAATGCAGCCGTGCTCGCAGCCGCGATAGGCGTTGATGGACTGTTCGAAGGGGATGTCCGGCGAGTCGTTGCGGCTGATGATCGTTTTTGCCGTTTCCTCGGCGATGAAGGTCTTGCGCCCCTGAGGCCCTTCCTCCAGATTGCCCCAGCCGTCGTCCAGCGTTTCCCTCTGCAAGCGGCTAAAGCGGCTGTCGGGATTGCTGACGGCGGCGCAGCCCTTGCGGGGTCCGGTCAACTCAGCCACGGCAACCCTCCGGCTGGAAGCGAAGGCGCGTGGTAAAATTTCGTTTCAATTTCCCAACGTTCTCAGGAGACATGCGGCATGTCGGATATGTCTTATGGCTTGGTGGCCTTCACCACCGTCATGATCGGTTTTTCTTTTCTCGTTCTGCTCGTGGGCCTGATCAAGCCCGCGTGGGTACTGTTCTGGATGAAGGAACCCTCCCGCCTCATCGTCTCGGCGGTCGCACTGGTCATGTTCATGATCTTTTTCACCTGGCACACGGCCTTGGTAATGCCCGCGAAAAACGGCCCCGGCGCCAGCCAGTCCAAAAACGCGCCGGATCGCGGCGGTCATGGGGGACATTGAGCCTCCCGTGTTGCCGAAAGACCGCGGTATTGCCCAACCGTCTGGCCGGTGCGGGGCTTTCATGCGAGAATTTTAACCTTGCGCCCGTGGCGAAATCGGTAGACGCAAGGGACTTGAAACAATTTGAGCAGCCGAGGCGAAAGCCCCGGCGTGAATCCCGTCAAATTCAGCGAACCCCCTGCTTGCCGAGCGAGGCAACGCTGAGCGAAGCCCCAACATCCGGGGAACGTGCAGAGACTTGACGATGGGGACCCTCACGCCTTCCGGCGCGGGTCAAGACAAAGTCCAGACCACGAACAGCGGCCAAGCTGGCGGCGAAAGCCGAAGTGGTACGAAAATCCCTCGACGCGAGTCGTGCCGGTTCGAGTCCGGCCGGGCGCACCATATAGCATTTTCACCCGCTTTCAATAGCACCCAAAAACCCGCTCGGCTACTGGCCTAGCGGGTTTTTTATTGTATCATCGACCTTCATAAGGTTTCGAGCAATGCCACCCATAGAGGGGGCATATTCGGGGGCATGAGACCATGCCCCCACGCGCGATGCCCCCACGACGTGAGAAACCCGCGCCACGACTGGAAGGAGGATGCCATGCTGACCGATACCGTTTGCAAGAACGCCAAGCCGAAAGAGAAGGCTTACCGGCTGTCTGACGAAAAAGGGCTTTACCTGGAGGTCATGCCGAACGGCTCTAAATATTTCCGGCTCAAGTACCGCTTCGACGGCAAGGAAAAGCGGCTTGCTCTTGGCGTCTATCCCGAAACCACGCTCAAGGGAGTCCGCGAGAAGCGCGACGAAGCACGCAAGTTGCTGGCTCGGGTTATTGATCCGGGGGCCCAAAAGAAGGCCCAGAAAGCCGCCCGAGAGGGCGCGGCGGCCAACAGCCTTGAGGTCATCGCCCGCGAGTGGCACCAAACGCACATGACGACCAAGAGCGAGGGCCACGCCAAGAAGACGCTCGACCGGCTGGAAAAGGACGTGTTTCCCTGGCTGGGCGGCCGTCCGTTGGCGGACATCGAAGCACCGGACATCCTGGCCGTATTGCGGCGCATCGAGTCGCGGGGCGCGAACGAACTCGCGCACACCACCAAGCGTATCATTGGGCAGGTGTTCCGCTACTCCATTGCCACGGGGCGGGCCAGGAGAAACCCGGTTCCCGACCTGCAAGGCGCACTTCAACCCGTGGTTGTGGAGCATCACGCGGCCATCACCGACCCGAAGGAAATCGGCGACTTGCTACGGGACATCGACGGCTACACCGGCTATTTCCCAACCCTGTGCGCCTTGAAGCTCTCCCCACTGGTCATGCTGCGACCTGGAGAAGTCAGACAGGCGGAATGGACCGAAATTGACCTGGATGCGGCACAGTGGGTCATTCCCGCCGCCAAGATGAAAATGCGCCAGGACCACATCGTTCCCCTGAGCCGTCAGGCTTTAAGCATCCTGGAGGAAATCAAACCGCTTACCGGGCACGGGCGCTACGTGTTCCCTTCGGCAAGGACTCCGTCAGGTTCCGCGCAAGAGCGCCCCATGTCGGAAAACACCGTCAATGGCGCACTCCGGCGGTTGGGGTACACCGGGGACAAAATGACCGCCCACGGCTTCCGGGCCATGGCGTCGACCCGACTAAACGAAGCCCATCTTTTCCACCCTGACGCCATCGAGCGCCAGCTTGCCCACGGCGACCAGAATGAGGTGAGAGCCGCTTACCACCGGGCTCAGTACTTGCCTGAGCGTCGAAAGATGATGGCGTGGTGGAGTGACTACCTGGACGACCTGAAAGCCGGCGCGAAGGTGTTACCGTTCGCTAGGGGTTCCGCGTGATGGAGGAATTCACCGATTCGACGTGGGCGCTGCTGATGGACACACGCGACGCGAACATGCGGGAGTTCTGGAAATCCATCGAGCACGCCGGTATCCCCCGAGAAAAGGCGATGGCGTTTCTGAATGAGGCGTGGAGCGTCATCGTATTCCAGGAGTCAGGGATGCAGACAATCCGCGACGTAGCCGATTCCATCCGCGAGGAGGACAGCTTTCGTGCGCACCTTGACCAATGGAACGCCGAACATCCAGCGCGGAAAGTCGCGCCGCCCCCACCCCCTAAAACAAGCATTCCAGATTCCTGGAAAGCAGAATATGACCGTTACCGGCTGGCCGGATCAAGCAACAAGAAGTGTCCGGGAAACGAGCTTTCGCTTTACCTTTCGGAATTGGCGGTTCAGGTTTTCGGCATTCCGGTTCATTCGGCTGTTTCGAACCTTGTATCTGCTGTAACCGGCAAAGTGATCGACGTTTCAGTTTCGCGACACCGCGCCAGGAAGCGCCTGGAATCTCGATAATCCGCCCCCCTACCGTTTTCGGGGAAAACGGCAATATCGCCCGCCGACGATTGTTTGGGAAATTGTTTCCTCCAGTTTCTTCAACTGCCGGAGGCAATCATGTCGATTCAATCTGTTTCCCGCCGGAAACCCGGACCCGGCCGACCCAAGCGTGGGCGCACCAGCCTTGAAAGCATCCAAGCAACACGGCTGAAGCGAGCAAAGGAACGCGCGGCTGTTTTCGCGGCTCTGCCCGATGACGCACTCGCCGACGTAGCCATGTTCTGCATCGTAATGACGTGGAGCCGCACCACGTTTTACCGCCGTCAAGCCGCTGGACTTCTACCCGCCCCCGTCAACCACATAACCGGCTCTAAACGCTGGCGGGTTGGCGACATTCGGGCGCTGCTTGCAGGGGGCAAAGAATGAGCGTCACCGACAACCCCACTTATCGGGATTCCGCCGACGCGCTGATGGAGCAGATTGCCAAGGCGCTTGAAAATGAGGTGGGCTGAGCGATGCTCATTTACAGAAAAGCCGCGCCATGCGCGGCGGGCGGCGCTTGCCAAAAAAATGAAGCCGCCCCCGGCTGGCACCGGGAAGCGGCCTTGGGAACATCGTGCAAATACCAATTTAAACCATTCCTGTCTCGTCTAAAAGCCGCCGTGGGGGTAACCCCATGAGCGCTGTAAAGAAGTTCAAGGACGCCATGCGTGCCACCGGGCTGGAACCGCCCGAGGTGATCGAACCGGACCGGTTCCACCGCTTCCCCGGCACCGGCAGGCGCAACGGCGACGACGCCGGATGGTGCAAATTGTTCGACGACGAGCGCGGCGGCGTGTTCGGCGATTTTTCCACCGGACTGGACGAGACTTGGCAAGCCGAACCTTCGCGGCGTTATTCACCCGAAGAACGCGAAGCTTTCCGGCGGCGCTGCGAAGCGGAACGACGGGAGCGAGACGAACGCGAAAGCCAGCGCCACGAAGACGCGGCCAAACATGCCGGCAGACTGCTGGCAGGGGCTATCGACGATCCGGCGCAACACCCCTACGCCATCAAAAAGGGCGTTCCCCTGGGGCCGCTGGTGCGGCGTAGGCTGTGGCCGCAACGGAGCTGGGCTGATGCCCTGCTGGTTCCGGTTTACGGCGCTGATGGCAAGGTGTGGACGCTTGAAGCCATCAACCCGGACGGCGAGAAAGACTACCTGAAAGGCGGGAGCAAACGTGGTTGTTTCCACCCATTCGGCAAAATTCGCGGCGTGAAGCGCGTCCTGATCGGCGAAGGGCTTGCGACGGTGGCAGCGGTTCACGCGGTAGACGGTAGCCCAGCGGTGGCGGCGATGGATGCCGGGAATCTTGAACACACGGCGCGGGCGGTGCGAGAACTGGCCCCGGATGCCCTGCTGGTTTTCCTGGCCGATAACGACGTGAAGCCGAATGGTGAGAATCCGGGCCTGAAAGCGGCGACGGACGCGGCGCGGGCCGTGGGCGGCGTGGTGGCCGTGCCGGAACTGGACGGGCGCAGGTGCGACTTTTGGGATTTATGGCACGAACGCGGGCCGGACGCGGTGAAGGCGGCGCTGGGGAAGGCCAGCAAGCCGGAATTCGCCACGGGCGGCGAAACATGGCCGCAACCCCAGACGTTGCCGGACGGCCTGCCCCCC
>DATDOO010000365.1:0-4031 GCA_035293245.1 Methylococcaceae bacterium
ACCCGCCACGCCGCGGCGGCCGCTGGTGTAAGTGGAGTTCTCCACCGCCACGTCGTCGCTGGTAATGACCGTGGCGTGCTCGCAGGACAACATTTCCGCGGCCATCTCGAAATTCATCACGTCCCCCGCGTAGTTTTTGACGATGAACAGGACGCCCCTGCCGCATTCCACCGCTTCTGCGGCCGCCAGCATCTGGTCTGGGGTGGGCGAGGTGAACACGTGCCCCGGACAGGCGGCATCCAGCATGCCGTAGCCGATGAAGCCGTTGTGCAGCGGTTCGTGGCCGGAACCGCCGCCGGAAATCAACGCCACCTTGTTGTGGGCTTTTTGCGCGCGGGTCAGGTAATTGGGTTCCAGATGCAGGCTGACCAGGTCGCGATGGGCGGCGGCGAAACCGGACAGGCTTTCCACCAGGAGATCGTCGATGGCGTTGATGAATTTTTTCATGGGGCGTGTTTCCTTATTTGTTGTGTGCAGCCAGGTTGCAGACGGCGTGGATCATCACCTGGCTGGTCTTGGCGCCGGGATCGAGGTGGCCGATGGCGCGCTCGCCCAGGAAGGCGGCGCGGCCCTTGGTGGCGAGCCGGTCGCGGGTGGACAGCATGCCCTCTTCCGCCACCCGCTTGAGTTCGGCGAGGACCGCGGCGCGTTCGGCGCCCTCCCCCGCCAGCCGGCTAAAGGCCTGCGACACGGGGATCAGCACGTCCAGCATGGTCTTTTCCCCCACATCCGCCTTGCCGCGGGTTTTGATGGCCACCACCCCGGCGGCGAATGCTCGGGCGACATCGGCCAAAGTCTCCGCGCCGCTCTCCTTGACCGCTTTGCCCATGGCCAGGAAAAAGCTGCCGATCAAAGGCCCGGAAGCGCCGCCGATGGTGGACAGCAGCTTCATGCCGATCTTCTGCAAGACAGCGTCCGGCGGCAGGGCGGCCAGTTCGTCGTGCATGGCGACCACGGTGGCGGCGCCCCGCTTCATGTTGATGAAGTGATCGCCGTCGCCGATCTCCCGGTCCAGGGATTCGATTTCGGCTTCGTGGTTCAGGATGGCTTCCTGGATGGCCTGGGCGGCGCGCAGGAGGAATTCGGTATTCATGCAGGGCTGGGATTGACGGATGAAAAGCGGAACTTTACCGATTATTCACCCGCGAACAAACGCCCCCGGCCGGGTTTTTCATCACGGGACCGGCTGCTCCTTCCAGCCGCCGCCCAGGGCCTTGACCAGATCGACCGACGCAACGAGGCGTTCCAGTTGCGCCTGGGCCAGGTTGTCTTCGGCCAGGAGTTGGCTGCGCTGGGTGTCGAGTACGGTGAGGAAATCCGCCGCGCCGGCCTGGTAGCGCTCGCGGGAAATGCGGTAAGCCCTGCGCGCCTCGTCCACCGCCGTGCGCAGGGCGGACAGGCGCCGCTCCGCCGCGGCGACGGAGGCCAGCGCGTCCTCCACTTCCCGGAACGAGGTCAGGACCGCCTTGCGGTACGTTTCCACCAGCTCGGCCTGCCGCGCCCAGGTGCGCTCCAGCTCGCCCTGCAGGCGTCCGCCCTGGAACACCGGGGTCAGAACCGAAGCGGCCAGGGCGGTGGCGGCCGCGCCCGGATGGGCCGCGGCCAGCGCGGCGTCCGCCCCCAGTTGCAGTTGGGGAAAGAAATTGGCACGGGCGACGCCGATGTCCGCGTGGGCGGCCACCAGCTCCGCCTCGGCGCGGCGAATGTCCGGCCGGCGCTCCAGCAGGGCGGAAGGCTGGCTGGGGGCGATTTCGGGCACGGCAACCGCATGCAGGTCTTCCGCCGTGATCGTCATGGCTTGCGGCGGACGCCCGAGCAGCACCGCCAGGGCGTTTTCCGTCACGACCTCCTGCTGGGCCAGGGAGGCCAGGGCGGCCTCCGCATTGGCCAGGGCCGTTCGCTGCTGGGCCACTTCCAGCGCCGAGGAGGCACCTTCGTGGAACCGGGCCTCGGCAATGACCAGCACGCCGCGGGCGTTGGCCAGGTTGTCGCCGGCAATGCTCTGACGCTGGCGCAGGTTCACGCTCTGGAAATACAGCCGCGCCACGTCGGAAGCGAGCAGGAGAGCCAGCGCGTCGCGGTCGAAGGCGCTGGCCGCCAGGCGCGACTCGGCGGCGTCCCGCAAGGTGCGGTTGCGGCGCCAGATGTCCACTTCATAGGCGACGCCGACCTGGGCCCGATAGCCGTACACCGGCGCCTGGACGCCGTTGTCGTCGCGCGACGCCTCGCCGCCGCCGCTCAGCGCCGGCCACAACCCCGCGCCGGCGATGCGCGTGTCCGCCCGGGCCTGCTCCATACGCTGGAGAGCCGCACGCAGATCGTTGTTGTGCCGGAGCGCCATGTCCACCAGCCTGTCGAGTTCCGGACTGCCGTAGCATTGCCACCAGGATTCCGGAGCTTGCATGCCCTGTTCCAGGCCCGCATCCGGCGCGGCGCGCCAGCCTTCCGGCAATTCCATCTCGGGGCGCCGGTAGTCGGGCGCCAGCGCGCAGCCGGCCAGGGCGAGGACCAGCAGGATCGGCAACGTCCTGGCCATCATTCGGACGCCAGGGCCACGACCGGATCGAGACGCGCCGCCTGGCGCGCCGGCAGATAGCCGGACACCAGGCCGGTGGCGAAGGCGCAGCCGAAGGCGACGATGGCCGGGCCGACCGAGAAGATGACGGCCACCCCGAACAGGCGCAGGACCACGCCCGTCAGCACGCCCAGCCCCACCCCCAGGATGCCGCCGATGGTGCAGACCACCGCCGCCTCGGTGTTGAACTGGAGCAGGATGTCGCGCCGTCGCGCCCCGGTGGCCATGCGGATGCCGATCTCGCGGGTGCGCTCGGTGACGCTGACCAGCATGATGTTCATGACGCCGATGCCGCCCACCAGCAAGGATATGGCCGCCACCGCTCCCAGCAGCAAGGTCAGGGTATTCTGGGTTTCCATGGCGGTCTCCAGGATGGCGGCCATGTTGCGGATGCTGAAATCCTCGCTGCGGTGGCGCTCGCGCATCAAGGCGGCAATGGCCTGCTCGGTTTCCGCCACCAAGTTGACGTCCTCGACCTTCACCGTGATGCCGTTGACGTAGGCCCGGCCGAACAGGCGGATCAGGCCGGTGGTGAGCGGCGTGAAGGCGGCATCGTCCCGGTCGCCGCCATCCGGGCCCGCGCCCTTGCGGCTCAGCACCCCGACGACCTGGAACGGCACGTTGCGCACCAGCACGTACTGGCCCAGCGGGTCGGCGCCGTCCGGAAACAGGTTTTTCGCCACCGTCTGCCCCAGGACGATGACCGGCGCGTAACTGCGCGCATCCTGGTCGCTGAAAAAACTGCCCTCGGCCACCGGCCATTCCCGCACCAGGGGTAGGCTGGCCGACACCCCCTGCACGGTGGTGAGGTAGTCCACATTGCCGTGGCGCAAGGTGAAGCGGCCGCCGCGCTCGGCCATCACCATCTCCACATTGGGCAGCGCCAGGATCGCCTCCGCGTCCTCGGGGATCAGGGTCACGATGTCCCCGCCACCGCGGATGCCGGGTGCGCCGGGACGTACCGACAGCAGGCGGGTGCCCATGGCGGTGATCTGGTCCAGAACTTTTTGCTTGCTGCCGTCGCCCACCGCCAGCAGGGTCACGACCGCCGCCACGCCGATGACCACGCCGAGCAGGGTCAGGCCGGTGCGGAACAGGTTCATTTGCAGGCCGCGCCAGGCCATGTCCGCAGCCTCGGCGATTTCCGCGCCCAGGCCGCCGGCGCGCATGGCGCCGCGGGGCGGGGAGACTGCGGCGCCTTTCGAAGCAGACGCTGCATCCTGCCCCGCCACGATTCGCCCGTCGCTGAGGCGCACGATGCGCTGGGCCTGGGCGGCGACGTGCTCGTCGTGGGTGATGAGGACGATGGTGCGTCCCTCGGCGTGCAGTTGTTGGAGCAGCGCCATGACTTCCCGGCCGCTGCGGCTGTCCAAAGCGCCGGTGGGCTCGTCGGCCAAAATCACCGGCGGGTCGTTCATGAGGGCGCGGGCGATGGCAACCCGCTGCTGCTGGCCGC
>DATDOO010000366.1:0-6460 GCA_035293245.1 Methylococcaceae bacterium
ACGCGTAGAACGCGCCCCAGGGCTCTGGGCAGGTCACGCGGGGAATCGCGCGCAGTCCCGCGAGGATGCGCGCGCGGCGGCGCGCATATTCGGCGAGCATCACCGGCACCGAGTCCATCGATCCGGTCAGCGCGGCCAGTGCGGCGTACTGGGAAGGCGTGGGCGCGGCGATGAACAGGTTCTGCGCCAGCCGCTCCACCGTTTCGCAGTGGGCTTCGGGGGCGACCAGCCAGCCGACCCGCCAGCCGGTCATGCCGAAATACTTGGAAAAGCCGTTGACGACGAAGGTTCCATCCCATTGGACGGCGCTGGCCGCGCGGCGGTTGTCCCCAGGGTATTCGAGGCCCTGGTAGATTTCGTCGCAGATCAGCGCACCGCCTTTCGCCGCCACGCCCGCGTGGATTTCGGCCAGATCGCCGGGAGAGAGGATCGCCCCGGTCGGATTGGCCGGGGATGCCAGCACGGCGGCGAAGGTCTGCTCTGTCCAGTGGTGCTCCAGAAGCGGCCAGGCGACGCGGAATCCATCCGTTGCGTCCAGGGGCACGGCGCAGGGTTTCGCGCCGAACAGCCGGGCGAGATTCCGGTAGCACGGGTAGCCGGGATCGGGCAGCACGACTTCCTCGCCCGCGTTGAGGGTTGCGCCCAGCGCCAGCAGCAAGGCGCCCGACGCACCCGGCGTGATGAAAATCCGTTCGGGAGCGATGGTTGCGCCATGCCGGCGCCGGTAGTGGCCGGCCACCGCCCGGCGCAGTTCCGGCAAGCCGGCGGCGGGCGTGTACTGGGTGGCGCCGCGCTGGATCGCCCGCACTCCGGCCTCCGCGACCGCTCGCGGCACGGGAAAATCCGGTTCGCCGATTTCCAGGTGCACGATGTCGCGGCCTTCGGCTTCCAAAACTCTGGCGCGCGCCAGGAGTTCCATGACCAGGAATGGACGGATATTTTTGTCGCGTGAAGACGGGATCATGGGGCGTTTTTCTTGGCCTGGATTGTCGAAAAATTTTCGCGGGAGCGCGTTGCTTGCAATTTGCCCCCGAACTGATAAGAATGTGCGCCTTTTTACAGCCCGGTCTGGAGTTACGGATGTCCATCAGCTCGTCCCATGCGGCTCCCGCGTCGCCGTTCACGCATGCTCCTTACATCCAGCAAGAGGGTGAGGAGTACATGAACGAAGCGCAGCAGGAGCATTTTCGCGCCATCTTGTTGAACTGGAAATCGGATCTCATGAAGGAAGTGGACCGCACCGTACACCACATGCAGGACGAAGCGGCCAATTTCCCCGATCCCAACGACCGCGCCACCCAGGAATCCGAATTCAGCCTCGAATTGCGCACCCGCGACCGCGAGCGCAAGCTGATCAAGAAAATCGAGGAAGCGCTGGAGCGTATCGAGACCAATGATTACGGCTACTGCGAAACCTGCGGCGTCGAGATTGGGCTGCGCCGCCTGGAAGCCCGTCCCACCGCCACCCAGTGCATCGACTGCAAGACCCTGGATGAAATCCGCGAACGGCAGATGGGTTGACCGCTCCACCGACTTCCGGCGGTAAACGACCGCCGCCCTTTCTTCTCTCCTTTCAGTTCCCAATGCGGCTGAATTAAGCTACACGGCGGATTTTCCGGCTCCTTCCCCCGCGGGGGAAGGGTGGGATGGGGGCGATCAAAATTGGCTTCCGCAACCTTGTTTTACTCGCCCCCACCTGTCCTCCTCCGTGGGGGGAGGGACCCAATAGCGGAGGAATTCTTTACTTCAACAGCGTTGCCCCCCGTTCTCCGCGGCCGCTTTGCGCCCTCGCCGACCGGCCCCCTGCACCTCGGTTCCCTGCTGACCGCGCTGGCCAGTTATCTTCAGGCCCGTAACCGCGGCGGCTCCTGGCTGGTGCGCATGGAGGACATCGACCCGGAGCGCTCCCGCCCCGGGCACGCCGCTGACATTCTCCGCACTCTGGAGCGTTTCGGCCTTTGTTGGGACGAAGACGTCGTCTACCAGAGCCGGCGCGGCGAAATTTACGAAGCAGCCCTGCAGCGCCTCGGCGGCAGCGGACTGCTTTATCCCTGCGCCTGCACCCGCAAGCAGCTTGAGGAAGGCGGCGCCTCCGGGCGCTATCCCAACCTTTGCCGGGACCGGACGGATCTCAAGCCGGCCGGCAACGCGCTGCGCCTCCGTAGCGAAGACAGGGACCTGGCGTTCGTGGACGGCATCCAGGGCGGGCAGGTCAAGAATCTGTTGCGGACCAGCGGCGATTTCGTCGTGCGCCGCCGCGACGGGGTGCACGCCTACCATCTCGCCGTGGTGGTGGACGATGCGGCGCAGGGGATCAACGAAATCCTGCGCGGCGCCGACCTGCTGGACGTGACGGCGGAACATCTCTATTTGCAGGATGCGCTGGGTTTCCAACACCCGGCTTATCTGCACGTTCCCGTGCTGGTCGATGCCGCCGGACGCAAGCTGAGCAAGCAGAACGGCGCCGCTGCCGTAGAAACCGAACAGCCGGGACGGGTTCTGTTTTTCCTGCTGGAGTTGCTCGGCCAGTCGCCGCTGCGCGAACTGAAGGACGCACCGCCCGGCGAATTGCTGGCCTGGGCCGTCCCCAACTGGCGTATTCAGGCCGTGCCGCGCGTGCCTGCCGTCGCCATCTGAGCCGGTTTCATTCCCCCTTGTGCTCCTTGCCTCCGCGCTGGGGCGGCGGAGCCTCGCCGCTGGCGCGGTACAGGGCGCGCAGGCGCTCCACCACGCGGGCGTTGATGCTGTGCTTGGGAAAACGCCCCTTGGCGTCGGCCTGGCCGGCTGAGAGGCCGGTGAGCAGTTCCAGGGTCTCGTCGACGCCGGCGACGGCGTAAACGGCGAATTGGCCTTGGCGGGCCGCTTCGACCACTTCTTCCTTGAGCATCAGGTTGCGGCAGTTGGCGCGCGGCACGATGACGCCCTGTTTGCCGTTGAGGCCGCGCGCCTGGCAGAGGCGGAAGAAGCCCTCGATCTTTTCGTTGACCCCGCCCACCGCCTGCACCTCGCCGTGCTGGTTGATGGAGCCGGTGACGGCGAAGGATTGGCGCAAGGGAATGCCGGTCAGCGCCGAGAGCAGGGCGCACAATTCCGCCAGCGAGGCGCTGTCGCCGTCGATGTGGCCGTAGGACTGTTCCAGGGCCAGGTTGGCGGAAATCCCCAGGGGGAAGTTCCTCACGTAGCGGTTGCCCAGATAGCCGGCCAGAATCAGCACGCCCTTGGAGTGGATGGATTCGCCCAGTTCCGCCTCGCGCTCGATGTCCACCACCCCGCGCGAGCCGGGATAGACCGTCGCGGTGATGCGCGCCGGCATGCCGAAGCGGGTCGCGCCGATTTCCAGCACGGTGAGGCCGTTGACCTGGCCGACGGTTTCGCCCTCGGTGGCGACCAGCAATATGCCGTCCAGCATGTCTTCGAGGATTTCCTGGCTGATGCGCCCGGTGCGCCACTCGTGCTCGGCGATGGCGCGGCGCAGGTGAGCGGCGTCGATGAAGGCGTCGCCGGCGAGGCCCCGCAGCCGTTCGGCTTCCGCCACCCATTGCAGGCTGTCGCCGATGCGCGCCGAGAGCCTGTGGCGGTGCTCCGCCTGGCGGGCGCTGTGCTCGGCCAGCAGGGCCACGGCGGCGGCGCTCAGGGGCTGGGCGCCCTGCTGCTCGGCGTGGTGCTTCACCAGACGGGCGAAGTGCAACAGGGAGGCTTCCTCGCGCGGCAGTTCGGCCTCGAAATCCGCCAGCACGCGGAACAGTCCGTCGAATTCCTCGTCCATTTCCTGCAACAGGTAATACAGGTCGCGCGAGCCGACGATGACCACTTTGACCTGGCAGGGGATCAGGGCCGGGTTGAGGGTCATGGCCAGTGCCAGTCCCTGCTCCGCGGCGAGGGGCGATTCGATCTTGATGCGTCCGGTTTGCAGCACCCGTTTGAGTGCCGGCCAGACGAAAGGCTCGGCCAGCAGCTTTTCCGCTTCCACCAGCAGATAGCCGCCGTTGGCGCGGTGCAGGGCGCCGGCGGCGATGAGGCGGTGATGGGTGACGAGCACGCCTTGTTCGCTGATGTAATCGATGCGCCCGAACAAGTTGGAATAGGCGGGGTGAGGCTCGTGGACGACCGGTGCGCCGCCTTCCGGTTCGTGGCCGACCAGCAGCTTGGGGGCATAGCGGTCCGTCAGCCACGCACGCCGCGCCCCTTCTTCGCGTTCGTCGGCCGCGGCCTCGCTCAAGGTCCGGAGCAGGTCTTCCTTCAGGGTGGCGAGCCAGGCGAGCGCGTCGGGCCATTCCCGATAGCGGCTCTCCAGGGGGTCCAGCAGCGGTTCGACGGCCTGGCCGAGGGTGTCGCGGTTCAGTTGCCGCAACTCATCGCCCAGGTCGCGCTTCCATTGCGGCAGCTCGACCAGCACCTCGCCCAGGTAGTCCTCCAATTGGCGGACGTGGTCGTGGAACGCGTCGCGCACGTCTTGGGGCAGTTGCGCAAAACCTGCGTCATCCAGGGGCGCGCCCTCGTGCAACGGCGAGAAAGTGATGCTGTCGCCGTCGCGGAACAGGGCCACGTCCAGGGATTTGGCGCGCTTTTCCACCAAGTCGATGGTGTCGTTGTAACGCTGCCCGAATGCGCGGTTGAAGGCGTTCTTGCGCTGCTGGTGGCTCGGGCTTTCGAACGCAGCCGGAACGGTATTGAGGAGCTGTTCGACCAGGGCTTCCAGATCGTTTTGCAGGGTGCGTCCGCATCCCGCCGGCAGGCGTAGCGCCAGCGGCTCGCGGGGCTCGGAAAAATTGGCGAGGTAGAGCCAGTCGTCCGGTGCCGCCTGTTCGCTGGCGGCGGCGCGCAGGAAGTTCTTGCTCAGGGACAGCCGTCCCGTGCCCGGTTCGCCCATGACGAACACATGGCAGCCCTCCCGGCGCATGGCGACGCCGAAGCGCAGCGCATCCATCGCCCGGGTTTGCCCCAGCACCGCGTCCAGCGGTTCCAGTTCGGCGGTGCTGGCGAAGGGCAGGGCGGCCGGGTCGATGCGTTCGCGCAAGGCGTCCGGCGGCAGGGGAAGAGTCGGAGTCGTCATGGGGCGTCGGAGCAGAGAAAAGGTGCTAACCCTACGCCAGCGCGCATCCTCGGGCAATGTCTTGACAGGCGGCGAAATGGGGACCGGCGAAGCGGCGATCGGCCGAAGGCTCCGGACTTCGGGGTACCGGCCGCGACAAAGCGCTATGACGGGCTATAGTTGTACCGGTCGGAATCGCGATCGCTGCGGCGATGGCCCGACCCCATCAACCGAGGAACGGAAATTAAGGAGAGCGGGTATGAACTGGTACATCGGAGTCTGGAAGAAATACGCCGTGTTCGAAGGGCGGGCACACCGCACCGAATACTGGATGTTTTTCCTGTTCAACATCCTCATCGGCATTGTCCTGGCCTTCGTCGACCTGGCGACCGGCACGCTCAGCGAAGAGACCGGGATGGGCCTGTTGGGCGGCGTCTACACGCTGGCCGTGCTGATTCCGAGCATCGCCGTGTCGGTGCGGCGGCTCCACGACACCGGCCGCAGCGGCTGGTGGGTGCTGGTCGGCCTGATACCCCTGCTGGGCGTGATTGTCTTGCTGGTGTTCATGGTGCTGGACAGCGAGCCCGGTGAAAATTCCTATGGCCCGAACCCGAAGGGGGCAACGGCGTAGCGTCCGGGGCGGAATGGGCGCGGTTTCGCCGTTCCAGGCCGCACAGGGGAGCGTCTCGTCCGTCCGAATTTTGCCACTCCCTTGAATACCTCTTTCGCCGAGACCGTTGCCCGCCAGGTGTGGGACAGCAAATACCGCTACCGCGACGGGAAGGCGGTGCACGACCGGGAGCCGGCCGACACCTGGCGGCGGGTGGCGCGGGCGGCGGCTTCCGTGGAGACTCGGGACCGGGCGATGTGGGAAGAGGGCTTTTTCCGAATTCAGGAACAGCGTCTGTTCCTGCCTGGCGGGCGCATCCTGGCCGGGGCCGGCACGGCGCACCAGGTAACCTTGTTCAATTGTTTCGCCATGGGGATCGTCGAGGATTCCCTGGGCGGCATCCTCGATGCCCTCAAGGAAGGGGCCCTGACCATGCAGCAGGGCGGCGGCATCGGCTACGACTTCTCCACCCTGCGTCCCGCCGGTGCGCCGGCGGACCGGGGCGGTGGCATCGCCTCGGGGCCGGTGTCGTTCATGCGCGTGTGGGACAGCCTGTGCGCCACCCTCCTGTCCACCGGCTCGCGGCGCGGGGCGATGATGGCCACCTTGCGCATTGACCACCCGGACGTGGAAACCTTCATCGACGCCAAGCGCCAGGCGGGCGAACTGCGCAACTTCAATCTGTCGGTGCTGGTGAGCGACGCCTTCATGGCGGCCCTGGAGCAGGACGGCGACTGGCCGCTGCTGTTCCCGGCCGGCGGCGAAAGCGGCGGGGAAATCCTGGAACGGGACTGGCCCGGCCACGGCGCGCCGGCGCC
>DATDOO010000367.1:0-13168 GCA_035293245.1 Methylococcaceae bacterium
GAACCGGGGCGTCGCGCCGACGCCCCGCGGGCCGCGGGCAAACTGCCCTGGGCGAGGTCGATCTCGCCGAATCCGCTTCGAATGCTCCCGGCTTTCGAGGATTTTTCCGCACTATTGGTGTCGCGTGCGCGTCGCCGCAGACGCCCCCGTGGTCCGTTTTTTCCGCCACGGTCTTGCCGCAGTCGACGATTTTTTCCCGTTCCGTATCCCTCGGCGGATTTCCGCTGCCCATTTCCTGTCCGTTCCTTTCTCAGTGTCCCCGCTTTTCCCGAATCGCCGGTTTTCCGCCTTTTGGTCGGTGCAACACGCGTCCCGCTGCGCTCCGCAACTCGTTACGCATTGATTTAAAAGGGCAATGCTCTTCTGGGCGGCGTGATCGGCGCTGGTCTCGTTTTTCTGCAAATTCGCTTGACGAACCCCGTTTGCCTTCCTATATTGAAGAAAAGTGGGGTGTAGTGGAAAAAAATGGATTTTTATGGAAAATAACCGCTACTGGGGGGAAGGTGTTTCGAGGGGTCAATTCCATCACGCTGGATGCAAAAAGCCGGTTGGCGATACCTACGCGCTATCGGGCCGAATTGCAGGAATCCTGCGACAGTCAACTGGTGTTGACGGTCGACCGGGACAAATGCCTGCTGCTTTATCCCCTCCCTGAATGGGAAGAAATCGAAAAACGCATCGCCCGCCTGCCGACCCTGAACAAACAGACCCGCCTGCTGCAGCGCCTGCTCATCGGACACGCCACCGAGAGCGAAATGGATGCGCAGGGGCGGCTGCTCATTCCCGAGCCGCTGCGCAAATTCGCCGGCCTGGATAAGAACATCGTGCTGATCGGCCAGGGCAACAAATTCGAAATCTGGGACGAGGCGGAATGGAACGCCCGCCGCGAGGAATGGCTGCAGGAAGAGAGCCTGGCGGACCTCGGGGAGCTTTCTCCTGAATTAAGCGCTTTGTCGTTCTGATCTTTATGACGGACGCGGCGCACGTACCGGTCCTGCTGGAGGAGGTTCTGGCGGGACTGGCAATCCGGGAAGACGGGTTTTACGTGGACGGCACCTTCGGTCGGGGCGGGCACAGCGCGGCGATCCTGCGGCGCCTGGGGCCGGAGGGACGCCTGCTGGCGCTGGACCGGGATCTTCAGGCGGTCGAATCGCCCGAATCCCGCGCACTCCAGGCGGACGAACGCCTGAAGGTGCTGCACGCGCCCTTTTCCCGGCTGGCGGAGTGCGTGGCGCTGCGCGGCTGGACGGGCAAGGCGGCGGGCATCCTGCTCGATTTGGGGGTGTCTTCCCCGCAACTGGACGACCCGGCGCGCGGCTTCAGTTTTTTGCACGACGGCCCGCTCGACATGCGCATGGACGCGACGCGGGGAGTCGGCGCCGCCGAATGGCTGGCGCGCGCGAAAGAGGCGGAGATCGCCGAGGTGCTGAAGGTGTACGGCGAGGAGCGCTTCGCAGGGCGTATCGCCCGTGCCGTGGTCGAAGAGCGCGGCCGCGAACCGGTTCTGACCACGCGGCGCTTCGCGGCCATCGTGGACAAGGCGCAGCCGTTCCGCGACCGGCACAAGCATCCCGCCACTCGCGCGTTTCAGGCGCTCAGGATTTACCTCAACCGCGAGTTGGAGGAGTTGGAACAGGTGCTGCAACAGGCGGTGGAGGTGCTGCAACCCGGCGGACGATTGGCGGTGATCGCTTTCCATTCGCTGGAAGACCGCATCGTCAAGCGCTTCATGCGCGACGCGGAACGCGGCGGCTCAGCGGGGGCGATGCAGCATTCGGTGCCCACCTTGCGGAGGATCGGCAAGGCGCTTCAGCCCGGCGCGGCGGAGCAGGACGCCAACCCCCGTTCGCGTAGCGCAGTGCTGCGCGTCGCAGAGCGGGTGTAGCGTGCGCATCCTGTTTTTGGCGGCGCTGGTGGCGATTTCCGCGATCGGTGTCGTGTACGCCAAGCACCGCGCGCGGGTGCTGTTCGTGGAGGTGCAAAAGTTGGAGCAGGAGATCGAAGCCTTGCAGACGGAATGGGGGCAGCTACGGCTGGAACAGAACACCTGGGCCGAACACGGCCGCATCGAGCGCATTGCGCGCAGCCGCTTGGGGATGGAAATGCCGGAGCGCAAATCCATCGTTTATCTGAAACCCTGAATCGAGGGGATGAGCCATGACAAGTGCGACAGCCGTTCAGCCGGAAGCGTTCACGGGGCGCTGGTGGTTCATGCTGGTGTTGATGGGGGCGGCGATGCTGCTTCTGATGGGCCGCGCGGTGGAATTGCAGGTGATGAATCACCGCTTCCTCCAGCACCAGGGCGAGCTGCGCCACGTCGGCGCGGTGCCGGTAAGTGCCCATCGCGGTCGCATTCTCGACCGGCAGGGAGAGCTGCTGGCCATCAGTTCGCCGGTGCAGTCCGTGTGGGTCAATCCCAAGGAATTCAATGCCGGGCGCGAAGAGGTGGCGAAACTGGCCGCCTTGCTCGACCTGCCCTATAAGCAGGTCGCCGCCCGCGTCGCCCCGGACGACGAACGGAGCTTCGTCTACCTGAAGCGGCGTATGGACCCGGCCCTGGCCGACGAGGTCAAGGCGCTGGGCCTCTCCGGCGTGTATTTCGAGCGGGAGTTCCGCCGCTACTACCCCACCGGCGAAGTGACCGCGCACGTGCTGGGTTTCACCGACATCGAGGACAGCGGCCAGGAAGGCATCGAACTGGCCTACGAAAAATGGCTGAAGGGCCGTCCCGGCCAGAAGCGCGTGGTGCGCGACGGGCAGCGGCGCATCATCGAGGACGTGGAAAACATCCGCCAGGCCGAGCCGGGCAAGGATCTGACCCTCAACCTGGATCAGCGCCTCCAGTATTTGGCCTACCGCGAGCTGAAGGCGGCGGTGGTGCGCCACAACGCCCAGGCCGGCTCGGTGGTGATCCTCGACGCGGAAAAGGGCGACGTGCTGGCGATGGTCAACCAGCCGTCCTTCAATCCGAACAACCGCACCGGAATCAAGGGCAGCGTCACCCGCAACCGCGCCCTGACCGATTCCTACGAGCCCGGTTCGACCATGAAGCCGTTCGCAGTCGCCTGCGCGCTGGAACTGGGCACCTTCAAGCCGGAAACCGTCATCGACACCAGTCCGGGGCAATTGTGGGTGGCGGGCAACCTGGTCAAGGACATCCATAACTACGGCGCCCTGGACGTGGCCCACGTGCTGCAGAAATCCAGCAACGTGGGCGTGACCAAGATCGCCCTCACGGTTCCGCCGCAACGCTTCTGGGGTTTCATGAACGGCTTGGGGTTCGGCGAACTCGTCGGCCTGGGTTTCCCCGGCGAGGCCAGCGGTCGTCTCAACGACTACAAGAGCTGGGGCGTGTTCGAACAGGCGACCCTGTCGTTCGGCTACGGGGTTTCCACCTCCACCCTGCAATTGGCCCGCGCTTATCTGGCTTTGGCCAACGACGGCGTGTTGCCGCGCGTCAGCCTGCTGAAGGAAGGCGGCGCGGCCGACGAATCGCAACGGACCATGTCGGCGAAGACGGCGCGCACCGTGCGCGCGATGCTGGAAAACGTCGTCAGCCGCGAGGGCACGGCGTTGCGCGCCAGCGTTCCCGGCTACCGGGTGGCCGGCAAGACCGGCACGGTGAAGAAATCCTCGGACAAGGGCGGCTACACCGAAGACCGCTACCTGTCCGTATTCGCCGGCATGGCTCCGGCCAGCGATCCCAAACTGGTGATGGTGGTGATGGTCGACGATCCTTCCGCCGGCGAATACTACGGCGGCTCGGTGGCTGCGCCGGTGTTTTCCAGCGTCATGAGCGGCGCGTTGCGCCTGCTGAACATTTCCCCGGACCAGGAATCCACCATGCCCACCTGGCAGGAGATGACAGAAGGCACCATATGAGTTCAGCCTTGGCGGCGGAGAACCGGGTGGAGTTGGCCGATCTGCTGCAGGAGGTGGGCGAGGCGCCCGCTTGCCGCGCGGCGGTGGCCGGCTTGTCCCTGGACAGCCGCGCCCTGCGTCCCGGCGAGGTGTTCTTCGCCCTGCCCGGCAGCCGCTGCCATGGCCTTGCCCACGCGGAACAGGCGATCCGGCATGGCGCATCCGCCATCGTCTTCGATCCGGCCGGCGGCGGCGCGGCGCTGGCGGAAGCGTTGCGGGGCCGGATAGAACTCCATCCCGTCGCGGAACTGGGGCAGAAACTGGGTTTCATCGCCGCCCGCTATTTCGGCGAACCCTCGCGCCGGCTGGAGGTGATCGGCGTCACCGGCACCAACGGCAAGACCTCCTGCACCCACTTCATCGCCCAGGCGCTGGGGGCGTCACGGCCCTGCGCCGTGATGGGCACGCTGGGTTGGGGGGCGCCGGGCGAACTGGAGCCGACCCTCAACACCACGCCCGACCCCATCGCCCTGCAAGGCGCGCTGGCGCAACTGACGGAGCGCGGGTTCCGCGCGCTGGCCATGGAGGTTTCCTCCCACGGTCTGGAGCAGGGGAGAGCCAGCGGCGTCCGCTTCAAGGGAGCCCTGTTCACCAACGTCAGCCGCGACCACCTGGACTACCACGGCACCATGGAAGCCTACCTGGGTGCCAAGCTCAAGTTGCTGGGCGCTCCGGGGCTGGAGTTCGCGGTCTGCAACCTGGACGATCCCAGCGCCGCAGCGGTGCAGCACGCCGCCCCCGCCGGCCTGCGGCTGTGGGGGTTCAGTCGGCGCGGCAATCATCCGGGCAATGTGCTTTTCGCCCGCGACGTCGTTCAGGACGAGGCGGGCATCTCTTTTATCGCCCGTTGCGCCGGCGAGAGCGTCGCCGTGTGCGCGCCGGTGTTCGGCGAGTTCAACGTCGAAAACCTCCTGGCGTCGTTGACCGTGCTCGTCGCGCTCGGTTTTCCCCTGGGAGAGGCGGCGGAACGCCTGGCACAGGCCCGCGCAGTGCCGGGACGGATGGAGCGCTTCGGCGCCGGCCTGCACAGTCCGGCCGTGGTGGTGGACTACGCCCATACCCCGCACGCGCTGGAAAGCGTGCTGCGTTCCCTGCGCCCGCACTGTCCGGGAAAGTTGGTGGCGGTATTCGGCTGCGGCGGCGACCGCGACCGGGGCAAGCGTCCGCTGATGGGGGAAGTGGCCAGCGCCTGGGCCGACGCAGTCATCCTGACCGACGACAATCCGCGCAGCGAGGACGGCGCGGCGATCGTCGCGGAAATCCTGCACGGTTGCACGCATCCGGAGCGGGTGGCGGTGATCCGCGACCGCCGTGCCGCCATCGAAACGGCCGTCGGCAACGGCGCGAATGGCGACATGATTCTGGTGGCCGGCAAGGGCCATGAGACGACCCAGGAAATCCACAACGTGAAGCACGTCTTCAGCGACCGCCAGGTGGTGCGCGAGGCGCTCATGCGGCGGAAGGCGGCGTCATGATGCGCCTGCACGACGCAGCGCAAATGGCCGGCGGGAAAGCATCCGGCGCGGATGTGGAATTGGCGGGCGTCGTCACCGACAGCCGCGCGGACTGTGCCGGGGCCTTGTTCGTAGCCCTCCAGGGACCGCGTTTCGACGGCCACGATTTTGTCCCCCAGGCGCTCCAGCAAGGCGCGGCGGCGGCGCTGGTGAGCCGCCCCCTGGCAACCCCGATTCCGCAAATCCTGGCGCCGGACACGCGCGTCGCGCTGGGCCGCCTGGCGGCGGCCTGGCGCCGGCGGCATCCGGCGCGGGTGGTCGGCGTGACCGGCAGCAACGGCAAGACCACGGTCAAGGAAATGCTTGCCGCCATCTGCGCCGAAGCCGGCCCGACGCTGGCCACGCGCGGCAATCTCAACAACGACATCGGCGTGCCCCTCACCCTGCTGAAACTGAATGCATCCCACCGTTATGCGGTGATCGAAATGGGTGCCAACCATCCCGGCGAAATCGCGGCGCTGTCCCGGTTGGCCGGGCCGGAGGCGGCAGTCATCACCAACGCCGGCGCGGCGCACCTGGAAGGCTTCGGCAGCCTGGCGGGCGTGGCGCAGGCCAAGGGCGAACTGCTGACCACCTTGCCGGCCACCGGGGTGGCGGTGCTCAACGCCGACGACGCGAATTTTTCCCTGTGGCGCGAAATGGCGGGCGAGCGCCGGGTGGTTTCTTTCGGTGCTTCCCCAGCCGCCCAGGTGCGCGTCGTCGAAGATACCCTGACCCAGCAATGCGGCGCGGATGGCTTCGTGACCGGTTTCGATCTCGCCTGGGACGGCAAGCGCTACCCGCTGCGCCTGGCCCTGGCCGGACGGCACAACGCCGTCAATGCCGCCGCGGCGGTCGCG
This sequence comes from Methylococcaceae bacterium, assembly GCA_035293245.1. Classification (GTDB taxonomy): domain Bacteria; phylum Pseudomonadota; class Gammaproteobacteria; order Methylococcales; family Methylococcaceae; genus DATDOO01. The sequence continues at coordinate 6,275 of DATDOO010000367.1, forward strand.
GCAGCGTTGGCGCTGGGACTGGACATGGCGCAGGCGCAACAGGGGCTGGCCCGCCTGCAAGCCGTGCCGGGCCGCCTGCAAGCCGTGCCGGGGCGCAACGGCGCGCTACTCCTCAACGACAGTTACAACGCCAATCCCGCCTCGTTCGCCGCCGGGCTGGAAGCGCTGGCCCACTGTCCCGGCGAGCGCTGGGTGGCCTTGGGCGGCTTCGGCGAACTGGGCGCCGACAGCGCGGCACTGCATACGGAATTGGGGCGCATGTCCCGCCGGGACGGCGTCACGCGCCTGTTCGCCACCGGCCCCCTGGCGGACAAGGCGGTGGACGGCTTCGGTGCGGGTGGCGTGTATTTTTCCAGCCAGGACGAACTGATCGCTGCATTGCGCGACGGTCTGCAACGGGACGTGGTGCTGCTGGTCAAAGGTTCGCGCAGCCAGAAGATGGAACGGGTGGTGGAGGCGCTGCGCGCCACGAAGGACTTAATGTAATGTTGCTCTATCTTTCCGATTCCCTGATTCACTACTGGGGCGCGTTCCGGGTCTTCCAGTACCTGACCTTGCGCGCCATCCTCGGCGTGCTGACCGCGCTGCTGGTCTCGCTCCTGGTCGGACCGGCCATGATCCGCCACCTGAGCCGCTACAAGATTGGCCAACCGATCCGCGACGACGGCCCCCAGAGCCACTTTTCCAAGGCGGGCACGCCGACCATGGGCGGAGCGCTGATTCTGGTGTCCGTGGCCTTCAGCACCTTGCTGTGGGCCGATTTGCGCAACCGTTACATCTGGGTGGTGCTGGCGGTGACGCTGGCCTTCGGCGCCATCGGTTTCGTCGACGACTACAAGAAACTGGTGCTCCGGAACAGCAAGGGGTTGGCGGGGCGCTACAAGTATTTCTGGCAGTCAGTGTTCGGCCTGGCGGCGGCGGCTTTCCTCTACCTCAACGCCACGTTGCCGGCGGAGACCCAGTTGATCGTGCCGTTTTTCAAGACGGTGGCGTTGGACCTGGGCTGGCTGTACATCCCGCTGACCTATCTCGTGATCGTCGGTTCCAGCAACGCGGTGAACCTCACCGACGGCCTGGACGGCCTGGCCATCATGCCCACCGTGCTGGTCGCCGGCGCCCTGGGCATCTTCGCCTACGCTTCGGGGCACGGCAATTTCGCCGAGTACCTGCAAATTCCCTTTCTGCCCAAGGCGGGCGAACTGGTGGTGTTCTGCGGCGCACTGATCGGCGCGGGGCTGGGTTTTCTGTGGTTCAACACCTATCCGGCCCAGGTGTTCATGGGCGACATCGGCGCCCTGGCCCTGGGCGCGGCGCTGGGCGTGCTGGCGGTGCTGGTGCGGCAGGAGATCGTGCTGTCCATCATGGGCGGGGTGTTCGTGATGGAGACGGTCTCGGTGATGCTGCAGGTCTTGTCCTTCAAGCTGACCGGCAAGCGCATCTTCCGCATGGCGCCCATCCACCACCATTTTGAATTGAAAGGCTGGCCGGAGCCGCGCGTCATCGTGCGCTTCTGGATCATCACCGTCGTGCTGGTGCTGGCCGGTCTGGCGACACTGAAGCTGCGCTGACGGCCATGTCGATCACGTACTCCCACAGAATGAAAGACGCGCTCGCCATGGCCGTTCCCCTCACCCCGGCCCTCTCCAGAACCCTCACCCTACCCTCTCCCAGAGGGAGAGGGGGTATCGAGATTGGGGAGAGGGTGAGCAAGGTTGCCGCAACTTTTCGATGAAGGGCAAGAGCATGGACAAGGGACGGCAGGCGCTGACACAGGTGGGATTGTTCGACCCCGGCGCGCGCGTGGCCGTGGTCGGACTGGGCAAGACCGGACTGTCGGCGGCGCGCTTCCTGTTGCGGCAGGGCATCGGCTGCGCGGTGGTCGATTCCCGCGACAAGCCGCCCGGTCTTGCGCAATTGCGCGAGGAAATGCCCGGCGTGGCGGTGTTTCTCGGCGGCCTCAACAGTACCGCGCTGAACGTGGCCACCCATCTTCTGGTCAGTCCGGGGGTGGCGCTGGAAGAACCGGCCATCCGCGCCGCCCTGCGCGGCGGCGCGCGCTTGCTGAGCGACATCGACCTGTTCGCCTGCATGGCGCAGGCGCCGATGGTGGGCATCACCGGCGCCAACGGCAAGAGCACGGTCACGACCCTGTTGGGCGAAATGGCCCGCGCAGCGGGCCGCAAGGCGGGAGTGGGCGGCAACCTGGGCACGCCGGCCCTGGATTTGCTGAGCGAAGATGCCGAACTCTACGTACTGGAATTGTCCAGCTTCCAGCTCGAACGCACTACGCAGCTTCAGTGCGCCGCAGCGACGGTATTGAATGTTTCCCCCGACCACCTGGACCGCTATCCGGACATCGCATCCTATGCCGAAGCCAAGCGGCGCATATTCCGCGGCGAAGGCGTCATGGTGCTGAATGCCGACGATCCGCTGGTCATGGATATGGCCGAGCCGGAGCGCCGTTGCGTGACCTTTGGTCTCGGTGATGCGCCGCTGCCTGATTTCCATCTGCTGCAATGCGAGGACGGCGACTGGCTGGCGCGCAAGGGCGTACCCCTGCTGCCGGTCACCCAACTCCGGCTACAGGGCCGCCACAACCTGGCCAACGCCCTGGCCGCGCTGGCATTGGGCGAGGCGGTGGATCTGCCCTTCGAAGCCATGCTCGCCGCGTTGCGGGCGTTCCGGGGCCTGGAGCACCGCATGCAGTGGGTGGCGGACACCGGGGGCATCGCCTGGATCGACGATTCCAAGGCGACCAACATCGGCGCCTGCCAAGCCGCGCTGGAAGGCCTGAGCGGCAAGGCGGTGCTCATCGCCGGCGGCGACGGCAAGGGCGCGGACTTTTCGCCCCTGGTTCCGGCGGTGGCCCGCCACGCGCGGGCGGCGGTGCTGATGGGGCGGGACGCGCCGCTGCTCGAACAGGCCTTGCACGGGGTGACGCACACCGTCCGCGTCGCCAATATGCGCGAAGCCGTGTGCGCCGCGCGCCAACTGGCGCAGCCGGGCGATACGGTGCTGCTCTCGCCCGCCTGCGCCAGTTGGGATCAGTACGAGGACTACCGGCATCGGGGGCGGATGTTCGCCGAGGAAGTGGGGAGGCTGAAATGACCGCGGCGCTGTGGCGCGACGGTTCGGACATGCTGCTCGTCTACGGCGAGAAGCGCTTCCATTTCGATCTCTGGTTGTGCCTGGCGGTGGCGGCGCTGTTATCGCTCGGCTACGTGATGGTGGTCTCGGCCTCCCTGCACCTGGGCGAAAAGATGGCCGGCGACGCTTTCCATTATCCGTTGCGCCAGTTCGCGCACATTGCCGCGGGGTTGGCACTGGCCGGGGCGGTCGGAATGGTGCGGCTGGAATGCTGGGAAAAGCACGGCCTGCTCTTGTTTCTGTTCGGCGTGTTCCTGCTGGTGCTGGTGTTGGTGCCGGGCCTGGGACGGACGGTGAACGGCAGTTCGCGCTGGCTGATGGTGGGCGGGATTCGCATCCAGGTTTCCGAATTGGTCAAGCTCATTTCGGTGCTGTACATGGCGGGGTTCATCCAGCGGCATTTGCAGTTGGTGCGCACCTCGGTCCAGGGCATGATCCGCCCTCTGGGACTGTTGCTCGCCGCCTGCGTGCTGCTCCTGATGGAGCCGGATTTCGGCTCGGCGGTGGTCATCATGGCCACGGCGCTGGGCATGCTGTTTCTCGGCGGCGCCAGGCTGTGGCAGTTCGCCCTCCTTTTGGGCGGGGTGGGCGCCGCGGGCGTGGCGCTCATATACTCCTCGCCCTACCGCATGGCGCGGGTGCTGAGTTTTCTCGATCCCTGGGCCGATCCCCTCAACAGCGGTTTTCAGCTAACCCAGGCGCTTATCGCCTTCGGCCGCGGCGAGTGGGCCGGAGTCGGATTGGGATCGAGCGTGCAGAAGCTGTTTTACCTCCCCGAAGCGCACACCGACTTCCTGTTTTCGGTGATCGGCGAGGAACTGGGTTTGTTCGGCGCGCTGAGCGTCATCGCGCTGTTCGCCGTGGTCCTGTGGCGCGCCTTCCATATCGGCCGGGAGGCCGAGGCGGCCGGCCTGGGTTTCGGCGCCTACCTGGCCTATGGGCTAGGCTTGTGGTTCGGCCTGCAGGCGTTTATCAACATGGGAGTGAACATGGGCGTGCTGCCCACCAAGGGGCTGACGCTGCCGCTGATGAGTTACGGCGGCGGCAGCATGATGGTCATGTGCGCGGCGCTGGGCATCCTGCTGCGCGTGGACAGCGAGGCGCGGGAAGCGCTGGGCGGCGGCACGCGGCGGAATACGGCATGGCGACGCGTGTCGTGATCATGGCCGGGGGCACCGGCGGCCACGTCTTTCCGGCGCTGGCGGTGGCCGGGTGGCTGCGCGAAAGAGGCTGCGAAGTGACCTGGATCGGCACCCGCAAGGGCCTGGAGGCGCGTCTGGTTCCCGAGGCGGGTATTCCCATGGACTGGATCGATGCGGAAGGCGTGCGCGGCCGGGGAATGCTGGAGCGCGTCAAGGCCGTATACCGCTTGGCGAAAGCGTTCGTACAGGCGCTGGGTATCTTGCGCCGCCGCAAGCCCCAGGTGGCGTTAGGTCTGGGCGGCTTCGCCTCCGCGCCCGGCGGACTGGCCGCCTGGCTGTTGCGCGTGCCGTTGGTGATCCACGAGCAGAACCGCGTGCCGGGTACCAGCAACCGTTTGCTGGCGGTGTTGGCCCGCAAGGTGCTGGAAGCTTTCCCGGACAGTTTCCCATACAAGGCCGGCGCGCTGTGCACCGGCAATCCGCTGCGGCGGGAAGTGGCCGCGCTTCGGGAGCGTGAGCCCCGCGCAACCGGTGCGCCGCTCAAGCTGCTGGTCCTGGGCGGCAGCCAGGGCGCGTCGGCCTTGAACCGCCTGGTGCCGGAAGCGGCGGCCAAGCTGGAAAAATCCCTGGCCATCCGCCATCAGAGCGGGGCGCCCATGTACGAGGAGACCCGCGAATTGTACGCACGCTATGGGGTGCAAGCCGAGGTGACGGCGTTCATCGCCGACATGGCCGAAGCCTACCGCTGGGCGGATGTGGCGGTGTGCCGCGCCGGCGCCATGACGGTCAGCGAGCTGTGCGCCGCGGGGCTTCCCGCCGTGCTGGTGCCGTTTCCCTATGCCATCGACGATCACCAAACCGCCAATGCCCGCTATCTGGCAGATGCCGGCGCTGCGCGGCTGGCGCCGCAAGCCGGCCTGGATGCCAGCCGTCTCGCCGGCTGGCTGCAGGAATTCCAGGACGATGCGGCCGGTCTCGCCGCCATGGCGGACGCAGCGCGCAAGCTGGCCATGCGCGAAGCGGCGCGCACCGTCGGCGAGATTTGTCTGGCGGAGGCTAAAGCATGATCCCCGCCGGCATGTCGCGCATCCGCCGGGTGCATTTCGTCGGCATCGGCGGGGTGGGGATGTGCGGCATCGCCGAAGTGCTGCTGAACCTGGGTTACGGGATTTCCGGCTCCGACCGCCAGGAAAACGCCAACACCCGCCGCCTCACCGGGCTGGGCGCGGAAGTCCACATCGGCCATGCCGCCGCGTGGGTGGAACAGGCGGACGTGGTGGTCATCTCCAGCGCGGTGGGAGCTGACAATCCGGAGGTCGTTGCGGCGCGGGAAAAACGCATTCCGGTCATCTCGCGCGCCGAGATGCTGGCCGAATTGATGCGCTTCCGTTACGGCATCGCCATCGCCGGCACCCACGGCAAGACCACCACCACCAGCCTGACCGCCAGCCTGCTGGCCGAAGGCGGGCTGGACCCGACGTTCGTCATCGGCGGCAAGCTCAACAGCGCGGGCACCAACGCCAAGCTGGGCGGCAGCAATTACCTGGTGGCGGAAGCCGACGAGAGCGATGCCTCCTTTTTGCACCTGCAGCCCATGATCGCCGTGGTCACCAACATCGACCAGGATCACATGGATACTTATCGGGGCGATTTCGGCCGCCTCAAGCAGACCTTCGTCGAATTCCTGCACCATCTGCCGTTTTACGGCCTGGCGGTGTTGTGTCTGGACGATCCGGGCGTGGCCGCCGTCCTGCCGCAGATTACCCGCCCGGTGCGGACTTACGGTCTGGGCGAGAACTGCGACGTGCGCGCCCGGGATCTGGTCCGCGACGGCCTGACCACCCGCTTCACCGTGCTGCGCCCGGAAGGCCCGGAATTGCCGGTCACCCTCAATCTGCCGGGACAGCACAACGTGCTCAACGCCCTGGCGGCCATTACCGTCGCCGGCGAGCTGGGCGTGGCGGACGACGCCATCGTCCGCGCCCTGGCGGGGTTCCGCGGCATCGGGCGGCGTTTCCAGATCAACGGCGAAGTTCCGTGGGGCGACGGCGTCGTCACCCTGGTGGACGATTACGGCCACCATCCCCGCGAAGTCGCCGCCACCCTGGAAGCGGCGCGCGGCGCTTGGCCGGAGCGCCGCCTGGTGCTGGCTTTCCAGCCGCACCGCTACACGCGTACCCGTGACTTGTTCGAGGATTTCGTCCAGGCGCTGTCCAAGGCCGACGTGCTGGCTCTGCTGGACGTCTATCCCGCCGGTGAGGCGCCCATCGCCGGAGCGGACGGGCGTACCCTGAGCCGCGCCATCCGCGCGCGCGGGCAAGTCGATCCGGTGTTCGTGGAGAATTTCCACGAACTGGGCGAGGTGCTGCCCGGTTTGCTCAGGCCCGGCGACGTGCTGCTGACCCTGGGCGCGGGCAACGTCGGCCAGTACGCCGCCGGACTGCCGCAGCTTCTCAAGGATGCGGGCCGTGCCTGAGGTTGCGGACGCCGCCCTGCGCGGGCAGGTGCTGCGAGACGTGCCCCTGGCCGGATACACCTCGTGGCGGGTGGGCGGACCGGCGGATCGGCTTTTCTGTCCTGCCGATCGCGAGGATCTGCTGGCGTT
>DATDOO010000368.1:0-5445 GCA_035293245.1 Methylococcaceae bacterium
CGGGAGCGTCACCGGAGCGTGTCCAGTTCGTCCAGCTCGATGCGCCGCGCTTCGTTTTCCAGCATCACGGGTATATCGTCCCGGATGGGATAGGCCAGGCGGTCGGCCTTGCAGATCAGTTCCTGCTGTTCCTTACGGTACAGGAGTTTCCCCTTGCACAGGGGACAGACGAGGATTTCAAGCAGTTTGGCGTCCATGGGTTTGGGTCCGTAGCAGGTTCAACACAGAGGCGGCGAATTCCGGCGGCAGCACGGCGCGCACGGGAACCGACCACAACGATTCACGGGAAAAGGCGCGGCATTTTACCGCGTCCTTTTCCGTCATCAGCAAGGGAACGTCCTCGCCCCACGTCAGGTCTTCGGCGCGGAACACATGATGGTCGGGAAACGCGCGCGCCTCCACGTCCAGGCCAAAGGCGCGCAGGTGGTCGAAAAACCGCTCCGGATTGCCGATCCCGGCCAGCGCGCGCACCTTGCGACCCGCGAAGGACGCCAGCGGCCGGGTCTGGCCGTCGCCCAGACGCACCGCCGCATTCCCCCCCAGGCGCATGAGGAATTCGCCCGGCCGCGCGTCTCCGCCGTTCCTCACGACAAAATCCACCGCTTGCAGACGCTCCGGCGGCTCGCGCAACGGACCGGCCGGCAGGCATAGACCGTTGCCCAAACCGCGCGCGCCGTCGACGACGGCGATCTCCACGTCCCGTCCGAGGCGGTAATGCTGCAGCCCATCGTCGGAGACGATCGCGTCGCACCCGCCTTCCCGCAAGGCCCGCGCGGCAACGACACGATCCGGGCCGGCCATGACCGGACAGCCGGCCCGCAAGGCAATGAGCACGGTCTCGTCGCCCACCTCCAGCGGCTCGCTCAGGGCGGTCACCCTTTGCGGCCAGTGCTTTGCCCTGCCGCCATAACCCCGGCTGACCACGCCGGGGCAAAAACCGGCCGCGCGCAGGATTTCCACCAAGGCGATCACCAGCGGCGTCTTGCCGGTTCCGCCGACGCTGATATTGCCTACGACCAGCACCGGAACCGGCAGGCGTTCGATGCGCCGCCAACCATTCAGATACAACCGGCGCCGGATTGCCACCACGCCGCGATACAGAGCCGCCAACGCCCGCAACCCGGCGGGAACCGGCGCGCCGGTCTCGTACCAGCGGCGCGTCAGCCCGGCCACGCAATCCGTCCCTAATTTCGTCATTCGATCGGACAGCATTTCAGTGAGGTGAGAAAGGTCTTTTGTCGGGGGAGTCGGATCTGCCGTTACTTTATTCGATGGCGCCTCGAAACACCCGGCTTTGACGCCCGATCCCCGTCGAACCGCTATAGGCGGGGGGCGGCCTGCGCCCGCCAAGGGACAAGCGGCTTGCAGGGTGCTGTTTTTCTTTCACCGACCGGGGCGTGCCGGAGGCCGGCGAATGGCCGGCGCGGCGCGCCCGGCTGGGGCGAGACGGCTGAACGCGCGGCATTGCGGTTTCCCCCAACGGCTCTTTATACTCCGCGCATCGCTTATTAACCCGAGATTGAGGACCTTCGATGGATAAACCCTATATCCTGCACATGCTCACTTCCGCCAAGAATCTCAGCCCATTCGACGTCAACATGGCGCTGGATGCGGGCTGGATCGCCGCCATGCCGTACACCAACGTCACGGTGGAAGAAGTGCAGGGCCTCGTCCAGGACGCCATTTTCTCCCGCAGCCCCAAGACCGTGAAGCGCACCGGCTTCTTCATCGGCGGCCGCGATACCCTGGTCGCCATCCAGATGCTGCGCGCCGCGAAGTCTTCCGTGGTGCCGCCGTTTGAAGTCTCCGTGTTCGCCGACCCCAGCGGCGCCTTCACCACCGCCGCCGGCATGGTCGCCCTGTCGGAACAGTTCCTCGGCCAGCAGCATCAAACCGACCTGAAGGGCAAGACCGTACTGGTGCTGGGCGGCACCGGCCCGGTAGGGCAAATTTCCGCCGTGCTCTCCGCCCAGGCCGGCGCCACGGTGTACCTCGTCGGCCGCCAACTGGAGAAAGCCCAACAGGTCGCCGACATGTGCAACCGCGAGTTTGGCGACGGCCAGACGCACATTCAGGCCGAGGCCGATGCCAACAAAGGCGAACTGATCAAGACCGCCGACGTGGTTTACGCCACCGCCGCCGCGGGCGTCCAGGTGCTCAGCGCCGAAATGGTTGCCGCCGCGCCGCAACTAAAAGTGGCCGCCGACGTGAACGCCGTGCCGCCCTCCGGCATCGCCGGCCTTTCCGCGCGCCACAAGGGCACGCCCATCGAAGGCTCGCGGAGCGGCGCGGTCGGCATCGGCGCCCTGGCCATCGGCAACATCAAATACCAGACCCAGTCCCGGCTGCTGAACCTAATGCGCGAACTCAAGCGCGAAACCGACAAGCCGGTATTCATCCATTTCGACCTGGCTTTCCAGACCGCCCGCGAACTCGTGGCCCCGAAATAACCCTTCCGGCCCACCGCCCTTCCCTACCCGAGAGACAAAGAACCCACATGGAACAGAGAGCCCACATGGAAAAGCGTTCCATCCTGCACATGATCGACCCCATGCCGCACAACAGTGCCTTCGACATCAACATGGCGGTGGACGCAGGATTCGACATGATCTTCACCCACCATAACGTCAAGCTCGAAGAAGTCGGCGGCATGGTGCAGGACGCCATCTTCTCCCGCGGTCCCACGGGGGTGACGCGCACCGCCTTGTTCATCGGCGGGCGCGACTTAGGGCTAGCCATGAGCATGATCGATGCGGCCAAGAAGGCCATGGTGCCGCCGTTCCAGACCTCGGCGTTCGCCGATCCGAGCGGCGCCTTCACCACCGCCGCCGCCTTGGTCGCCGGCGTGGAAAAACAGCTCAAGGAAAAACACGGCACCGAACTGGCCGGCAAAAACGCCATTGTCTTCGGCGGCACCGGCCCGGTGGGCGTCGCCACCGGCGTCATCGCCTCGCTGGTCGGCGCCAGGGTGACCATCGTCGATCCCTTTTCCATCGACACCGCCCTGGAAAAGGCCAACGAATACAACAAGCTGTGCGGCTCCACCCTGCGCGGCACCTACGCCAGTTCCGACGCCGACAAGGCCCGGCTGATCCGCAACGCGGACGTGGTGTTCTGCGCCGCCAAGGCCGGCATCCAGGTGCTCACCGCCAGCGTGCTGGAAGACGCCACCTGCCTGAAAGTGGCCGGCGACGTCAACGCCGTCCCGCCTTTGGGCATCGAGGGCATCAAGCTCAAGGACAACGGTGCGCCACTGCTGCTTGCCACCAACAGCCCCGGTGCGGTCGGCATCGGCGCGCTGGCGGTGGGCGATTACAAGTACAAGCTGCAGCACGTCCTGCTCAAGGCCTTGCTGCAAGAACACGCCGAACCGGTGTTTTACGACTTCCGCGAAGCCTTCCGCGTGGCGCGGGAGATTGTCTGAGGATTCGATTTCGGCGGTGAGCGTCGCCCACCGCCGAGGGTTGGGGAGCTACAAGGCTTCCACGCTGTAGGCAGTACCCAGAGTGAACGAGGCGCCCGGCGCGACGGTCACGATGTCCGTTCCCGCGTTGACGGTTTCCAGGCACAGCATACGGCGATAGGCATCCTCGGCCATGTCGCCGAACTTGGCGCACTTCTCGATCCACGGATTCCACACCACGTAACTGTTGCTGCCCTGCTTGGACACGCGGATGCGGCGTCCCAAGGCTTCGTCGACGATGCAGGCGTCTCCCGGACAGTCCAGGTAGATGCGGTCGACCTCGGCGCCGATGGTCACCGGGCCGATCTGGCGCGGCTGCCGGTTGTTATCGACCTTGTCGATATAAACGCATCCGGACAGTCCTTCCACGCGCACCGCGCCGATGTCGCCAACGCCGAAATAGGTGTGCAGCGCCTGGGTAAGCACGATGGGCCGGGTGTCGGTATTGCGGGTGATCAATTCGAGGCGCAGCTCCTGGCCCAGGTCCACCACCAGCGTGAGTTCCGCGCGGTAAGGCCACAGCGCCTGTTGTTCCGCCCCGGGCGCGAAGCCCAGGACGATCCGCGTGGCATCGTCTCCATGCGTGGTTTCCCGAACCTCCCAGTCCAGATTGCGGGCGAAACCGTGCGCGGGTTTGGCGGAGCCGTCCGGGTGGGCGCCGAACCAGGGCCAGCATACCGGCGCGCCGCCGCGCAGGGATTTGCCGCTGGCGAAGCGCGACGCGGGCGACAGCCAGACGACGGGAGCCTGTCCCGCCGGCGCCCAGGTCAGCACCTGCGCGCCTTGAATGGCGACGGTGGCCGTGCCGTGGCGATTGCTCAGGGTGGCGATCGGCGCGCCGTGGGCGCCGACGGCGAATTCCACCACGCCCGGAATGCCGAAGTTCCGGTTCAATGTATCCAGGTCAACCATCGGAGTATTCCTCGCTTTATTCGTTGACTTGATTAGCAGAAATGTTCAGCCAAAGTGGGGATGAGTTATTTTTCCCTCCCCGCCGGGGGAGGGCCGGGGTGGGCCATGCCGTTCAGTTAAGCCCCTCTCCCGGACGGAGAGGGAGTTTCGAGATTTGGGAGAGGGAACCCAAAGTCCTTAACTGAACGGCGTTTGGGGGCGAGTAAAAAGGCATTCAGCTTTTTCGATCACCCCCCATCCCGGCCTTCCCCCATCGGGGGACGGAGCCAAACTCCACCGGCTGAAGATCGATTTTACTCGGGTTCGTCGATGGCCTGGATACGCGGCACATGCCGCCCGCCTTCAAATTCCGTGGCGAGGAACTTGTCGACGATCTTCCGCGCCATGTGGATGCTGACGATGCGCTGGCCGACGGCGATGCAGTTGGCGTCGTTGTGCAGGCGGGTGAGGTAGGCGGTTTCCTCGTTGAAGCAATAGCCGCAGCGGCAGCCCTTGACCCGGTTGGCGACGATGGCCTCGCCGTTGCCGCTGCCGCCCAGCACGATGCCGCGCTCCACTTCGCCGTTCGCCACGGCCTCGGCGCAGGGGCGAATCCACTTGGGGTAGTCGGTCTGTTCGGTGCCGAAGCAGCCGTAGTCCACGACCTCGTGGCCCTGGGCGGCCAGCCAGGCGCGCAAATCTTCTTTGTAGCCGAAGCCGGCGTGGTCGGAAGCGATGCCGATTTTCATGATGTCTCCTTGGTTGATGAGTGGATGAGAGTCTTGGTTAGCCCCGGTCGTCGGCGGCGTGCACCACATCCAGCATTTCGCCGTGAATCAAGCCGTTGCTGGCCACGATGCAGCAGCTTTGCAGCATGTCCTCGCCGCCGTCGAAGTCGGTGACCGTGCCGCCCGCCTCGCGCACCAGCACGATGCCGGCGGCGATGTCGTGGGGCTTGGTCTTCATTTCCCAATAGCCGTCCATCTGCCCCGCCGCCGTATAGCACAGGTTGAGGGCGGCCGAACCGATGCGCCGCGTGGCCTGGGCGGTGCGCTGGAAGCCCAGGAAATTCTTCATGTTGCTGTCGTGAA
>DATDOO010000369.1:0-5921 GCA_035293245.1 Methylococcaceae bacterium
CCCGCCAGCGAACTGGGACTGGCGGAAGGCGATCGCATCATCCTGCGCGACGCGCTGCTGGGCGTCATCGTCCGCTCGGCCAACGACGCGGCGGTGGTGCTGGCCGAGCGGCTGGGCGGAAGCGAGTCCGCCTTTGCGGAATCCATGACCGCCAAGGCGCGCAGCTTGGGGATGCTCAATACCACTTACCGCAACGCTTCGGGCATGTCCGATCCGGAGCAGGTGACCACCGCGCACGATCTGGCCTTGCTCGCCCGCGCCATGCGCCGGGATTTTCCGCACCGCTACGCCTTGTTCTCCACCAAGGAGTTCAATTACAAGGGCGCCACCCTGCATTCCACCAACGCCTTGCTGAAAAGCCTGGACGGGGCCGACGGCCTGAAGACGGGGTTCACCTGCGCTTCGGGTTTCAATATTGTCGTCAGCGCCCAGCGCGAAGGGCGCAAACTGATCGGCATCATGCTGGGCGCCCAGAACCGCATTGCCCGCAACGAGAAGGTCGCCCAACTGCTCAACGACGGTTTCCGGGTGGACCGGACCCAGTATCCGGCCAAGCAACTGGAGGATCTGTCCATCGAAACCAACAGCCTCCCGCCGCCGTACCAGTTGTCCGGTTGCGGTTCCGGTTCCGGCACGGTGACGGCCTCCGCCCCGTCCACAGGATGGGCGGCGCTGCTCGGGCTGTTCGATACCCGCGACGCGGCCCAGTCCGCGCTGACCCGGGCGCAGGGCGACAAACACGTCGCCGGGGCGCGGGCGGCCGTCGTGTCCCGCTCCAAGGGCTACGCAGTCCAGTTCAGCGGTTTGCGTAAAGACGCGGTGGCTGCATTCTGCGCCCAAGCGTGGGAAAGAAAGGTCGGTTGCGTGACCGCAAGCCCCGCCATGCTCGGACGCATCGCGTCCGCCGGTACCGGGAGCAAGGGGCGGGTGAAGCACGTCATCGCCTCGCGCCAGACATTTTCCGGCAAGTCTTCCCTCCACAAGTCGTATCGCCGCGTCGGGCAGGGCGGCTGATGGTTTGTTCGCCTCGATGAAGCCGCGCCGTTCACCGCGCCGGTTCGCTTTTTTTCAATAGTCCCCCATGGCCAGAGTGGAAAAAATCCGCCTTGGCGAGGTGCTGCTGCAACAGCGCCTGATTACCCAGGAGCAATTGACCCTGGGGCTGGAAGAGCAGAAACGTAGCGGACGCCGTCTCGGCCGGGTGCTGGTCGAACAGGGTTACGTCACCGAGGAGGGCATTGCCCAGGCGATCGCCCGCCAGTTGCGCATTCCCTACATCGACCTCGGCCACTACCAGCTCCAGCCGGAGTTGGTCGCGAAACTGCCCGAAACCCAGGCCCGCCGCTTTCGGGCGGTGGTACTGGAGGACGAGGGCCACGCCCTGCTGGTGGGCATGGCCGACCCTTCCGACCTGTTCGCCTACGACGAATTGCACCGCTTGCTCCAGCGCGAAATCGACAGCGCCGCCGTGGCGGAAGGCGCGTTGTTGCAGACCATCGACCGGGTATACCGGCGCACCGACGAAATCAGCGGACTTGCCAGGGAGTTGGGGCAGGATCTGGGCGAGACGGCCATCGATTTCAGCGATCTCGGCCTGAGTGCCGACCTGGACGAAGCGCCGGTCGTCAAGCTGTTGCAGACCCTGTTCGAAGACGCCCACCAGGTGCGCGCTTCCGACATCCACATCGAGCCGCAGCAGAACAAGCTGCACATCCGTTTCCGCATCGACGGCGTGCTGCACCTCCAGACGGAGATGGACAGCAAGATCGCCCCGGCCCTGGTGTTGCGCCTCAAGCTCATGTCCGGCCTGGACATCGCCGAGAAGCGCCTGCCGCAGGACGGACGTTTCCATGTCAAGATTCGCCAGCATCCGGTGGACGTGCGCATTTCCAGCATGCCTACCCAATACGGCGAGTCGGTGGTCATGCGTCTGCTCAGCCAGAGCGGCGATATTCTCGCCCTCGAGCGCATCGGCATGCCGGCGGACATGCTCGAGGATTTTCGCCGCGTGCTCCACCGTCCCAACGGCCTGGTGCTGGTCACCGGCCCGACCGGCAGCGGCAAGACCACCACCCTCTACGCCGCCCTCAACGAACTGAACTCGCCGGAGCGCAAGATTCTCACCGTCGAAGATCCGGTGGAGTACCGACTGCCGGGCATCAACCAGGTGCAGGTCAACGAAAAGATCGACCTGAATTTCGCCCGGGTGCTGCGCTCCACCCTGCGCCAGGACCCGGACGTGATCCTGGTGGGCGAAATGCGCGACCAGGAAACGGCGCAGATCGGCCTGCGCGCCGCCATGACCGGACACCTGGTGCTGTCCACGCTGCACACCAACGATTCGGCCAGCGCGCCGGCGCGGCTGATCGACATGGGCGTGCCGCGCTTCCTGGTCGCCACCTCGCTGCAAATGGTGCTGGCGCAGCGCTTGGTGCGGCTGGTCTGCAAGCACTGCGCGGAAAGCTATCGCCCCTTGCCTTTCGAACACGAATGGCTGCGCCTGGAACTGGGGGATGAGGTGGAGCGACACGCCTTCCGGCGCGGTCGCGGCTGCACCTATTGCAACGCCACCGGTTACCAGGGGCGCCTGGCGATCTACGAGATGCTGGAAATGACCCGGCAACTGGTGGACGCGGCCAATCACGCCGATCCGGGCGAGTTCCAGCGCCTGGCGCAGGAGCAACTGCGCGGCAAGACGCTGCGCAGCAGCGCGGCGCGTGCGGCGGCGGAGGGGCGCACCACGGTGGCGGAAGCCTTGCGCGTCAGCAACCAGTTCGAGGATTAGGATGGCGTCGTTCAGCTGGCGCGCGCGCGACGCGCAAGGCGAATTGGCGCAAGGGGTGCTGGAAGGCGAGCACGGCGAGGAGGTCGCCGCGCAACTGGTGGCGTCCGGCCTGACCCCCGTCGAAATCGTCCCGGCCCGCCAGGGCGCGCGCGACGGTGCGGCGGAAAACCCCCTGGCGCGCTGGTTTGCGCCGAAAGTCTCGACCCAGGAAATCTTGCTCTTCTCCCGCCAGATGCACACCCTGCTCAAGGCAGGCGTGCCCATCGTGCGTTCCCTGTCCGGCCTCCACGAATCGACGGACAATCCCGCCTTCCAGGAGGTGCTGCGCGACCTGCGCGAGGGGCTGGAAGGCGGCCGCGAGCTTTCTGTGGTCATGCGCCGCCATCCGGAGGTATTCACGCCCTTTTACGCCAACATGGTGCGGGTGGGCGAGTCGACCGGGCGGATGGAGGAAATCTTTCTGCGCCTGTTCCACTACCTGGAGTTCGAGCGCCACACCCGGGAGCAGATTCGCTCCGCACTGCGCTATCCCACCTTCGTGATTCTGGTGATCGTTGCCGCCGTGGCGGTCATCAACCTGTTCGTCATTCCCGCCTTCGCCAAGGTGTACGCGGGTTTCAACGCCGAACTGCCGACGCTGACGCGGGTGCTGATCGACGTGTCCAATTTCACCGTGAATTACTGGCTGCCGATCCTCGGCGCATTGGTCGGCCTGGTGGTGGGGTTTCGTTATTACACCCGGCAAGGCGAGGGCAAACTTTTGTGGGATCGCCTCAAGCTGCGCTTGCCCATTATTGGCGGCATCGTCGAAAAGGCCACCCTGGCGCGCTTCGCCCGCAGCTTCTCCCTGGCTTCGCGCTCCGGCGTACCCATCGTCCAGGGGCTGTCGGTGATCGCCCTGGTGGTGGACAACGATTTCATCGCCGGCAAGGTCGAGCGCATGCGCGACGGCCTGGAGCGCGGCGAGAGCATCCTGCGCACGGCGGCGGGCAGCGGGGTGTTCACGCCGGTGGTGTTGCAGATGATCGCCGTCGGGGAGGAAACCGGCGACCTGGACGGTTTGATGGAGGAAATCGCCGGCATGTACGAGCGCGAAGTGGACTACGCGGTCAAGAACCTATCCGCCAGCATCGAGCCGATTCTGATCATTGCCTTGGGCATCCTCATCGCGCTGTTGGCGCTGGGCGTGTTTCTGCCGATCTGGGACTTGGGCAAGGCAGCATTGCACAAGTGAGCGGTAGGGTGGGTTAGACGCGCAAATCTCGGAATACTGAACCTTGCGCGGGCTTCGATGCGCGTCGTAACCCACCGATCGGCCTTGATCGTGCCGACCAAGCCGTTTGGTGGGTTACGGTGCGCAAATAATGGGGAGATAACCATCAACTCCCGTACCAATGCGCACCTAACCACCCTACGATGCTGGGACTTGGGCAAGGCGGCGCTGCAGCGGTGAGTTGAAATAGTTCTATTTTTGACCTTACAGAACCAAAGGGTTAGCATGGCACGGACGAAAATGGGTACGGGTATGGGCAAAGCGATACGAGGCTTCACGCTGATCGAGCTGGTGGTGGTCATCACCATTCTGGCGGTGCTCGCTGCGGTGGCCTTGCCCAAGTTCACCGCTTTGCAGGGGGATGCGCGCCTGGCCAAGATGAACGGCGCGCTGGCTTCGGTGAAAGCGGCGGCGGCCATGGGGCACGCGCAATTGATCGCGCGCGGCTTTCCGGCCAATTACACCGGCACCCCGGTCCCGAACATCGTCATCGAAGGCACGGTGGCGCAGTACGCCAACGGCTACCCGGACGCCGGCGTCATCGCCGAACTCGCCGGGCTGGCCGCGCCGGACTACAACATCTCGGCGGCGGAGGCCACCGCGCAGACCGTCGAATCCGACGCCGGCCATCCGGCGTGCGAATTCGTCTACAACGAAGCGCTCGCCAACCAGCAGCCCGCTTACACCACGGCGAATTTGACCCTGGACAATTGCGGCTGACCGGTTGGGGGGAAGCAGCGCAGGGAGAGTGAATCAAGGAAGAAGGAACCCGATTCGGCACTGATATTTTTTACGAGTGGATAAAAACATGACAAAGACACAACGGGGCTTCACGCTGATCGAACTGGTGGTGGTGATTGTGATTCTGGGCATTCTGGCGGTGACGGCCTTGCCGAAGTTCATTGATCTTTCCGGAGAAGCAAGCCAAGCTGCAGTGGATGGAGTAGCGGGGGCAATTTCCTCGGCAGCAGCGGTGAATTACGCGGGCTACAAAGCCTCTAATGGAACCAAAGGCGTTGCGATGAACAACACCTCATCCGTTTGCACCAACGCCATTCTTGGAACGTTGATGCAAGGAGGAGTCCCAACCGGTTATACGGCGAGTGATGGCGCTGCGCCCGCTTGTGGTGTCGGTTTGTCCGCCACGTGCACAATAACCGGACAAAACAGTAAAGTCGCCACTGCGTCCGTTGCGTGCACGAATTGATCTATATTGCTAACAGATTTTCTCGATAAGACCAGGCCATGAACGAAACGGAAACCAGCGGCGGCGGCAACGGCGGCACCAACCAGGTGCCGTTCGAGCACTTCCGTTTCATGGTGGACTGGCTGCTGCGCACCCGGCGGCGTTATCCGGAAATGAGCTTCGGCCTGGTGCTGGTAGAGTTCTATCCGCACGAAACCATCGGTCAGGCCTTCGGGGCGCAGGAAGCCATGCGCAAACTCCGCGGTTTCGCCGACTCTCTGAGCAAGGAACTGCGCCTGACCGACCTGGCTTCCCGCGACCTGACCAGCTTCTGGGTGCTGCTGCCCTTCACCCAGCCCGGCGACGCCATTTTCGGCAAGCTGGCCCGCGTGGTCGAAGAGGCGCGCCAGGACGGGCTGGATGTCGCGGAAACCCGCATGCTGGGCTACTCGGTGGAGGACGAGGAGTTCCTGATCGACGAGTACGTCGACGGCGACGCGTTGTTGCAGCGGGTCAGATCAGGCGCGCCGGGCGGCGATTGGGTGGGCGTCGCGCCGGGCGCTTGACCGGTTGGCGCATGCTTCCGCGGACACCGGGCGGGCAGGGCGGCTTCACCCTCATCGAACTGGTGATGACCATCGTCGTGGTCGGCATTCTCGCCGTCAGCGTCGTCCCCA
>DATDOO010000370.1:0-4084 GCA_035293245.1 Methylococcaceae bacterium
AGCAAGCGGGTACCACCCGATCCCATCCCGACCTCGGAAGTGAAAACGCTTAGCGCCGATGATAGTGTGGGTCTCCCATGCGAAAGTAGGACACCGCCAGGCTCCTATCCCCTCAAAGCCCCTTAAAGGGGCTTTTTTGTTGATGGAAAACATACAATAACTTCTTTGAACAGGCTGCTTGATCGAAGAGGATTGGCCAAGATGAACGAAATCAGACGACTTTCGCCCCAGGAATCATGGAGTGCGTTGCAAGCGGACGAGCGCGCCGTGCTTCTGGATGTGCGCGCCACGCTGGAGTATGGCTTTGTCGGTCATCCCATCGGCGCGGTGCATGTTCCGTGGAAAGAATGGCCGTTATGGCAGGTCAGTCCGGCGTTCGTCGAGACCGTTCGCCGCCTCGTACCTGATACGGACACGGCTATTTTTGTTTTGTGCCGTAGCGGCCAACGTTCGCTGGACGCCGCCAAGGCACTGCAGGAAGCCGGGTATAGCAATCTGAGCAACATCGAGGAAGGTTTCGAAGGTTCCCTGGATGCGGACAAGCATCGCGGTACCCTTGGCGGTTGGCGCTTTCACGGACTGCCCTGGGAGCAAGGCTAATCCTTCGAGCCCGCCGCAATTCACATTTATTGCTTCCAATCCCCGCTCTATCCGTGCTGGATTCGCACCGATAGATTTCATGCCCCCCTCCTACTGAACGTCTGATTCGCTCATGATCGAAAAAATACGCAACATCGCCATCATCGCTCACGTCGATCATGGCAAGACCACGCTGGTGGATAAGCTGCTCCAGCAATCCGGCACCTTCGCCGCCCATGAACGGGTGGAAGAGCGGGTGATGGATTCCAACGCCTTGGAAAAGGAGCGCGGCATCACTATCCTGGCCAAGAATACCGCCATCGAATGGAACGGCTACCGGATCAATATTGTGGACACCCCAGGCCACGCCGATTTTGGCGGCGAAGTGGAGCGGGTGTTGTCCATGGTGGATTCGGTCCTGCTCTTGGTGGACGCGGTGGATGGGCCCATGCCGCAAACCCGCTTCGTCACCCAGAAGGCATTTGCCTTGGGTTTGCACCCCATCGTGGTGATCAACAAAATCGACCGTCCCGGTGCCCGGCCGTCGTGGGTGCTGGATCAGACTTTCGACCTGTTCGATCGTCTCGGCGCCACCGAGGAGCAACTCGACTTCCCGGTCATCTACGCGTCCGCGCTGAACGGCTACGCCGGCATGACGGAGGATGTGAGCGGCGGCGACATGACGCCGCTGTTCGAGGCGATCGTTCGCTATGTCCAGCCGCCCGAGGTGGACAAGGAAGGTCCCTTCCAGATGCAGATCAGCCAGCTGGATTACAACAGTTATGTCGGCGTGATCGGCATCGGCCGCATCCAACGCGGCCGGATCAAAACGAATACACCGGTTACGCTCGTCTCGCGCGAAGGCGCTGCCCGCAACGTTCGCATCCTGCAAGTGCTCGGGTTTAGGGGGCTTGAGCGACTTGAGGTTCCCGAAGCGAGCGCAGGCGACATCATCGCCTTTACCGGCATCGACCAACTCAACATTTCCGATACCCTGTGCGCGTCGGAATGTCCGGAAGCCTTGCCGCCCCTCAGTGTGGATGAGCCGACGGTCAGCATGACCTTCCAGGTCAACACCTCGCCGTTTGCCGGCAAGGAAGGCAAGTTCGTCACTTCCCGCCAAGTTCGCGAGCGGCTGCTGCGCGAACTGAAGCACAACGTCGCCCTGCGCGTCGAGGAAACCGACGACCCGGACAAGTTCAAGGTGTCGGGCCGCGGCGAATTGCACTTGTCCATTCTCATCGAGAACATGCGCCGCGAAGGGTATGAACTGGGTGTGTCACGCCCGGAAGTCATCATGAAGGAGATGGACGGCGAATTGTGCGAGCCCTACGAGTTCGTCACCATTGAGGTCGAGGAGCAGCACCAGGGAGCGATCATGGAAAAACTGGGCGAGCGCAAGGGCGACCTGCAGAATATGGTGCCGGATGGCAAGGGCCGGGTGCGCCTGGAATACATGATGCCTTCGCGCGGCCTGATCGGCTTCCAAACCGAATTTCTCACCGCCACTTCCGGCTCCGGCCTGCTTTACCATGTCTTCGAACACTACGGCCCGCTCAAGAAAGGCGACGTGGGGCAGCGCAGCAACGGCGTGCTGGTGTCCATGGTCGCCGGCAAGGCGCTCGGCTACGCCCTGTTCAATCTCCAGGAGCGTGGGCGGCTGTTCATCGGCCACGGCGAAGATGTGTACGAGGGGATGGTCATCGGCATCCACTCGCGCGACAACGACTTGGTGGTCAACCCCACCAAGGCCAAGCAGCTCACCAACATTCGCGCGGCGGGCAGCGACGAAAACATCATCCTCACGCCGCCCATCCGTCTGTCGCTGGAACAGGCGCTGGAGTTCATCGACGACGACGAACTGGTGGAAGTGACTCCGCGGAGTATCCGCATTCGCAAGAAACTGCTCCTGGAGCACGAGCGCAAGAAGGCCAGCCGGGCGGCCTGATCGTTTGCCGGAGACACGTCACGGAGCGTCCGCGAGCGAGGCGATTTCCACCGCGAGGCGATCTTGCAGCCGATCCACGGCAAAGTCGGCATAACGACGCTGGAATTTGCCCGCCGCTTGCCGGAATGAAGGGGCGGTCAAAAGCCGTTCCAGTAATGCAGGATAGTTCATGCCTTTCGCGTCGGGTGTTGCGATCAGTGCGGCGCCCAAAGCCTCCATGCGGGAAGCGGCCAGGAATTGTTCCAGTTGGGTCGGCAGGAGCAACAGCGGCACTCCATGGAGCAACATGGATGCGAGCGTGCCATGGCCGGCGTGAGTAATGGCCAGATCGCATTGCGGCGCGATTCCGGCTAGACGGACGGGCTTGGAAGAAATCCGGATATTTTTCGTGTTGAAGGACTTGAAAATTTCCCTGGGTATATCCGGGCAGTAAACAATCGTGGAATGGCCCATTTTTGACAGCGCCGAAAGCATCTCCTTGTATGCGGGGTAAGTCGCCTTGAGATAGGCATAGATTTTGTGCTCCCCTGCAGTCGGCCAATCCAGGTCGACGCCTTCCTGGTCGGTAAATAGTACCCCCCGGTAATTGGCGGCCTCTCGGTGTGGATAGTGGTCCAGTTCGGCGAAGGTGCACAGAAATCTCTCCCTAATCGAGGCGAATATCGCGCTCGCGGTATCCAGCGGATCTATTCCCATCGTGCTCAACGCGCTATTGATTACGGCGAGCAGCGCCCGCTCGGGTTGCTCCAGTTTCGCCTTGGACAGGGGAATCCAGGGACGCATATTGGGAAAAGGGCTTTGCAGCGGCGGAGAAGTGAAGCCGGTGCCGAACTCGGCGGCGGGCAATCCAGCGATGCGGGCGGCGAGCAATGCGGTGGGGCTGTGGTCGGCCAGAATCAGATCGGGCTTGCTATAGGCAAAGAGGCGAAGCCATGACTTTAACAGTCCCGTCAGGCAATCGGCATTGTGGTAGCCGTAGCGCAATAAAATGTCGCTATAGTTTATGGGCGGTGTGGCATGGCTCGCGGCCTTATTGAAAAAATAAGGCGCCGGCAGGAAGTCGAAGCCGTTCTTGCCGAGAAGAAGTTCCGCCCTGGACAGGTCCCGAATCAAAAATTCGACCTCGACCCCGCGCGAATGCAGGCGGGTCGCAATGGGCAGCATCCGGCCCATATGCCCCAAATCGCTTCCCAGTTCCCATGCGAAAACAACTTTCGTCATGAATGGGTCCTCTCAGGTATCCGACGGGCGGCGGTCGGGATGTATCCGATAAATCCGGTACTGCGCGTCGTCGTAAACCAATTCCAGGTCGGCATGTTTCAACAGGAATCCTTCCCGCATGACCACGTGGGTTATCCCATATTTTTCAGCCATGGCGAACGCCAAGCCAATGCTTCTTGATGGAGTGAGGGCGTTAAAAAAGGCTATGTCTGCGTTAAACGTTGAAATGGATTTTTTGTCCAATGAGATAAACGCATCCAACCCAGGAGGGCGTCCTCATGAAAACCTCCGACTTCAAGATTTGGTTCGACCGGTTGTCGCAGCTTAGCCGTGGCC
>DATDOO010000371.1:0-4372 GCA_035293245.1 Methylococcaceae bacterium
AGCTGCCGGACGCATGCGTGTAGCCAATGGCGTTGTCGGCCAACTTCAAGTTCTTGTAAACGTGCATCTCACCGCGGTTCCACATGCCGCCATTGCGGTTCTTGTAGCTGGTGAAATCCTCGAAGACGGCGTGGAGCACGACAACCAGTTCGTCCACAACCTGGCGATCCTGACCAAGTGTCATCCTGACGCGCCGTGCGTCCCGACAAACCTCGCCCCGTTCGGAACGACGGCCAACGGCCGGAACTTCCTTACCGACGGCCAGAACGCCAAGGATGTCCTGCTCCCTTCCGACAACACGGCGTCGACTTTCTGGATCACCAATCCGGACAATATATACCGGGACAACGTGGCCGCGGGGTCCGACTCGACCGGTTTCTGGTTCGCCCTGCCGCAGAACGGTATTGGTAAGTTCGAAAACACGGAGATCGGTACGAAGACCTGGCCACGTCGAACCAAGGTGAAGGAGTTCAAGGGCAACATCGCCCATTCGAACTTTGACGGTTTCCTGCTCGACCGCGGCCCCAGGCCCGATGGTCATTTCGCCGTCGGCGGACATACTTCTCTTGTCAATCCCGCTAACGCGAACGGCCCTCAAGTGGAGTCGGTCTTCGAGGATTTCACCAGCTACAAGAACCGCAATGGCGGCATGTGGAACCGCGGTGAGATGCACGTTTACAAGAACTTGAAGTTGGCCGACAACGCCATTGGCTACACGCATGCGTCCGGCAGCTTCGGTCAATCCGCCTTTACGTCACGGGTGGTGGACTCGCTGTTCGTGGGCGAAACCGAGAACATCGGCAACCCCAGCACGCCGGCGGAAAAAGCTTACGGCCGCAGCTTGCCGCAGCCCACACTCGCGGATTTCCCGATCCGCGCCTACGAGTTCTACGACTACCATCATGAACTGGACAATGTCACGTTCGTGAACTTCCAGGACAACGCGACCCGCAAGACGGGAGCGCTCTCTTACCTCCTGTTTACCAGCTTCGGAATGAGCTCCAACAACACCGTACAGCGCGCGAAATTCATCAACGCCAAGCCGGTGTATTTCCCGCCGATGGAGAATAAGTGGAGCAACGATGATTACGGCAGTGGGAGCTATAAGAGCTCGGTGTTCCACGACAAGGACGGCTCGGTCGGCGGTGTCCCCAATTCCTTTATCGTCATCAACGGCGGAATCGCACTCGACGACGCCTGCGAGATCAAGCCCACCTGGAACGCTGCGGTTTGCAAGGGCGACGTTGGGCGCATGACTGTTGGCGGAGGCGGCGGCCCCGCTGGGTTCGGAGAGGTTGGACCTCTCGGACCCGGCGCACCTGGTGGCCGTGGTGCTGCCGCTGGAGCTGGCGGAGTTGGCGGACCTGGTGCAAGAGGCGCGGCCGCGGGCCCTGGCGCACGTGGTGGTCGAGGCGGCGCAGCTGCTGCAGTTCCGGCGCAGCCAGTCGTTCTCAGCCTCAACGGCAAGGAATTCCCTGACCCCGGTGCAACCAACGTACGAGCGGGCACCGAGTACAAAGTAACCACCGAAAGACCGTCCCTGTCGCTCAGCGTCTCGGAACTGGATGCTGGTTCGTGGGTGATGTTCGAGCTGAAGGGATTCACCACTGCGTCGTCGGGTACGGCGCAGGACAGTCTGGACGCGCTGCGCAAGGCCACTGCCACCTCGTACTACAAGGGCAACGGTTCGCTCTGGGTCAAGCTTGTCTCCACCGGTGACATCCTTGGCAGCGGCCCTACTCAGGGTCCTAGTGGCGGAGCCAGCCTCCAGGCCAGCCGGTAAGCAGCAGGCCTGAAAGCACGAGCAAAAGCCCCCGGCGCAGCCGGGGGCTTTTCATCTTACCCGTCCGGGTAAGGCTGACCGGAAAACTGCGTATCCTGCCGGGTTATTGCGGAACGATCGTGTAGCGGCGAATGTCGCGAGCAGTTGCAGGCGCAGAGAAACCGGCCCGCACGCTGAGAGTGCCTGCGCTTCCCGGCGGAATGACGATTCGCCGCGTGATGGTCGCCGACCCTTTCCCTTTGGCGATAACACGATCATCCAGGCCAAGGAATCGGGGAACATTGCCCAGGCGAACATCCAGTTCGGCGAGGTCCGTGCTTGCGAGCTCGTATTCAAGGCGAATTTCGAAATCCACGGTCTGGCCAACGTGCAGGCTTTTTTCCGGAGAAGGGGAGATCGAGACAATCCTGACGCGATCCAGTTGTTGGTCGGCGACGTTGACCGTGATTGGAGGTTTGCTGTTCGGTGAATTCCCTTGAGGTTCATCCATGCTATAGCGCTCGGTGTCGGCTGCAATACTGCGGACAAAACCGTCTGCCATCAGGTAGACAAGCATGTCCGGCTGTGTTCCCAGGCCAAATCGCATTTGAACGCTCTTGTCGAGATCGAGGGTTCCTTTTCCGGCTGCGACAACCTGGTTGACAAGAATCGTCTGGACTTCGCCGGCATTCGCGAAGAACCACAGGATTCGGCCGGAGCTGGCGCTTCGCAGGTCGTAGTTGATCTTCGCTTTGAAATTGACGCTCTCGCCCAGCTGCAACGGCGATCCGCCAGGTGGAGAAAGAGACGTGAGCGTAATGCTGTCTCCGGCGGTGGCGCGCGGCTTCATCCGATTGCCGGTCCGGTCTACGACATCAAATTCCTTTCTCTGAAACGCCAGCGCCCTGACGCGAAACTCTTCAGATGGAATGGAGGCCTCAATGGCTATCCTGGCAGTTTCAGGAATGTTCACCGTTCGCTTTACGGTCAGCGTGTCCTTGCCTTTAGGCAGGACCTGGACCCAGCGGGAAACAGTGTCCATCCTTTCCCCATCTCCCCCTCGGAGAATCTCGAGCTGGATTCTGCGACTGGCGGCGCTTTCGATTTTGTATTCGAGAACGATCTCGAAGGAGACCGCGGATCCCACTTCCAGAGGCTTGCTCGTCGATGGTGAAATCGAGACGATGTTGAGATCCTCCGCCCCAGCGTGAAACGAAAACGAAAAGAGGAGGGCCAACGTGACGACTGCCCTGCCGGTGAGAGTACAGATCATGAGTCCTCGCAGTGCCGAATGTACCGAAGCATCGGTAAAAGTCGATGGCAACGTCGACTTCAAAAGTCATTACAGGAACAGCATTTAAGATACGGGGCCGGTGGTGAACCCGGGGACCGGCCGGTCTGCGCCCCATTTCCCCGGGACGTTGACTACTGCCCGGTCGGCATGCTCTTCCAGCCGCCCGCGCCGGGGCCGAACCACTTCGTGTCCCAGCCGGTGGGCTTTGCATCCGGGCGATCCACCAGCACGGCCTGAACTTCCTGGATCTTCCCCGCCTTCACCGTGAAGAACTCGCCGACGATGCGGTCGTACTGCGTGACGGAGGCGGCGTTCTGCACGCCTTCGACCTTGCCGAAGCGCAGGATGACGAGCACGATGCCGCGCTCCTCGTCCACCACCGGGTAGCGGCGATCCCACAGGTTCCGGCCGAGGAAACGGCCGCGGTCGAAGCCGTCCATGGCCGTGGCGTAGGCGCCATTGCGCACGGTGCCCGTGTAGTGCACGCCGTTCTCGAAGCGAGTGGTGTCGGGCAGCAGGTCGGGCCTGTGGTAGTCCGGCGTGCCATTGGTCTGGAAGGCGCGGAAGTAGCCGTCCCCGATGGCGACCAGCTCGTAGTACGAATTGCGCTCGGCGGGCGGGATGGGCAACTTCAGGTACTGGGAAGGCTCCTTGTCCAGCTGTTCCGGCCCCCACCAGTTGGCTGCGATATCACCCTTGTTGCAGCGGAGGATCTCCATCTCGGTGATGGCGCCGTTGGCCACTTTCAGGCGCAGCATCTCCATGGTCTCGGAGCCATCGGCGTTGGTGATGACCACCTGCGTGCCGGTGTCGCCCAGGCGCTCGTTCACGGCGTCGAAGCGCCAGCGCACTTTCTGCGCGCTGTCCCAGAACACCTTGGACAGTGGCGCGTCGTCGCCGTTGAGCGTGATCCTTGCCTTCGCGGCCTGCGCCAGTGCGCGCGGGTCATTGGCGATGAGCGCGGCGTAGTAGGCATCGATGAAGCGTGTGAGGCAGGCGCGGTCGCAGGTGATGGGAGCCCAGCCACCGCGCGTGGGGCCGTAGTCCGGCGTCCAGGCCGAGGGCAGTTTCTCGTCGCGGTTTACCATCGCCGCCTGGATGTCCCAGATCTGGCCCTTGCGGACGGCAAAGAACTCGGCCACCAGCCGCGTCGCCGCCTGGGCGGGACGGTTCGCCGTGAAGCCGGCCTTGAGGCCGAAACGGGCGAAGCTCATCACCACGCCGTATTCCTCGTCCACCACCGGGTAGCGCAGGTCCCAGATGTTGCGCCCGGCGTGGGAGCCGGTATCGAACTGCTCGGCGGCGCTCATCGCCGG
>DATDOO010000372.1:0-9689 GCA_035293245.1 Methylococcaceae bacterium
CGCGCGCCACCCGACGCGCCAGTATGCCGACGTGGCGCGCCATCGCCTCGGCCGTAAACTGTGCGGCCTGCCGGTTGGCGGCCTCGCTCTGAGCCCGCGCGTCGAAATAAAAAAAGCCCGCCAAGGCCAGATAAACGGCCATGGACATCGCCAGCAGCATTCCAAATATTCGTCCCAAACTCATGCGCCCCTCCAAAAAGTTCCCCAGCTTCGGACCACGCCTAATCGCGGCCGGTATGACCGAATCCCCCGCCGGCGCGTGCGCTTTCCTCGAATGTTTGCACCCGCTCGAACGCCACCTGCAACACCGGGACGAACACCATCTGCGCAATGCGCTCGCCCACTTCGATGCGGAAGGCCTGATCGCCCCGGTTCCAGCAGGAAATGAACACCTGCCCCTGGTAATCGGAGTCGATCAGCCCGATCAGATTGCCGAGCACGATACCGTGTTTGTGCCCCAGCCCCGAACGCGGCACGAGCACGGCCGCGACGCCCGGATCGGCAATGTGAATAGCCAATCCCGTCGGAATCAGCCGCGTCTCGCCCGGCTTCAACTCCAGCGATTCGTGCAGGCAGGCGCGCAGATCCAGTCCGGCAGCCCCTTCTGTGGCGTAGTCGGGCAAAGGGATCGACTGCCCCAGCCGCTCGTCAAGCACTTTCAGCCGGATTTTGCGCACGGAATCTCCTGATAATCAGTTCGACCAATTGCCGAGCGGCCTCGCGCTTGGTGGTCAGGGCGATGCCCTCATGGCCTTCGGCCCAGAACACTTCCAGCGCGTTCTCGTCGCGTTCGAAACCTCCTTGTTCCCGACCCACCCAGTTCGCGGCGATCATGTCCAGGCGCTTTAAACGCAACTTCTCTTGCGCATTCTGGGCCAGATTGTCGGTTTCCGCTGCGAAGCCCACGGTAAAAGGTCGCTTGGGCAGATCGGCGAGAATTCCCAGAATATCCGGCGTACGGCGCAATGCCAATTGCATTTCATCCGCGCCCTTCTTGATTTTGGCGGGTGCGGCGCTTTGCGGCGCGTAATCCGCCACCGCCGCCGCGGCGATGAAAATGTCGTGCGTAGCGGCCCGGCCCACTACCGCCTCGGCCATTTCCGTTGCGCTTTCCACCCGAACCAACTCATCTACCGCGGGTGGAGCCAAAGCGGTAGGACCTGCGACCAGCGTGACCCGCCCACCGGCGGCGCGAACCGCTTCCGCCACGGCAAAACCCATTTTCCCCGAACTGCGGTTGCTCAGAAAACGTACCGGATCAATCGCCTCGCGGGTCGGGCCGGCGCTGACCAGGACGCGGCAACCGGAAAGTGGGCCGTCCCGCCACAATGCAGCCAGCGCATCGCGTAAACCGGCGGGTTCCAGCATCCGCCCCGGACCAACGTCGCCACAGGCCTGAGTACCTTCGTCCGGGCCGAATATGCGCACGTTGCGCTGACGCAACGTCGCCAGATTGTCCTGCGTGGCCGGATGGCGCCACATCGCCTGGTTCATGGCCGGCGCCACCGCCAGCGGCGCCGCCGTGGCCAGACACAGCGTCGCAAGCAGGCTGTCCGCCAGGCCCAACCTGAGTCGGGCGAGGAAGTCCGCCGTCGCGGGGGCGATCAATACCGCGTCCGCCCAGCGCGCCAGATCGATGTGCTCCATCCCCGCGCGCTCAGGGGATTCCAGAAGCTCCAGTCCCACCGGGTGACCGGACAGGGCCTGAAAAGTGAGCGGCGCGACGAAGGCACGGGCCGCCGGCGTCATCGCGACGCGCACCTCCGCGCCCGCTTCGCGCAGCAGGCGGGTCAGTTCGGCGGACTTGTAGGCGGCGATGCCTCCGGTCACACCCAGCACGATGCGCTTTCCCTTCAGCATGGCCTCAAGCAACTCCCCCGTCTCACACCAGAAAAACAGGACGGATTATGGCCAATTCTTGCGCAAGACTCTATTCTTCCGTCCAAACAACAAGGAGCGTTTATGCCCATCACCGACTGGCCCGACGCCGAACGTCCGCGCGAGCGCTTGCTGCAACACGGACCCGCCGCCTTGTCCGACGCGGAACTCTTGGCCATCTTCCTGCGCACCGGCGTACCGGGCAAAACCGCCGTCGACCTGGCGCGCGAATTACTGACCGGCTTCGGCTCGCTACGCGCGCTGCTGCAGGCCCGCCGCGAGGATTTCTGCCGGCATCCGGGCCTCGGCAATGCCAAGTACGCGCAACTGCAAGCGGTGCTGGCGATGGCACGGCGCCATCTCCAGGAAGAATTGCGTTCCGGCGCCGCGCTGACCAGCCCCGAACTGACCCGGGATTTCCTCGCCAGCCAATTGCGCGACCAGCCGCACGAGATTTTCGCCGCCGTGTTCCTCGACAACCAGCACCGCGTCATCCGCTACGAAGAATTGTTCCGCGGCACCCTGGACGGCGCCAGCGTCTACCCGCGCGAAGTCGTCAAGCGGGCGCTGGCGCTCAACGCCGGCGCGCTGATTTTCGCCCACAACCACCCTTCCGGTTCGAACCAGCCCAGCGCCGCCGACCGGCAACTCACCGATCGGCTCAAGCAGGCACTGGGACTGATCGACATCCGCGTCCTCGATCACTTCATCATCGGCGAAGGCCCGGCCTATTCTTTCGCCGAACAGGGATTACTCTGAACCCGTCAGCCTTGTTTGCGCTTCCCGGTATTTGGCGGCCGTCCGCTCGATGACTTCTTCCGGCAAATGCGGCCCCGGCGCTTTCTTGTTCCAGTCCAGCGTTTCCAGGTAGTCGCGCAGATATTGCTTGTCGAAGCTCGGCGGGCTGACACCCACCTGGTATTCGTCGGCGGGCCAGAAACGCGAGGAATCCGGCGTCAGCGCCTCGTCGATCAGATGGAGAACACCCGCCTCGTCCAGGCCGAACTCGAACTTGGTGTCGGCGATGATGATGCCGCGCGCCCGGGCGTATTCGGCGGCTTGGGTGTAAAGAGCAAGACTCGTGTCGCGCACCTTCTCTGCCAAGCGGCGGCCAAGCAACTCCACGGTCTTCTCGAAGCTGATGTTCTCGTCGTGAGCGCCTTGCTCCGCCTTGGTGGACGGCGTGAAGATCGCCTCGGGCAACCGTTCCGCCTGGCGCAATCCCTCCGGCAAGCGAATGCCGCACACCGATCCGGTTTTCTGGTAGTCCTTCCAGCCGGAACCGATCAGATAGCCGCGCACGATGGCCTCGACCGGTAAAGGCCGCAATTTCTTGACCACGATGGCGCGCCCCTCGATCAGAGCCCGCTCGGATGGGTCGGGCACGGCCATGCCCAGCGTCAACGAGGCCAGGTGATGGGGAATGATGTGCCCCATGCGGGCGAACCAGAAGTTGGACAGCGCCGTCAGCACCGCGCCTTTGCCGGGAATCGGTTCGGGCATCACTACGTCGAAGGCGGAAATGCGGTCGGTGGTCACGATGAGCAGATAGTTCTCGCCCACCGCGTAAATATCCCGCACCTTGCCGCGATTGAGCAGTTTGACGCTCTTGAGCGAAGTTTCGTATAAGGCGTTGGGAAGGGTCATGCCGCGCATATCCTTGAAATCAAAAGCGAATAATGATGATATTTAGCTCCCCGATTTGCAAGGGAGAGCACGGCCATGCCGTCTTTCGACATCGTTTCCGAAATCAACCCGCACGAAGCCACCAACGCCGTCGACCAAGCCAACCGCGAGGTCGCCACGCGCTTCGACTTCAAGGGCAGCGGCGCGCGCTACGAGCAGGAGGAGTGCATCATCACCCTGCACGCCGAGGTGGAATTCCAGTTGCAGCAGATGCTCGACATCCTGCAGGCCAAGCTGGCCAAGCGCGGCATCGACCTGGGCTGCCTGAAGGTCGACGAGCCGCAGACCGCGCTCAAGCAGGCGCGGCAGACCGTGACGCTGCGCCAGGGCATCGACGCCGACTTGGCGAAGAAAATCGTCCGTCTCATCAAGGACAGCAAACTCAAGGTGCAGGCGGCCATCCAGGGGGAAAAAATCCGCGTCACCGGCAAGAAGCGGGACGATCTCCAGGAAGCCATCGCCCTGTTGCGCCAGACTCCATTGGACCTGCCGCTGCAATTCGACAATTTCCGTGACTGACGCTGCCACGGCGCCGCACAACATTCTCGAATCGGTCATCCGGCTGACCGAGCAGCGCGACCAGCATTCGCTGGAAACCTGCCTCATCCAGACCATGCTGGAACTGACCGGCGCCTGCCGCATCACCCTCTACGTGCCGGAAGAAGACGAGACGAACGAGCCCCCCAACCGCCTCGTGCGCGTCGCTCACGTGCGCGATCCCTCTTTGTGCGCTTGCCCGGACGGCGAAGAGGGGAAAATGATCTTCCTGAACGAAGCCCCCCTTTCGTACCGCGCCTGCCTGGAAAGCGGGAAATCCGCCGACATCGCCGGCGACGATCGTCAGGTGCACATCCATCCGGTAATCGGCGCGGAAAACCGGCCGGCGGGAATTCTCTGTGTCGACCACCGGCGCGGGCGCAGCCTCGATATCCGTCTGATCGACAGCTTCTTGCGCATCTACCGGAACTATCTGGAATTGCTCAACGAAAACCAGCACGACCGGCTGACCGGCCTGCTGAATCGCAAAACCTTCGACGAAAGGGTTGTGAAAGTGATCGAACAGGCGCGCGGCCTGCGCCAGCGTGCCGGCGACCGGGGTTTTCTGGCGCTGGCCATCGTGGACATCGACCACTTCAAACGCATCAACGACTCTTTCGGTCATCTTTACGGCGACGAAGTACTCCTGCTGTTCGCGCGGCTGATGACGCAGATTTTCCGCGAAGACGACCTGCTGTTCCGTTTCGGCGGCGAAGAATTCGTGATCCTGCTGAAAACGCCGGATGCGGGCGTTTGCGCCAAAATACTCAACCGTTTCCGCGCGGCGGTGGAAGGCTACGCCTTTCCGCTGGTCGGCACGGTCACCACCAGTATCGGCTATACGGAAATCAGCGGGGAAATCGCTTATGCGCCACTGCTTGACCGGGCGGACCGCGCCCTGTACTTCGCCAAGCGACAGGGGCGCAACCGGGTGCACCGCTACGAGCAACTCATCGAGGAAGGAAAAATCCTGCCTGCGGAGGTACCCGCCGGCAGTGTGGATTTGTTCTGAGAACCGCTACCTTCCGTACGCCCTGCGCTCCGCTTCCGTCAGGCGCAAGTAGCGGGCGAACAGCGTTTCCTTACTCTCTCGGTACGAGGGATGCGGAATGATGCAATCCACCGGGCACACTTCCATGCACTGCGGGCGGTCGAAGTGGCCCACGCACTCCGTGCAGCGGGACGGGTCGATCTGGTAGGTTTCCGCTCCCTGCGAGATGGCCTGGTTCGGGCATTCCGGTTCACAAACGTCGCAGTTGATGCATTCGTCGGTTATCAGCAAGGCCATGGCGTCACCTCTCTAGTCGTTCGTTCTGCATTTGTCCAGCAGCGCCCTTTGCACCGCTTCGGGCACGAAACCGCTCACATCCCCGCCCAGCTTGGCGATTTCCCGGATCATGGTGGAAGAGATGAAGGCGTACTGCTCTGCCGGGGTCAAGAACAGGGTTTCCAGTTCCGGATTCAGGCGGTGATTCATCCAGGCAAGCTGGAATTCGTATTCGAAATCGGATACCGCGCGCAGGCCGCGCAGCACGACCTGAGCGCCTTCGCGGCGCGCGCACTCCACCAGCAGGCTGTTGAAGCCGGCGACTTCGACGCGAGGCAGATGCCCCAGCACCTCGCGGCACAGCGCCACCCGCTCCTCCAGGGTGAACAGCGGGATTTTGTTCTTGCTCTCCGCCACCGCCACCACCACCCGCCCGAACAAGCGGGTGGCACGCGCGATCAGATCCACGTGACCGTGGGTTACGGGGTCGAAAGTGCCGGGGTATATGGCGGTCACG
The DNA here is from genome assembly GCA_035293245.1 of Methylococcaceae bacterium. Classification (GTDB taxonomy): domain Bacteria; phylum Pseudomonadota; class Gammaproteobacteria; order Methylococcales; family Methylococcaceae; genus DATDOO01. Next base: position 5,886 of record DATDOO010000372.1, read on the forward strand.
GACATGGAAAATGCTCGCGGGGCGTGTCGTTGGCGGCGCGAGGTCCGCGCCGGTATAAATAATAACCCACCTCGCCGCCCTTGCCGGATTTCATGAGCATCCAGTTTTCCGGCACCTCGCGAGGCGGGAGGGCGGCTTCCGTCTCGACGTAGACCAACGCCTCCTCCCGCAGCCAACCGCGCGCTTCAAGCAGACGGCAGCAGGATTCGGCCCGTTTCTGGCCGAAAGGCGGATCGAGAAACACCAGATCGGACGGCTGCACCGGACCTTCCAAAAAGCGGAAGACATCGGCTTCCAGGATCTCCAGCCCCGCCGCGCCCAACCTGGCCGCATTGCGGCGCAGCGCCTCGCACGCTTCGCGTCCGATCTCCACCTGAATCAGCGACCGCGCGCCGCGCGACAAGGCCTCGAAACCCAATGCGCCGCTGCCGGCGAACAGGTCGAGACAGCGCGCGCCCATCACTTCCTCGCGCAGCCAGTTGAACAGGGTCTCGCGCACCCGGTTGGGCGTGGGGCGCAAGCCCGGCGCATCGGGAAATTCGATGAGCCGGCTGCGCCACTGGCCGCCGATGATGCGCAGGCGATTGCTCAATCCGTCTTGGCCTCCCCGCCGACGACGACGGTCTTGAACGCTTCGGGCCGAATCCGCGCCTGAAACACGCGGCGGATATCGTCACGATTCACGGCCTCGACTCGTGCGCTGAACGTGTCGAGATAATCCAGCGCCAAGCCGTAGAAACCGATCATGGCCACGGTTTCGGCGATTTTCTGGTTGCTGTCGATGCGCAGCACAAAACCGCCGGTGATGTTCTTCTTGGCTGCCGCCAACTCTTCCTCCGTCGGCCCGTCGGCGATGAAGGCGCGCAGTGTTTCGTTCAGCACGCGCACCGCCTCCTCCGCCTGATTGTTGCGGGTTTGCAGACCCATGGTGAACGGGCCGCGCGCCGCCTGCGGCTGAAAGTAGCTGTAAGCGCTGTAGGACAGGCCGCGCTTCTCGCGCACCTCATCGATGATGCGCGACACCAGGCCGCTGCCGCCGAGAATATGGTTGCCCACATACAGCGGGAAATAATCCGGATCGTTGAACGGCAGCACCGGTGCGCCGGAGAGAACATGCGTCTGCGCCGACGGGAACGTTTTGCGCAGCACTGTGCCGGCGCCGTTGTCCGGGGCGGGGGGCAGTGCTTCCGCCGCCGCGCCCTCGGGCATCCCGTGCAGCAGGGCTGCGGCGATTTCCGCCGCCTTCTCGCGGCTCACATCGCCCACCAGCACCAGGAGCGCATTCTTCGCCACGTAGTAACGGCGATGAAAACGCTTCACGTCCTCCCGCTTCAGGCGCGCCACCGTTTCCGGCTTGCCGCTGGCCGGATGGGCGTAAGGATGCGCGCCGTACAGCGCCTCGTAGTACATGTTTTCGGCGATGTCCGCGGGCGACTCCTCTTCCTGTTTGAGCGCCTGCAGCGTGCGCTGCTTTTCACGCTGGAAGTCTTTCGGACTGAAACGGGGCTGGACCAGCACCGCCCGGGCGGTTTCCAGCGCCACGGCGAGCTTGTCCGGCTCGGTGAGGGTGCGCAGGCTCAGCCAGGCCGAATCGCGCGACGCGCCGCCGCCCAGCGCAGCGCCGACACCTTCCAGCCGCTGGGCAATGGCGTCCGCGTCCCATTCGCCCGCGCCAGCGTCCAGCAGGGAAGCTGTCAGCGCGGCGACGCCGTACTGCTCGCCGTCGCGGGCGCTGCCGGCGGCAAACACCACACGAGCGTCGAGCAGGGGCAAGCCGGGCGCTTTCACGAACAGCACCCGGCTCCCTTGCGGGGCCGTCCACTGTTCGATGACCGGCCCCGCCTGGACGCCACAGGCCCAGAACGCGAACAGCCCGATTGCCACTATCCAGCGCTTAGCGTACATGACCCGTCTCCTGAATCGATTCGATGACCGCCTTGCCCGCTTCGATGGGCAAGGGTTCAAGCCAGGCGACGCTCAGATGCTCGTCCAGCAGGTACTTGCGGGCGACCGCCTGCACCTCTTCTGCCTTCACCGCCTGGATACGGGCCGGATATTCGTCGGCGCGCTGCCAACCCAGGTCCACCGTCTCCAGCAAGCCGAGGCGCATGGCCTGATAGAACATGGAGTCGCGCTGATAAACCTCCTGCGCCAACACTTGGGCCTTCACCCGTTCCAGTTCGGCCTGGGCGACGGGCTTGTCGCGCACTTGGCGCACCTCTTCGCGCAGCGCCTGTTCCAGTTCCCGCAAGCTCTTGCCCGTCGCCGGGGTCGCCTCCAGTTCGAACAAGGCGGGCAGACGCGGATACAGGTTATAGCCGGCGCCGGCTTCCGCCGCGATCTGCCCGCCGCGCACCAGGCGGCTGGAAAAGCGCGCGCTGGCGCCGCCGTCGAGCACTCCAGCCAGCACTTCCAGGGCGTAAGGTTCCCAGTCGGCCTGTGCCTCCTTCAACGCCGGCACCTTGTACGCCATGGCGAGATAGGGGAGCTTGGCGGGCAATTTCACCGTCATGCGCCGCTCGCCCGCCTGCTCCACTTCCCGGCGCAGTTTCAGCGCCGGCAAATCGCCGGGAGGCAGCGGTCCGAAGTGCTTTTTCGCCAGTTCCAGCACGGCCTGGGGTTCCACATCGCCCACCACGACCAGCGTGGCGTTGTTCGGGGCGTACCAGCGGAGGTACCAGTCCCGCAAGTCCTCGACCGTGATGGCGCGGATGTCGTCCGGCCAACCGATGACCGGATTGCGGTACGGGCTGTTGGTGTGCGCCAGCGCCGCGAAGTGCTCGGACAGTTTGGCGCGCGGCTGGTCTTCGGTGCGCATGCGCCGCTCCTCCATGACCACCTCGCGCTCCTTGGCGAATTCCTCCGGCAGGATGCGCAGATGGCGCATGCGGTCCGCCTCCAGCTCGAAGCTCACTTCCAGGCGGGATTTTTCGAGGGTCTGGAAGTAGGCGGTATAATCCGCGCCGGTGAATGCGTTCTCCCTCCCCCCGTTTGCTGCGATAATGCGGGAAAACTCGCCCGGTGGATGCTTTTCCGTGCCCTTGAACATCATGTGTTCCAGGATGTGGGAAATACCGGTCACGCCTTCGTGCTCGTAGCTGGAACCGACCTTGTACCAAACCTGCGACACCGCCGCCGGCGCGCGATGATCCTCTTTCACCAGCAGCTTGAGACCGTTGTCGAGCTGGAATTCGTGAACCGCCGGCCTTTCCGCCCAAGCCAGGACGGGCAGACAGGACAGGAGCGCGACCGCTGCGCGCAGTATCTTCATGATGAACACTCTTTGGTGAGTCGGGAAATGGATGAAAAACGCCGCGCCCACGGCGCGAACTTTTTCATTTTAATCGAATCGGCCGCACACAACCCATGACCCCGCCCCCCTGGAAAGCCTATCTGTCCCTGTGCAAGCCCAAAGTGGTGGCCCTGATCGTCTTCACCGCCGTGATCGGCATGTTCCTGGCCGTGCCGGGCGCGCCGCCGCTGGGCAACGTCCTGTACGGAACGCTGGGCATCGCGCTGGCCGCCGCTTCCGCCGCAGCCATCAACCACTACCTCGACCGGCAGGCCGACGCGCACATGGCGCGCACCCGGCGCCGCCCGCTGCCGCAGGGACAGCTGAATCCGGCCCGCGTCCTCGGCTTCGCCGGACTCTTGGGAGCGACGGGGATGTATATCCTCGTCACGCAAGTAAATATGCTCACCGCCGTGCTGACCTTCCTGTCGCTGATCGGCTACGCGGTGATCTACACGGTTTACCTGAAACGCATGACGCCCCAGAACATCGTCATCGGCGGTGCGGCGGGC
>DATDOO010000373.1:0-3642 GCA_035293245.1 Methylococcaceae bacterium
CTATCGCTATTACCTGACACGACTCGGTCGAGCCACCATCGCGACCTGCTGCAAACTCACCGAGTTCCTCATCATTCCGACACTCGCCACCGCGACAGTTTGATCAGATTTTATAAAGACTTGGCTTGTAAGAGACTAAAAGTCCCCCTTGCAACTATAGCGTAGGCCGGCTCGGACGGTACCGGCCGGCGTCTTATCGGCCCGCGTCACTCCCCCGCCGCCCTTTGCAGAGTCAGTGTGAAGCAGACGCCGTCGTCGACGTTTTGCGCGGCGATGGTGCCGGCCATTTTCGCCATGTAGGTTTTCGCGACGAACAAACCCTGGCCGCGATTGCCGTTGGCGCCCGCGTCGGGCTGGTCGGATACGCCGTACTCGAAGATGCGGCCGACCAGTTCGTCGGGAATGGGCGGCCCGATGTTGTGGATGAGCACGCTGGCCGTCGATTCGCCGGCTGCCAGGCTCATGGTGATGGCCGTTCCGGGGCGGCGGAAACGGTCGGCGTTGCGCAGCACGTGGGTCACCACATCTTCCAGCGAATATTCGTCCGCCCGGACCATCAGCGGGGCCTTGTCGTCGGTGAAACGGACGTCGCCGATGCCGATGCACGAGGCGTTGGCGGCGACGTTGCGCAGGAATTCGTCAATGTCGATGGCCTGCACCTGCAGGGTCGATGACTGGAACGCCTCGCTGGGGGACGCACTGCCGTAAAGGATGCGGATGGCCTGCTGCATGCGGTTGATGTAGCGGCGGCTGGGGTTGTCGTCCGCCGCCCCGTGCAGGGCCATCAGCGATTGCAGCGGGGACATGATTTCGTGGCCGACGGCGTGCCACAGGTCTTTTTCCTGCTCGGCGCGGATTTTCTGCCGCTCCACGTCCTCTTTGACGCGATGCAGCAGGTCGTGCAGGCAGTTGGCCAGAATCCCCAGCTCGTCCGTGCCGCGCAGATCGGCCAAATCGAGCCGCTCCGCGCTGCCCGTGGCCTTGACCGTCTGCGACAACTGGGTGGCACGCCGGGTCAGCAGGGCGATGCGGCGGATGATGCCGATGTCGATGACCAGCCAGGCCAGGCCGATGGCCAGGAGCATGGCGCCGACAAACCAGGAAACGCGCGTCGCCACGGCGCTCAAGGCCTGGTCCACGCTACGCGCGTCGGCGCTGAGCCGCATGAAGTAAACACCCAGGGGCGTGGCGATGGCTTCTTCCGCCGCCAGCGGCGCGTCCTGGACCTCCACCGGCAAACGCCGGATCAGCCGGCGGATGAAGCGCCAGGATTCGTCCTGCCGGGCGTCGGCGCCGTCCAGGCGCAGCAGTTCTCCCCCGGAGGACTTGCCGATGCGCAGGGTTTCGCCCGGCAGCAACAGGGGCGCGAGGTCGTTGAGGGAAAATGGCGGCATCGCGCCGGCGGCATCGCTGTCCAGCAATACGGCGCCGTCGCCGGGAGCCAGCACGGCGATGCGCACCTCGATCCGCGCCAGATCCGGCGGCGGCCAGACCGGACGCTCTTTCTGGAAAAGCGCGTCGCGCAGCACCGCCACGGGCAGGCGCAGGGAGAAAAACGCCGGTTTCTCGCAGTCCCCATCCTCCGCATCGCTGCCATCCGGAACGGACGCCGGGGCTGCGCATTCGGCGCTTTGCCAGACCCAGCCGCGAAAATCCTTGAGCGGGCGGGTATAGATCGCCTGGTCGCCGAGATCGGTGAAGCCGGTCAGGCGGCCGTGGGTACCGGCGGATTTGGCGTTCTCGGCATCGCCCATGGCCTCGAAGGGCGCAATCCACCGATAGCTCTGGCCGCGCAGCGACACGGCGACGCGCACGCGATGCGCCGCGCCCACGGAGCGGTCGCCGATGCGGTGGGGAACCAGGCTGGTGCCGGCGAAGGTGCCCGCTGCGTAAATGAAGCCGCCGGCCCAGGGATCGTTGCCGATGGCCACGCAAATCGAGCCGTGGCGCGGGTACTGCACCAGGCATCCCGCCATTTCCATGGCGTGCCGGACCTTATGGCGGTCGTCGAAATCGATGGCGGAAAACGGCAACAGCACGGGATGCAACGGCGTGGCCTTCTCATCCGGCGTGGGCGGGTTGAGCAGGGCGAGCTGTCCCGACGGGTGGCGCAGCTTGGCGGCGATCTGTTCCTTGGTTTTCAGGAAGCTGTATTGGTAGTTGCCGTAGCTGCGCTGTTTTTCTTCCCACAGCACGTAAAGCGCCATGGCGATGGTGGCCAGCGCCAGCGCCAAAAAAGCGCCCCGGAAAACCAGCCGCAGCCGGTACGGCGCCAGGCTGGGCACGCGGAGTCTCACGACCGTTTGCGTCCGGCGTCGAATACCTGCTCGGTCCAGCGGAAACCGCGCATCGGGATGTTCTCGATGCGGTCGAAATCCTCGTCCAACTCGCGGAAGGCTTCGCGGATCGTGCTGATGTGCTTGCGGATGTTGTCCCGGTTGCGGCCGCTTTTCACCACGTCGAACAGCTCGTCGTAGGTCACCGCCCGGCCGCGGTTCTGGTACAGCACCGCCAGGATGCGCTGCGCGGTGAGGGGGAGGTTGACGCGCTTGCCGCGCCACAGCGGCGTGCTTTGCCGCAAAGGGTCGATGGCCAGTTCGTCGCCGGCTTCGGGAACGGCGGCGGCGACCTTGCGGTCTTTGGTCGCCCGCAGAATCTCCAGGAAGGTGTCGATGAAGTCGGCTTCGCCGAACGTGGTCTTTTGCAAATAATCCCACGCGTCCAGCGCCTTCATGATGCTGCGGTAGATGGTGGCGGGCATGGCCGAGACCACCAGCACCGGCGTTCCCTGGCGGCCCTTGCTGGTCGCGCGCTTGTTGATGGCGTTGATGATGGCGACGCCGGCATGCCTTTCCCGGCCCAGCTCGATGTCCAGCACGATGAGGTCGTAGTCTTCGCGGGCGATGGCCGCTTCGGCGTCGTCGCGGGTCAGCCAGTGGTCGACCCGGATGCCCGGCTTGGCGGACAAAATCCACTCTTTGAGTTGATTGCCCGTGGGGATGTCATCTTCGATGACGGCGACCTTCAACATCATGTGCTCCAGGACTGGCTTGCGGCGTCCAGAGTATCCCACGTCCGCCAGGGTTCGATCAGGGCTGCGCCGTGAGTGTTTGTTCACGGCCGGCAACAAATCGACGCGCGTTGGAACAAGTGCGGCCGGGCGCTAACCGATCTGGCCCCGCGTGCGCTTTGAGGGCTCCGGCGCGAATCCACCATCCTGTGTCCCACGGAGGCCGTGGCGGGGTCGGCCTCCTGCCCCGGCGGTCGAAGGGCGCCCAAGGCTTTGCCAATCCTCGCATTTCCAACTGAACCGAGCTGAGGAGAGTGCCATGTCGAACTGGAAAGAAGAATTTTTGGATAAGTGCCTGGCCCTGCTGGGCATTGGGGCCGCCAGTCTTGCGGCCGGCCTGAAGGGTCTCGCCGCCGGGGTATACCGCGCCAGACGGCCGATCATCGTCCTGGCCCTGCTGGCCGCCGCGGGCCACTCGATATATAAGCACCCGCCGCTGCAAACCGTGGGCGGCGGCGAAGCCGGCATCGTGCTGAACCGGCTGACGGGCAAATACAGCCAAGCGGGCGAAGGCGCGGTAGTGGTGATTCCCGGCCTGCAGGAACTGCGCCGCATCCCGGTGCGCGACCAGG
>DATDOO010000374.1:0-2551 GCA_035293245.1 Methylococcaceae bacterium
CGGCAGGGCGGAATCGAAGATGTTGTAGCAGTTCACCCACACCGTGCCCGCCTTGAGGCGCGCGGCCAGGGCGTGGGCCTTACTCACGTCGCGGGTCCAGATGCCCGCTGCGAGACCGTAAATGCTGTCGTTGGCCTGGCGGATCAGGTCGTCGTCGGCGGCTTTGAACGGGATGGCTGCAACCACCGGGCCGAAGATCTCTTCCTGGATGATCTTCATGCCGGGCCGGGTGTCCACGAACACCGTCGGCTCGATGAAATATCCTGCGCCTTCCCGCGCTTTGCCGCCGGCGACGGCGCGGGCGCCTTCGCTCTGCCCGGAAGCCAGGTAACTGCAGACCCGCTTGCATTGGGTTTCGGAAACCAGGGGCCCCATCTGCGTCGCCGGATCGAGACCCGGCCCGAGGCGAATGCCCTTGGCGTACTCGGATACCCCTTCCACCACCCGATCGAAAATGCCTTGCTCCACGTACAAGCGCGAACCCGCGCAGCAGCATTGGCCGTGGTTGAAGAAGATCGCTTCCGCCGCCGCCGGTATGGCCACCTCCAGATCGGCGTCCTTGAACACGATGTTGGGCGATTTGCCGCCCAGTTCCAGGGAAACCTTCTTGAGATCGTTGGCCGCGGCGCGCACGATGAGCCGTCCCACTTCGGTCGAGCCGGTGAACGCCACCTTGTCCACCCCCGGATGCGCCGCCAAGGCAGCGCCGGCGGTTTCGCCGAAGCCGGTGACGATGTTGACCACGCCGTCCGGCAGGCCGGCTTCCTGCAGAATTTCTCCCAGCCTCAGGGCCGACAGCGGCGTCTCTTCGGCCACCTTGAGCACCACCGTGCAGCCGGTCGCCAGCGCCGGGGCCAGCTTCCAGGCGGCCATGAGCAGCGGGAAATTCCAGGGAATGATCTGGCCCACCACGCCGACCGGTTCCGGCCGGGTGTAGGCGTGATAACGGGCACCGGGAGTGTAAAGGACCGAAAGAGGGATGGTCTTGCCCTCGATCTTGGTCGCCCAGCCGGCCATGTAGTGGAACATGTCCGCGGCGAGGGGCACGTCGGCGGCCCGAGCGACGCTGATCGGCTTGCCGTTGTCGAGCGCTTCGAGTTCCGCCAGTTCGTCAAGATGCGTCAGGATGAGGTCGCCGATGCGCCAGATCAGTTTGCCGCGCTCGGCGGGGGTCATGGCCGGCCAGGGGCCGGCTTCGAAGGCCTGGCGTGCCGCCTGGACCGCGCGGTCCACGTCCACCGCGTCGCCTTCCGCAGCCTGCGCGACGACCGCACCCGAGGACGGGTCGGTCACGGGAAAGGTCTTGCCGGATGCGGCGGGCATCCAGCGGCCGCCGATCAAGAGTTGTTTGGGGCTGGCGATGAACCGGCGGGTCCGGTCGGAAAGGGATAGCATAAGGGCGTCGCTGGCCGCGATCATGGCTTGATCTCCGCGAATGAGAGGGAATTTACAACCGCTCAGGAAAACCGCCGGTTGTGGCGCGGTCCTCTGCGGTTGTGCAGGCGGGGAGGCGGGCTGACCGGGATGTTCTGCGCCGTCAGCAGCGGCTCCAGTTCGGACAGGGCCAGCCGGTATACCTCGCGTTTGAAGTAGACCACGTCGGCCAACGGGTCCCAGAACTCCACCCAGCGCCAGCCGTCGAATTCCGGCTTGCGGGAGCAATCGAAGCGGATGCGGGATTCGCTGGCGAGCAGGCGCAGGATGTACCACAACTGCCGCTGACCGATGCACACCGGCTGAGAGTCGCGGCGGATGTAACGTTCCGGCAGGTTGTAGCGCAGCCATTCGTGGGTGCGGCCGATGATCTCGACATCGTTGCGGCGCAGGCCGACCTCTTCGTACAACTCGCGGAACATGGCCGCATCCGGCGCTTCGTTGTAGCGAATGCCGCCCTGGGGAAACTGCCAGGAATTCATGCCCGCACGACGCGCCCAGAACACTTGTCCCGTGTCGTTGCAGAGGATGATCCCCACATTCAGACGATAGCCTTCCGAGTCAATCATGGTTGCACCCCGTCCGTTACCGTTCGGATGCCTGGATATGGTTTTATATGCGTTTCATTTAACCATATTTCCGTTGGTCCGGGTGAATACTCCGGCGCGGGGGAGAGACGCTTCGTGGCTCTGGCCATTTTCGACCTGGACAACACGCTGATCGGCGACGACAGCGATTACCTGTGGGGCCAGTTCCTGGTGGAACGCGGCATCGTGGACGGGGAGGAATACGAACGAGCCAACGCGGCCTTTTACGATCAGTACAAAGCCGGCACGCTGAACATCGTGGAGTTTCTCCATTTCGCCCTGCGCCCCCTCGCGCTCAACGAACCGGAGCGGCTGCGGCACTGGCGCGCGGAATTCATCGAGGAAAAAATCCGCCCCGTCCTGCTCCCCGCCGCGCGGGAACTGCTGGACAAGCATCGCCGCCTGGGACACGTGCTGGTGGTCATCACCGCCACCAACCGCTTCGTCACCGAACCCATCGTGGCGCTGTACGGCATCGACAACCTCATCGCCACCGCGCCCGAGATGCAGGGCGGCCGCTACACCGGCGA
>DATDOO010000375.1:0-5089 GCA_035293245.1 Methylococcaceae bacterium
CCGCTGGCACTGGAAGGAAAACGTCGGCATCGGTTTCGACTGGGGGCGCGCGATCGACAACGCGGAAACGCCGGGCATCAGCGAAGAAAAACTGCATTTCAACGTCATGCTGCGTTATTAAATGATTGTAGGTTGGGTTAGTGGTTCTCCGCGTAACCCAACACTCCGGTGTCGTTACGTTGGGTTACGCGAGGACGCTAACCCAACCTACGGGGCCCGGGCTTCCGAGAGGGTTGGAACATGAGCGGAAAGAAAACAACGGTCGGAGCGGGCGCACTGCTGGGATTGCTCGGCGGTGCGTTGGCGCACGCCAATCCGCAGGGGGGGGTTGTAGCTAGCGGCCAAGCCACGTTCAGCCACCCCACCCCCGGCACCCTGAACGTCACCAACTCCAACGGCGCCATCGTCAACTGGCAGTCCTTTTCCATCGGCGCGCAGGAAACCACCCGTTTCATCCAGCCCAGTGCCGCCAGCGCGGTGCTCAACCGCGTCGTCGGCCAGGACCCTTCCGCGATTCTCGGCCAACTGCTTTCCAACGGCCGCGTCTACCTCATCAACCCCAACGGCATCGTCTTCGGCGCCGGCGCGCGGGTGGACACGGCCGGCTTGATCGCTTCCACTCTCAACATAAGCGACGAGGACTTCAAGGCCGGCCGGCTGAAATTCCAGGGCGGATCCGACGCCGGGGCCATCAAGAACCAGGGCTACATCAAGGCCGGGCCGGGCGGCGAAGTGGTGCTTATCGCCCCGCGCATCGAAAATTCCGGCATCGTCGAAACCCCGGACGGCAAACTGATTCTCGCGGCGGGACAATCGGTGAATATCGCCAGCCTGGATTTCGACGACATCGTGTTCGAAGTGCACGCGCCGGAAAACGAAGTCGTCAACCTGGGACAACTCATCGCCGAACGGGGCACGGTCGGGGTGTTCGCCGGCGGGATACGCAACGCGGGAACCATCAGCGCCGACAGCGCCAGCATGGACGCGCAAGGCCGCGTGGTGCTGGCCGCCGCATCCGATATCCACCTGGAAAGCACCTCGACGATCACCGCCAACAGCCCAGCGGGCGGCGACATCCGCGTCGAATCGAAGGAAGGCACGACCTGGGTCGCGGGAGACGTGGAAGCGACAGGCAGCGAGGGCACGGGGGGTTCGATTCACCTGCTCGGCGAGCGCGTTGCCGTGCTCGACGGCGCCACGTTGGATGCTTCGGGAGAGCGCGGCGGCGGCGAAATCCTGGTGGGCGGCGACTACCAGGGCAAGAATCCGGACATCCACAACGCCAAACAGACTTACGTGGCTGCCACGGCGACGCTGAAAGCGGACGCCCTTAGCGAAGGCGACGGCGGCAAGGTGATCGTCTGGGGCGACGAAACCACCCAGGCTTATGGCCAGATCAGCGCCAGGGGCGGTGCGGAAGGCGGGGACGGCGGATTCATCGAGACATCGGGCGCGTGGCTGGATGTTTACGGCATCCGGGTGGATGCTTCCGCCCCCTTGGGCAAGGGCGGGGAGTGGTTGCTGGATCCCAACAACATCACTATCGACTCTGCCTTCACGGGGAACAGCAACGTCTCGGCAACCGGAACCAGTCCTTTTCTGATTGCCAGTACGGGCGACTCGGCCGAGGTGATGGTTTCGACCATCGCCAACGCCCTGGACGCCGGCTTCAATGTCACCATTCAGACCAGCGGCGGCGGCTCCGAAGCCGGCAATATCAATGTCAATGCCCTGATTGACCCTCCACCCTCCAGCACCGGCACCAACGATACAACGCTCACGTTCAACGCCCACAACGACATCAACATCAACGCGGGTATCACCTGGGCATCGGCGGTTTTCAAACTCAATATGGTGTTCAACGCCGACTCCGACAATCTGGGGGGTGGGTCGGTCAACCTTGGCAGCGGGATCACGCTGGATGCAAACGGCGGCACCATCAATGCGGCCGGCGAAATCGTCAACATCACCAGCGGCTTGGTGACCATCAACTCCGACTTCTTCGGTGGCACGCTCAACGTCAATACAGGCGGCAACGCCATCACTGGCGCGGGGGATATCACAGTCGATACTCTTAAATGGACCCACGGAAACATTCTCGGTACGACCGGAACGGAATTGTTGACCACGAATGGCACTACTACGCTAGCCGCCGCAGGCCCCCCTCCTTGTTTTCCTTGTCCAGACAGCTCAGTTAATCTTGGGCGAAATTGGATCAACAACGGTACCGTTAATCATACCTTCGGTCGATTACAACTGACCGGTATCGGGCAGTTTTTAAACAACGCCGGAGCGACCTATGACCTGACTACCGATGCAGGCAACATTTTTCTTGATGCTGGCACCGTGTTTAATAACGCTGGCACGCTGAAAATGAATACCGGTACCGACATAAAAATCGGCGTTAGTGGCGGGAGTTTCAACAACTCCGGCGAGGTCATTGTCAAAAGCGGGACTTTGGAAATCGTCGCCGAAGATACGGATGGAATAGGGCCAAACGGCGATATGGGGTCGTACACCGTCGAATCAGGTGCTGCTCTCGTTTTCAGCGACCACTACCGGGATTTTTTAGGCGGTTCATCTATTACCGGCGCCGGAGACGTGATTTTCGAAAGCATTAACGACGATGTAATCAACATTTTCGGCGTATACAACGTCAGCGGCCAAAGCTCTGCTTCGGGCGATTTCGATATATTTTTCCACAACGCGGCCACCCTGGGTTCTCTGGATTTAGCGCTGAATGGCGGCTTCTCGTTGGACGGTGCCGGCGACATAACGGTAAACAACGATTTCACATGGTCGGGCGGGGACATTACAGGAAGCGGCGTTTTCACCACCCGAGGCCAAAGTACATTAGACGCCGGTGCGGGCCTGTCTTTCGCCGGCAAAACCTGGAACAACACGGGTTCGGTGGCGATCAACAACGGAACAGTCTTGTTTAGCAGCCCCGCGTTCAACATGAACGGCGGCGCCTTCAACATTTCCACCGGGGCAACGGCGGATTTCGACGACACGCCGTTCAATTGGACAGCCGGAACCTTGGCGGGAAGCGGCGCCTTGACGCTGACCGGCGGGCTCGCAGTGCTGAACATCACCGGCGCAGGGGCGAGAGTCCTGAACGGCCTGAGCTTGACCCTGCCCACGCTGAACCTGAACGGCGGCAGCCTGGACGTCCAAAGCGGGTCGCTCGACGTATCGGGAGCGACCACGATCGCCTCCGGCGCGACGCTGGCCCTGGCGGGCGGAACCAATAATTTCGACGGACTGGTCACCAACAACGGCACGTGGAAAATCGCCACGCCGATCACCCTGGGCAGTTTCACCAACAACGGCCTGATGCTTCTCGATGGCGGAGCGGTCCTGAATCCAGGCGCGCCGGGGCTGTTCAAGAACGCCCAGAGCGGCGTTTTGGGAGGAACCGGCACGATCGCCAGCGATCTCTTGAACGAGGGTACGCTCAGCCCCGGCCACTCCCCCGGCACCCTCAACATCACCGGCAACCTGATCCTCGGCCCGACCAGCACCCTCAATATCGAACTGGGCGGCAACCAGCAGGGTCTTTCCTACGACCTGATCAACGTCAGCGGCACCGCTGCGCTGGATGGAACCCTGAACATCGGCCTGTTCGGCAATTTTCTGCCGCTTCTGGGCGCCAACTTCGACGTGATCAATTACTCTTCGGCGACCGGAAGCTTTGCCCAGGTCAACTCGCCGGCCATTTTCCCCTTCACCACCAGCAATTTCGGCTCGTTCTTCCGCCTGACGTCGCAGGGCGTGCGCTTTCCGCCCGGCACAAACCCCATCGACGCCATTCTGGCGATGGGTGGCGACCGCCCGCCATCGGTACCCCCCCTCACGACCCAGGTTGCGGGGATAGGAATTTCCGGGGAAGAAGCCATCCGCATCATCGGATTCCAGCAATGTCCATGACTGCAAGATCGCATCTGACGGCCGGGCTTGGCCTGCCGAACAGGGACCAATCCTTGGCGGCAGACCTTGCTGCCTTGCGGCTTCTGACCTTCGCGGCTTTGCTTGGCCTGTTCACGGCCATGGGCACCGCGAACGCTGCGGAAACCGCGGGCCGGGTTCTGTTCTCCCGCGGAGTGGTGTCGGCCCAAACCGTTGGCCAGCCGCTCCGTTTGGTCGGCGAAGGTTCCGAGGTCTTCATCGGCGACGCCATCGACACCGCGCCGGAGAGCTTTACGGTGCTGGAACTGGCCGACCGCACCCGCATGGTGCTGCGCGCCGGAACGCATTTCAGCGTCGAATCCCTGAACACCGCGCCGGGCGCGGAACAGGCCATGCTGCACCTGTACCGCGGCGGGCTGCGTTCCGTGAGCGGCCAGACCAGCAAACATCGTCACAACGCCTTTTTGATCCGCACGGGAACCGCGCTTGTCGGCGTCAACGGCACGGACTTCGCTGCGCGCCTCTGCGAGGATGACTGCCTCAGGCAGGCCGAACGCTTGAAGCGGCTTCCCATCGTACCCTCGCCCGTGGTGGCGCGGGTCATCCTGCAAAAAGGCGAAATCACGCGCCTAGGCGCGGACGGCAAGACGCAATCGCTGGCGCTGGGCGCGCCGGTCTATGAACGCGACATCCTGGAAACCGCCCCCCGCGCCACCGCCGCCCTGGCGTTCCGCGACCAGTCGCGCGTCACGCTGGAGCCCGGCACCCGTTACCGCATCGAGCATTTTTCCCACGAGGCCGAGGCGCCGGAAAAAGACGGCGCCGTCACCGAACTGGTCAAGGGCGGGCTGCGCACCCTGACCGGCGTCATCGCCAAGCGGCACCCGGAAAACTACAAGGTGAATTCGGCCGTGGCGACCATCGGCATACGCGGCACCGGCTTCGACCTCCTCTACCCCTTCGAGTGCATCGAGTGCGCGGACGGCGGCATTGCGCCCCTGGGCCTGCTGGCCAGCGTGTGGCGCGGGCGCATCGGCATCGAGGAATCGAACTACACGGTGGACACGGGCGAGACCGTGTTCGTCGGCGAACGGGGCGGCAAGGTGCGCAAGCTGCGCAAGAAACCCGTGATGCTGACGCCGCGCCCCGACGACCTGGAGCCGCCCGGCAACACCTTCGG
>DATDOO010000376.1:0-17246 GCA_035293245.1 Methylococcaceae bacterium
GGCGGTGATCGTCCTGTCCGACCGGGACAAGGCCCGCAACGCCGCGCTCAACGCCATCCGTTTTTTCGAGGAAGAGTCCTGCGGCCAGTGCACCCCGTGCCGCGTGGGTACCGCCAAGGCCGCAAGGTTGATGGAACAGAAACATTGGGATACGGCGCTGCTGCAGGAACTGTCCAAGGTCATGGTGGACGCTTCCATCTGCGGCCTCGGCCAGGCGGCGCCCAATCCCTTGCAGTGCGTCATCAAGCATTTCCCCCATGAACTGACTTAAAGCCGGCCAAGCGCCGCTCCCCTGTAACCAGGGGCCAGACGCGTTTGCGTCACGATTTCACGGCAACTCCCGCAGTACGAGCATCCCAACCATGGCAGCCACTCCCGAGTCCTTGAGCCCGCCGGCCAGCGTCGAATTCACCCTGAATGGCCGGCCCGTAACAGCCTTCGCAGGCGAAACTATCCTGCAGGCGGCCAAGCGCCACGGCGAGGAAATACCGCACTTGTGCTACAAGGAGGGCTTGAGCCCCGACGGCAACTGCCGCGCCTGCGTGGTGGAAGTCAAGGGCGAGCGCGTCCTTTCGCCTTCCTGCTGCCGCAAGGTGGTCCAGGGCATGGAGGTCGGCAGCGACAGCGAGCGAGCGCGCTTTTCCCAGAAGATGGTGGTGGAACTGCTCAAATCCGACATGCCCGAGCAAGGCAAGTCGCCCTATACGCTGGCATCCGAACTGGACTATTGGGCCGACAAGCTGGATGTGGGCCAGCCGCGCTTCGTGGGCCGCCGGCAGCCTCGCGCCGATCTGTCCCACCCGGCCATGGCCGTCAACCTGGATGCCTGCATCCAGTGCACCCGCTGTTTGCGCGCCTGCCGCGAGGAGCAGATGAACGACGTCATCGGCCTGGCCTTCCGCGGCCATCACGCCGAAATCGTCTTCGACATGGGCGACCCCATGGGCGCCAGTACTTGCGTGGCCTGCGGCGAGTGCGTGCAGGCCTGTCCCACCGGCGCGCTGATGCCGGCCAACGGTGTCGGTCTGGTGCATCCGGACAAAACCGTAGACTCCACCTGCCCCTATTGCGGCGTCGGCTGCCTGATGACCTACCACGTCAAGGACAACCGCATCCTCTACGTCACCGGCCGCGACGGCGACACCAACCACAATCGTTTGTGCGTGAAGGGCCGCTTCGGCTTCGATTACGTGCACAATCCCTTGCGCCTGACCAAGCCCCTCATTCGCCGGGAGGGCGTGGCCAAGACGACGGCGCTGCTGGACCCCTCGGAAATCCCGCAGGTGTTCCGCGAGGCCAGTTGGGAAGAGGCGCTGGATTTCGCCGCCGGCGGCCTGAAAAAGATTCGCGACCGGCACGGATCCAAGGCCCTGGCCGGTTTCGGCTCCGCCAAGGGCAGCAACGAGGAGGCTTATCTGTTCCAGAAACTGGTGCGCACCGGTTTCGGCAGCAACAACGTCGACCACTGCACCCGCCTGTGCCACGCCTCGTCGGTGGCGGCGCTGCTGGAAGGCATCGGTTCCGGCGCCGTTTCCAACCCGCTGGCCGACGTTTCCAGGGCGGAAGTGATCGTCGTCATCGGTTCCAACCCCACGGTCAACCACCCGGTGGGCGCTACCTGGATCAAGAACGCCGTGCGTGCCGGCGCCAAGCTGGTGGTGATGGACCCCAACCGCACCCAGATCGCGCGCTTCGCCACCTACGCGCTGCAATTCCGCCCCGATACCGACGTGGCCTTGCTCAACGCCTTGATGCACACCATCGTCACCGAAGATCTGTACGATCCGGACTACGTCGACCGGCACACGGAGGGCTTTGCAGCGCTGAAGGAACACATCGAGGACTACAGCGCCGACAGGATGGCGCCCATCTGCGGCATCCCGGCGGAAACCATTAAAGAGGTGGCGCGCCTTTACGCCACCTCCAGGGGCTCCATGATCCTGTGGGGCATGGGTGTATCCCAGCACGTGCACGGCACCGACAATGCCCGCTGCCTGATCGCCCTGGCCTTGATGACCGGCCAGATCGGCCGCCCCGGCACCGGTCTGCACCCGCTGCGCGGCCAGAACAACGTGCAGGGCGCGTCCGACGTGGGGCTGATCCCCATGGTATTCCCCGACTACCAGCGGGTGGACGACGCGGGCAACCGCGCCCGCTTCGAAGCCCTGTGGGGCGCGACGCTGGACCCCAAGCCCGGCCTGACCGTGGTGGAGGTGATCCACGCCATCCACCACGGCGACATCCGCGGCATGTACGTGGAAGGGGAAAACCCGGCCATGTCCGATCCCAACCAGAACCACGCCCGCGAAGCGTTCGCCATGCTGGAGCATCTGGTGGTGCAGGACATTTTTCTCACCGAAACCGCCGGCTTCGCCGACGTGATCCTGCCGGCCTCGGCCTTTGCCGAAAAAACCGGCACTTTTACCAACACCGACCGCCGCGTACAGATGGGCCGCCAGGCCATCGTTCCGCCCGGCGACGCGCGCCAGGACTGGTGGATACTCCAGGAAATCGCCTTGCGCCTGGGTCTGGACTGGAACTACGGCGGGCCCAGGGATGTGTTCGACGAAATGCGCCAAGCCATGAACAGCATTGCCGGCATTACCTGGGAACGCCTGGAAGAAGAGCATTCCGTGGTCTATCCGTGCGAAAAGGAAGGCGATCCGGGACAGCCGGTGATCTTTACCGACCGGTTTCCGCGCAAGGGCGGCCGCGCCCTGTTTGTGCCGGCGACCTTCAGCCGCGCCGACGAACTGCCCGACGAGTCCTACCCCTTTGTGTTCGTCACCGGCCGCCAACTGGAACACTGGCACACCGGCAGCATGACCCGCCACGCCAGTGTGCTGGACGCCATCGAGCCCGATCCGGTAGTCGCCATCCACCCACTGGACCTGGAAGCCGCGGGCGGCACGCCGGGCGAGTTGCTCACCGTCGAATCGCGGCGCGGCCGGATCGCCGCCTACGCCCGTACCGACATCGGCATTCAGCGCGGCAGCCTGTTCATGGCCTTCTGCTACAACGAGGCCAGCGCCAACCTGCTGACCAACGAGGCGCTGGACCCGTTCGGCAAAATCCCCGAATTCAAGTTCTGCGCGGTGAAAATAACGCCGGGGGGAATTCCCGAAAAGCGCATCGCCTGAAATCGCGGCGGAAGGCTCTGGAATGCCTTTCCGGAGGCGGCATTCATATTGACTTTTACCCTCGATTCCTTCAGTTTACGCATTCAGACGGATTTGCTGGGGATCAGAAAAAAGACAATTTCCGCCAAAGACCGTCCTTGCTTTTTGACTTCTTTTTGTCAACTTACAGCCCCGTGCCACTTTAGGAGGAAATCCATGAAAAAACCCATGAAAAACTGGCTGATCGCAACCGCCGTATCCGCGGCTCTGGCGATCCCAGGGGTTACTTTCGCCAACGCCGAGGTCGAAAAACTGTCCAAGGATCCCAAGAACTGGGCAACCTGGGGCGGTGACTATGCAGGCACGCGCTACAGTACCCTGAACCAAATCAACACCCAGACCGCCAAGAACCTCCAGCCCCAATGGACTTTCTCCACCGGCGCGCTGCGCGGCCATGAAGGCGGCCCGCTGGTTGTCGACGGCACGATTTACATCCACACCGGCTACCCGCACAAGGTCTACGCGCTGGATCAGGACACCCAGACCGTCAAGTGGGAATATGTCTATTCTGCCGACAAGGGCACCGATCAGGCTCAGGTCATCGGCGTCATGTGTTGCGACGTGGTCAACCGCGGCTTGGCCTACGGCGACGGCAAGGTGTTCCTGGCGCAAGGCGACGCCACCCTGGTAGCCCTGGACGCCAAGACCGGCAAGATCGCCTGGAAAGCGCAGAACGGCGACCCGAAGGCGGGCCAGACCAACACCAACGCTCCCGTGGTCGTCAAGGACAAAGTCTTCACCGGTATCTCCGGCGGTGAATTCGGCGTGCGCGGCTTTATCGCCGCTTACAACATCAAGGACGGCAGCCTGGCGTGGAAGAAATACAGCATGGGTCCGGATGCCGAAGTCGGC
The DNA here is from genome assembly GCA_035293245.1 of Methylococcaceae bacterium. Lineage (GTDB taxonomy): Bacteria > Pseudomonadota > Gammaproteobacteria > Methylococcales > Methylococcaceae > DATDOO01. The sequence goes on from DATDOO010000376.1 coordinate 4,032, forward strand.
CTGAATCCGGAAAAGACCATGACCTGGACCGACGGCAAGATGGCACCGGTCGGCAAGGACTCCTCCCTGAAGACCTGGCAGGGCGACCAGTGGAAGATCGGCGGCGGCACCACCTGGGGCTGGTACAGCTATGACGCGGCCCTGAACACCGTCTATTACGGCTCCGGCAACCCCAGCACCTGGAACCCGGTGCAGCGTCCGGGCGACAACAAGTGGTCCATGACCATCTGGGCGCGCGACGTGGACACCGGCGAGGCCAAGTGGGTCTACCAGATGACCCCGCACGACGAGTGGGACTACGACGGCATCAACGAAATGCCGCTGATCGACCTGAAGATGAAGGACAAGAACGGCAAGGAGCACGACAAGCTGCTGGTTCATTTCGACCGTAACGGCTTCGGCTACACCCTGGACCGCGTCACCGGCGAACTGCTGGTGGCCGAGAAGTTCGACAAGGCGGTCAACTGGGCCACCCAGGTCGATCCGAAGACCGGCCGTCCGCAGGTGCAGGACAAGTATTCCACCCAGCACGGCGGTGAAGACGTTGCCCAGGGCGCCGGTCCCGACAAGAAGCCCGGTACGGCTGACGACGATCTGATCTGTCCGTCCGCCATGGGTGCGAAGAACGAAGCTCCGGTGACGTTCTCCAAGCAGACCAACCTGATCTACATCCCCGGCAACCACACCTGCATGACCTACGAGCCGTTCGCTGTGGAATACACGGCCGGCCAGCCTTATGTCGGCGCGACGCTGAACATCTATCCGGCAGGCAAGGACGTGAAGACCGGCGAGAAGGACGGCAAGAAGAACATGGGTGAGTTCATCGCGTGGGATCCGACCACCGGCAAGATCGCCTGGGCCATCGACGAACCGTTCTCCCTGTGGAGCGGCATGACGGCTACCGCCGGCGGCGTGGTGATTTACGGCACGCTGGAAGGCTACCTGAAGGTGCGTGACGCCAAGACCGGCGATGAACTTTACAAGTTCAAGACGCCCTCCGGCATCATCGGCAACATCAGCACTTGGGAACACAAGGGCAAGCAGTACGTCGGCGTGCTCTCCGGCATCGGCGGCTGGGCCGGCGTCGGCATGGCGGCTGGCCTGGAAGGCGACACCGAGGGCTTGGGCGCCGTGGGCGCATACAAGCACCTGAGCGCCCACACCAAGCTGGGTGGCGTGTTCACCGTGTTTGCATTGCCTGGCAAGTAATAGCGCCAAGGTATCCGGTTAGCCGGACATGAAAAACCCCCGGCGGAAACGCCGGGGGTTTTTTTGTTGCCCGAGAAAACAGCGGAGATTCCGTCTCAAAATCCGGCCTACCGCCGGCCCGAGTCAGGCCGCGGATGGTCTGGGCGCAAAAACGAAGGGGTCGGAATAGAGATCGTCCATGGCCACTCCGGCCATGAACGCAGCAATCCGGGCGGCCTTGACCATGTCCGGGTGTCCGCAAAGAAAAACGCGCCATCCTTTCAGGTTCCCGTGCGCGCGCATGGCGATTTCATGCGCCCTGCCCCGGGCGACATCCTCCATCGTGTCGCGCGACAAGGTGGGCGTGTAGTGGAACCCTTCGTGACGTGCGTCCAGCGAGCGCAGTTCGTCCACGAGATACAGACCGTCGCTGTAAGAACCGCCGTGATACAAATAAATCGGCGCGGAATGGTCGCTGTGCAGTGCGTCGCGCAGGATTCCCCACAGCGGCGCCAGCCCCGAACCGGTTCCGATCAGCAGCAGGGGCTGATCCCGTCGTTCGGGCAGATAAAAACATTCGCCCATCGCCGTGCTGATGGTAACGCTGGCTCCTTCGGTCAATGCATCGTGCGCCCAGTTACTGACGATGCCGAAGGGAACGCGGCGGATATGCAGTTCCAGCCAAGGGTCCACGTTTGCCGTGCTGGCCAGCGAATAGCTGCGTATCGCGTTCTTGGGTCCATGGAGCTGGATGAACTGGCCCGCGTGGTAGTCCAACCCGGCCGGCTTCTGGAGCCGAAGGCGGATGACTTCATGGTTGAGCAAAGTCCGCTCCAGCACGCGCGTTTCGAACGTGCGCACCGGCTCGTCCGGCAACGTCACAGTCATATCCGCTTCGGGAATACAGCGGCAGGAGAGAAAATACCCCCCTGCCCGCTTCGTATCCCGCAATCCCTCTTGGGAAGCGTCCGTCGGCTTCCCGCCGGACGCCACCATCAGACAACTGTGACAGGCACCGACTTTGCAGCCGTAAGGAATATCGTGACCGTGGCGTTGCAGGCAATCCAGCACGGATTCCCCTTCGTCCGCGGCGTAAGCATTATTCTCATAAGTGATTTTCCGCATGGACGTTCCCTTGATGGTCTTTAGCGTCCCAGCACGTCGTCGCGCACGCTTTCGGCGATGTCGATCACCTGCGGAATGAGGTAACCGGGCACCTTCAGCTCCTGCAAGGTCGCTTTCAAATTCTCCAGCACGGCGTCGACATGACTGCCGTTGAGACCGTTTGCCACCAGACGGGCGTGGGCGGTGCGCATGTCCGCGCCCGTGTAATTGTTAGGGCCCCCGAATGCCATGGTCAGGAACGCACGCTGTTTGGCGACCTGCGCCTCCATGTTCACTCCCTGGAAAAAACGGTTGATGCGGTCGTCTGCCAGCACCTTGCGATAAAAGATATCGACCGCTGCGTTCACCGCCGCCGCGCCGCCCAATTGCTGATAGAGTGATTCAGGCATGATGCTCACCTTATGGAATTTATGGTTTACTGTAATTTTATTGTAAGATGTATTGTGAATACATCTTAGGGCCAAGTCTAAAAACTTAGACCTCTCCTGTCAATCGGATCACTCAAAGCCATGTCATCGACCCGGAAGGAAGCACACGAATGCAGTTGACCTTGCATACGGATTATTCGCTGCGCGTACTGATATACCTCACCCAGCACCCCACCGCCACCATCAGCGAATTGGCCGACTACTATCAGCTTTCCCGCAACCATCTGGTTAAAGTCGTGAATGCGCTCGGCAAGCATGGTTTCATCGTCACCATGCGCGGCAAAGGGGGCGGCGTTCGCCTCGCCCGCGACCCCCGTGAAATCTCCGTCGGGGAAGTGGTGCGCCGGATGGAAACCCACTTCGACGTGGTGGAATGTCTGCGCGAGTCCTACTCTCACCCGGCTTGCCGGGCCCTGCCCTTCTGCGGATTGCGCAAAGCCGTCCAGCTCGCGACGGAGCGATTTTTGGCCGACCTGGACGGCTATACGCTGGCCAGCGTGGTTCCGCCCTCCGTTACGGGAAAATCTCCATGAAAAAAGCCGGCAAGGCTGTCCTTTCCTTGGTCGAGTTGAGCTGGAGCTGGTTGGGAGGATTCGTCGGCATGGGCGCGGTCGGTTATGCGGGCCAGTGGCTGGCGCTGCATGAGTTCGACCGGCTCTTCCTCATCGGCTCTTTCGGTGCCAGCGCCATACTGCTTTATGGCGCTCCGACCGTACCCTACTCGCAGCCGCGCAATGTGCTCGGGGGACATATCCTGTCGGCACTGGTGGGTGTCGCGGTGTGGCAGCATCAGCCCGGCTCGTTGTGGCTTACCGGAGCTCTGGCCGTCAGTTGCTCCATGGCGGCGATGCAGATCACCCGCACCCTGCATCCTCCGGGAGGAGCCACCGCCCTGATTGCCGTTGCCGGCGACAGCCGGATTCACGATCTGGGCTATCTATACGCCCTGGCCCCCGTCGGGCTCGGCGCGGCGATCATGCTGCTCGTTGCCCTGGTGGTCAACAACGCACCGCCGAGCCGCCGTTATCCATTGACCTGGTGGTAACCGCCGTTCGGAAGTCGACGCCGTTCCCGGCCGAACAGCATTCCCCACGGGGTTCCCTGGACCGGTAAAATGTCCCGATTTTTAACGGGATATCGGCAATGATCGTTTTGGGACTATCCGGCGCCGTCAGCCACGATCCTTCGGCGGCATTATTCATCGACGGCAAGCTGGTCGCCGCGGCGGAAGAGGAACGCTTCCTGCGCGACAAGCACGCCAAGGGCAAAATGGCCTACGAGGCGACCAAATTTTGCCTGGAATTCGCCGGCGTCAAACCCGAGCAAGTGGATATCGTCGCCTTCCCCTACGCGGAAATTGGCCTGTGGGACAGCCCCGCGCGCTGGCATTATGCGGCCCGCCACTGGTATGCCCCCGATCGCGCCTTCATGGCCCTGTTCAACGGCAACCGCCGTTACTGGCGCAACCACCGCCAAGTGATGAAGCTGCTGGACGATCTCGGCATCGGCTCGCAGCGGGTCAAGTTCGTGCCGGTGGAGCACCACCTGGCCCACGCCAGCAGCGCCTATCATCTGTCCGGCTTCGATGGAAAGTGCGCCATTCTCGGCATCGACGGCAAGGGCGAATACGCAACCACCTTTTTTGGTTACGGCGAGAACGGCCGCATCCACAAGATCAAGGAATTCTACGACCCGGACTCCCTGGGCGGTTTCTACGGCGCCATGACCGAGTACCTGGGGTTCGAAATGCTGGACGGGGAATTCAAAGTCATGGGCATGGCGCCCTACGGCGACTCCAAGCGCTTCGACCTATCGCGCCTGCTGCTCTGCGACGGCAAGGACTTGGGCGTCAACACCCAACTGGTCAACTGCATCGGCCTGCGCCGCTACAAGAAAGACGGCAAAGGTTATTTCTTCAGCCCCAAGCTGATTGAGTGGCTCGGCCCGATGCGCGACGGGGACGACATCGACGACCCCTATATCGATTACGCCGCAGGGGTGCAGGCCTTGCTGGAAGAGGCGGCGCTCAAGCTTATCGAGCATTATCTCGGCGACATCATCCGCGAGACCGGCAAGATCTGCTTCGCCGGCGGCGTGGCCCTCAACGTCAAGCTCAACCAGCGCATCATCGCCCTGCCCGGCGTCGAGGAACTGTTCGTACAGCCCGCAGCGTCCGATGCAGGCACCGCCATCGGCGCCGCCAGCTACGCCGCAGTCCAGGCGGGCGAATCTGTGCAGCCGCTGGAGCACGTCTATTTAGGCCCCAGCTACACCACGGAACAGTGCATCGAAGCCTGCTGGCAGCACCCCGCCAAGCCGCAGTGGGAACGGCTGGACGATGCCCCGGCCACTGCCGCCCAACTGCTCGCCGAAGGCAACCCGGTCGCCTGGTTCCAGGGCCGCATGGAATTCGGCCCCCGCGCCCTGGGCTGCCGCAGCATCCTCGGCAACCCCGCCTCCCGCGGCGTGGCCGACCTCATCAACGCCCAGATCAAATACCGCGAACGCTGGCGCCCCTTCTGCCCGTCCATGCTCGACCGCGTTGCGCCGGAAATCCTCCAGACCGGGCACCCCAGTCCTTACATGACCTTCACCTTCGATGTAGCGGATAGCTGGAAGAGCCGCATCCCCGAAGTGGTCCACAAAGACGGCACCGCGCGCGCCCAGATCGTGACCCGAGACACCAATCCTCGCTACTACGCCTTGATCGAGGAACTGGAAAAGCACACCGGGAACGCCGTGGTGCTGAATACGTCTTTGAACCGACGCGGCGAACCCATGGTCTGCAGTCCGACCGATGCTTTGAACATGTTTTTCGGCTCGGATTTGCAGTATCTAGTGATGGAGGAATTGTTGATTCGTAAGCTGTAACGCCAACTCACGCCGAATGAAAAAGCCTTCGGCATATTAATCCGGCCCTTAAATTCACCGTATTTTGCTGGAAAACTGAACCGCCCCGCGAATTCCGGAGGCTCCCGCGCTGGCTCCTCTCTCGGCTACTCGAGATCACATCAATTTCCTTGAAGCGTCCGCAGAAGGGGTCATCAAACAAATCAGTCCCCTTTTTTCCGCGACACTAAATTCTTCCTGATTAGCAACAAATGTCAGCTTCCGTCGTACCGGCAGGGAATGCCGGTACCCAGGAGCCAGGGATGGTGGCGCCGGACACATCCATGTGACCTGGATTCCGGCAATCCCTGCCGGAATGACGGGGGAAGTGGCGACCATTATCAAGTAGCTGATAGACATTACTAATCAGGAAATTCTTTGAGTATAGTTTTGCGGTCTGCCGCCCAATGGCCACTTCAAGATGAGCGGCATATTCGTCCTCTGCTTCTCGTCAGATGCTACGCCCAGTTCTCGACCATCAAGCCGGGGTAGTCCTTAAAATCATCTTTATTGTTCGTGACCAGTATGGCGCCAACACTGACGGCATGCGCCGCAATCAGTCGGTCCAGCGCATCACGACGGCGGTCACGCACGGCGGCGCGAAGCACGCCAAAGCGTACCGCGGCCGGTTCGTCGAAGGGCAAAACGGGGATGCGGCGGACTAGTAGAGCCAAGACTTGTTCGTCATGCTCTCGGCCGGCGGATTGCATTCCCAACCCTGCCCGGAGCTCGGCATAGGTCACCACCGACATCAACACTTCGCCTTCTCGCAACGCTTCAAGGCGACTGAGTACTTGTGGAGGATGACGCTTAAGAAGGTAAATGCAGATATTCGTGTCGAGCATGTACGGCATGGCTTAATCCTTGGCCGCCGATGCTCTTGATTCGCTCCAGTCACGCTCCTGTTCTTCGTGAAACTCCCGCCCCTCCGCCATGAAATTGGGACTGAACATCGCAAATATCTCACCGATACCTGCCAAAGTTTTTTGCGCCACAGGGCGCACCACGAGGGTATTCCCCACGCGCTCGATATCGACCTCCTGAGAGGCTTCGGCGATAGCCAATTCCTTAGGAATACGAATGGCCAGCGAATTTCCACTTTTGAAAACTTTGGTCAGCATGAGACGCTCCTGTGGCTGTATATACTGTATACACATCCACACCTTACACGTCTACGGGGTGTTTCCGCAAGCACCGGATGACCTGGCAGCAGATTTACCGCGACAACGGCCTGAAGTGGGAAAAAGTCGTCAGCGTCAAACCACCGGCCGGGATTGATGCTCTATTCACGGCGCATTACGCAGTCTCGACGCGCCACCGCTTATAGGTCAGTCGTTAAGCAGGATCCGCCAGCCGGTCAAATGGCTCCGGCTCATCCGCCGGTACCTTGGCCAAAGCCTCATCGAAGCGGCGGCGCGAAGAGCGATTGGCGCGTGCTTCAAGATATTTCTCGGCGGTCAGCGCCGCCACTTTTTCCGACACGGCGGACGCAATGAACTGGTTGAGCGAAATGTGATCTTCCTCCGCCACTTTCCTGGCGATTTCATGCAGTGAGTCCGGCAGGCGGACGCTTAATGTCGTCATGTTCGATCCTCCAATTGGTTCAACAAATCCCTTGGCGTAATGACTTCGATGCCTAAGCTTCCGGCCGGTGTGAAATCCCGGACGTTCCAGGTCACGATCATTGCTTCGGCCTTGAATGCCAACTCCAGCACATGATCGTCCTTGATGTCTCGCAACAGTGGCCGCCACAGATAAAAGACTTCGTGCTTCCCGGCGACGAGGCACAAGAAATCCACGATGGCCTCAATGTCCTTCGGCGCAAGGTGAACAATCTCACGCTTGAGAATCGCCTCGTATTCCACCACCAAAGGGGTTGAAACGTGCAAACGGATGCGCGGGTCTTCAACCAGTGAAAGTAATCGGAACGATGACCCTTTCGACGATTTAAGCGCCGCAACCAGAACATTGGTATCAAGCACCACATTCAGCATATTGGTATTGTATAAACTACCATACACCAGAACAATGACCTTGCTTGACAGCGCGAAAAAAACCGCCCGGATTGCTCCGGGCGGTTTGGTTCCAGTCAATCGCTGGGGTTCGCGGACTCACCCCGACAAGCTACGACTCAAAGAAACTGCGTGACTTTTAGCAACAGCCCCGTAATCAACGTCGTTTGCAAAATCCCCACGCCAACCACCCAGCGGATCAAGTCCGCACGGGTTTCTGCTATTTTGACATCCATGCCTTTGACCTCCAGACGAACGCCCTCAATGTCCTTCCGCAGGTTCGCTTCAACCTCCTTGATCTCCAGGCGAACCCCCTCGATCTCTTTTCGCAAGCGTAGCTCGACTTCTTTGATCTCCAGGCGGACTTGCCCGATTTCCAATCGGACGCCTTCAATCTCCTTCTGCAACCGCAACTCGGTTTCCCGCAAGTTGCCTTGGGTCGCCACCTCCTTTAGCGCGGGATAGCGTTCCTCCAACTGCTCAAAAGCCTCGGCAAAAATATGAGCGCGGGTTTTGTCCTCGCCCGCTTCCGTCAGTTGTTCATAAAGTCTCAGCGCGACACTCATGGGCAGCACACATCGATCCGTGGAAATTCATGCAGGAAGTCTAACACATCGACTTTTCCCAGCCGCTCCACAAGCGTTTTTCCAATAACAATTCTGTCCCGATTTGTCGCGGAAAACCTCAGCATGCTCCCCGTCCAAAGCAAAAATTAAGATGGTCGCGATGGACGCTTACAGTGCGCCCATGCTGGGCGCACCAGAAATAAAACCGCCCGAATTGCTCCGGGCGGTTTTGTTCTTTTCCTTGCCAAGGAAGAAATCCGACCCGCAACTACGTTGAATCCACCGAAGAGGAAAACGTGGAATCGATCAAAACCCGCACGTCCGCAATTCCAGTTTGTGCCATGGCGAACGTGCCTTCGCTACCCGCGTGATGCGCATAGGACATGGAGTTCCCGTCCATTCCCTTCAGGATTTCGTCGCCACCCACATCCCCGCATCCGGCACCCGACAGCAAATCCAACAGGTTCAGCGCTGAAGTCGTTTCAGAATCAACATCCAAGGTGCCATCTGAGACGTAATCCACAGATCCATCAGCTTTCATCACGAAAATATCGGCACTCCCACCCGAATCATTCGCTACGCGCGGCTCTGACCTCTCGTTCAGCAACAAGCCAGCGATATTGACGTTCTCCACCACAAGCGTTTGTTCTGGAAACACGTCCGAAGCTGTATCAGCTTCATCGCCCAGCCACAAACGAACCGTCGTAGCACTCGTCGTTGGGTCAAAAGCAAAGCTAAGATGCCCCTCCGCTCCGGAATCCCTGTCCAGCACGTCTTTCAGCAGCTCCCATAAATTGGGCGCCTGAGAATGATTTTCGGTGGGTATTAATTCGCTCATCGCTTACAGCCAATTATTTGTTCACAAAGTGGCAGAGCATTCAAACCGCAAGGCAGGAATAATCACTTTTCCCGCCTTGCGGAGCAGGTTATTACACTGGATCCTGCGGCTGGAGAGCTGGCATGAGATTGGTTACCTCTCCACCAACATTATCTCCAGCAGTCACTGTTACGTCGAACGAACCGCTAATCGGATCGCTATCCGAATCAGCCCCGGTATAATTGAATTGCATCAATACATCTTGAGGGTCACTAATTGAAACATAAGAAAGCCCACCAATTTTCAGATCGCCGGTAGTCGTGGTGATTTGAATACTATCGAACCCCCCCGTTACACTAATCAGTCCATCACTTACCTGCCCTGTCCCTGTCTCCGTAACACCGCTTATCTCATTTGTGAACGCCTTATTCTGGAAATCCGGGATCGTCATGGTACCAGTACCAACCTGCGCACCATCCTTAAATGCTACCCAACTCAAGGTGTCGGCCCCACTACCGGTATCAAACAGTTTCAACGCAAGATCGTTTACAACTTCTGCGTTAGAAATACTGTAACTACCATCAGGATTACTTGCTATATCGCCAAACTTATAAACGATGGTTTCTCCATGATTCAGAATGTTGTTATCAATACCGATAAAGTCGGCGCTGGCTTTAACCTGCTTATCAGCGTCAACCGGATTTGTGTCTTCGATCAACAACCCCGTACCGACTGGCAATTGATTGACACCGCCACCGGCACTAATGCCATCAAAGAGTACTGTCTGCCGAACCACAGGAAGATCGATGACATCATTCATCGTCAATGTGTAGCCACCTTCCGCGCCGCTTCCCGCAGTCGGTGCCAAGGTAAAGACGAGGCCATCCCCGTCGCTGTATACATTGTTATTGTCGTTATCGATAAATCCATATACCTCGCCCAATCCATCACCGTTCGAATCGACCGCCTGATATTCGACAACCGCACCGTGCGACTTCAATCCGCCGACAATAGCTTGACCGTTTGACGTTACGGCTGGCGTGCTGAAGGTAATGTTACCGAGACCATCCGCACCCATGTCGTAAACCATGATGTTGGACAACTTGTCGCCAGCATCATTCTCTATAGTGGCATTCACATCCCCTCGTTGTGGGATATCATCGTGAATGGTGACATTCAGTAGCACCGGCAACGAGTAGTTCGTACCATCGTCCGATACGCTCACACTGAAGCTGTTCGTTGAAGTGCTTACTTGACTCGTAGCGGTATCCAGCACGTATCTGTAACTCACCACTCCCGCGCTGTAGCCGGTTATATAAAGCTGACCTTCAGCGGTATCTCCCACAAGCAGCCGACCTGCGACAGTATCCGCCGCGGCACTCAATTGGCCGATGGTGTAAGTGGAGCTACCCACTTTGATGGAATGCAGGTCGTCCAATCCATCGCTGTCCGCCAAAGTAAACACCCCAGTTACTGACGTAGTTATCGGGCCAATGCCCGAACCCAACGGAAGGCCCGCTTCATACACATCGTGAACACCGCCCGTGATACTGATTGTCGGTGCATCGTTCGTGCCGTTGATGGTGATGGTCAGCGTCGCCGTGTCCGTGTCGCCGTCCGCGTCCTTCATGGTGTAGCTAAAGGTCTCGGTCAGGGTCTGACCCTCCGACAGGGTTTGCACCGCAGGCAGGCTATTGTCCAACGTGTAGGTGTAACTGCCGTCGGCATTCTTGACGATCGTCCCGAAGCTAGCTGTCTCGCTACCCCACGAGACCAAGCTGATCGGGGTGTCGGCACCCGTCGGGGTGTCGTTCGTCAGCACGTTGGCCGTGATGCTGTTCGGCACCGCGTCTTCGGTAATGCTGTTGACATCGTTCTCGGCGTTGGTGACGTCGTCCACGATGTTGATGTTGAGCGTGGAGTTGGCCGCATCGCCGTCTTCGTCCGTTACCGTCACGCCCAGCGTCTCGATGAAGTTCGTACCCGTCGCGCCTGCCTGGCTGTCGTTGTCCACCGTGGTGTCCAGCGTGTAGCTGTAGCTCACCGTGCCGCCTTGCGCCGTGCCGCTGTAACCGGTCAGCGTCAGCGCGCCGTACGGGGTGTCGATGACGGCGTTGCTGGTGCCCAGATTCTGCAACTGGGCCAGGCTCAGCGTCGTGGTGCCTACCTGTACGCTGTCGATGCCGTCCAGCGCGGTGATCACGAACGTGCCCGTCTGCGTCAGCGCCCCCACATCCGGGCTGCTGCCCGTCAAGAGGTCATTTTCCAGAACAGTCTCATCGCCCGCCGCATTGCCAATGCCCGTAATGGTCACGCCGTCGTCCGTGCCAAAAATGGTAATCGTCAACGTCGCCGTGTCAGGCGCGTTGACACCATCCGTCACCGTGTAGGTAAAGGTCTCGGTCAGGGTCTGACCCTCCGACAGGGTTTGCACCGCAGGCAGGCTATTGTCCAACGTGTAGGTGTAACTGCCGTCCGAGTTCTTTTGGATGGAACCATATGCCGGAGTCTCGGCACCCCAGGAAACTGCCAGAGGATTGTCGTCCACATCCGCTTGATCTGAGAAACTCAACGTCGAACTTGGATCATCGGGATGGGGATGCGGGATGGTCTGAAGAACGTTACCGGAAGCGGTCAGGTGACCATTATCAAAACTCTGCTCCGTATCAATCCCGAAGCTATCTTCTTGCACCCAGTTGGTATCGTCCACGGCATCCGGCGCATAGTCATCGTCAACAATCGTCACTGTGGCTGTGTCGTTGCCCAGCGTTGCGCCGATCACATTGCTAAGCGTGATAGTGAAAGATTCATTTCCTTCAACCAGAATGTCTTCCACGATAAATTCGGTAACCGTAAAACCTATATAGCCAACAGGTATCGTAACGGTGCCCGTCAATGCACCATCCGTAAAATCTTCAGGATTATTTGCTGTACCTGGGGAGATCGTATACGTGATCGTAACCGGTGCAGTAGCCACCTGATCCAGGGTGATGAGGAAAGTGACCGGGTGCATGCCGTAGCCACCCTCGGTAACACTTGTCCCTTCAGGGATATCAATAGCGGATACCAACGCGGTCGGGATCGTCGTATCGCCCGGGATTAAAATAACTCCTCCGTCCCCCGGTTGCCCCACACCAATCTCAACATCTACTGAAACCGATACGGAAACGGTTGGCTCTGGGCCTGTCTCCCCCTGCAACAAAAACTGTCCTTCCTGGGGCGAGAATGCGATAGGCGTAGTATCGGTGTCATAACCGCTGTCCGGCGTAGTGGCGGGGCCGGTGTAATCGACAACGACAAAGCTGTGGCCGCCTTCCGTGCCATCGCCACCCGTGGCTCCGGCTGCGGGTGCGCCGCCGGCGGCGGTGGCTTCCGCGATTTTGGTCGGGTCGGCGCCGGCGAGGATCATTTTCTGGATTTCCTCGGCGGTCAGGGCCGGTTGCTGGGCGGGCTGGCCTTCGGCGGGAGCGGCCGGCGCATGGGGCGCTTCATGTTCCAGGGCCTCCTTGTTCAGGGTGATCTGGGAATTGCGCCCGATGTCCATCATGCTGCCGTCATTGAGCTGAATGGCGATGACGCTGCCGTTGATGGTGGAGATGGTTTCGTTTTCGTACACCTTGTCGCCGAGATGCAGTTCGCGGCGCGAACCGTCTTCCGCGATGGCGATGACAGCGCCGGTAAGTACTTTTACAATTCCGATTGAAGTGGCCATGGTCGTGTCTCCGTACCTGGTTGAATGTGAAGGATTAAAAACGAACTGGTTAAACCGTTGCCGAGTGCAAAGAAGGAATGCCGCTGGCGTAGTCGCTTTCGCCCCAATTCCGTTAGGTTAAGGACTCGCTTCCCTTTTTTCTCCATCCCCTTCGGGAGAGCCTGGGCGAGGGACGTTTTTTATACGTTGGCCCCTCACCCTCTCCCAGGGGGAGAGGGAACTTGATCAAAGCCTCCTAACGGCTTCGGCCCTCGCCCCAACCTCTCCCGACGGGAAGAGGGGGTGGTTCTGCGGCATTGCTTCTTTGCGCTCCGAAACCCCTTCGAACATGCCGAAGAGGGTTTCTTGAAGCGTAAGGTAGTCGGGGCGGGGGTGTTTTACTATTGTACGAAGGTACTAATTTTCTGATTTGGCTTACGAACAGCCGTGTTTGGTTGACGTTCCGCGGTTGGCTAACGCTAGGACATTTCGTATTATT
>DATDOO010000377.1:0-5220 GCA_035293245.1 Methylococcaceae bacterium
GGTGGCCACCAAGTACCTGGAAAATTATCTGGGCTGGCGCAGGTGGCTGGAACGTTGCGGCGAACGGAACTCCCCGCTGGGTGGCCTCCAGGCCGCCCTTGGCCTGGAAAAGCATTTTCAACTGTTAATGCAGACATAGCCAAGATTAACCCTACTTTGCCGGATTCGGGCGGCCTGCTGACCCGCGCCATCCAGGCGCTCGCGCTTCGCGCGCCTTCGGCGTCCAAATCTGCTCCCGGCAGATTTGTCTTGGGTTCCCTTCTTTTGGCCGCGCAAAAGAAAGGAACGCAAACCGGCAATCCTCCCGGTTTGTCGCCCCCGCACGACGAGGTACTTTTGTTAGCGAAAAGAGCGAGGGTGCTGAATCTGAAAAAACTGTATCAATCGAACAACTTCATCGTGGCGGCAATTTTCTCCCTCGCCTGGTGCAGCGCACGCAGGGAGTGCTCCGGGGAGAGCGCGTTGTCCTTGAGCTTGCGGGCGGCGGGGATGGCGCTGAACGGGGGCAGTTCGGTCATTTTCGGCGTGCCGATGTAGCTGTGCAGGCGGGAGAGCATGACGATGTCGCTCAATTGCAGATGCTCCCCGCTGTCGTGGAACCAGTCCTCAGCCAGGAGGGGGATTTCCATGAGCTTGGGGGGAAAGTCCCATTTATCCAGCACCCGAGCACCGGTGGGACCGCTCAGGTAGGGAAGGGCTTCGGCGATTTCCTCCGGATCGATTCGGGCGACGGGGAAGCTTTCGGCGAAAACCAGAAAAGGCACGACACCGATATCGCACACCAGCCCCGCCAGCAAGGCTTCCTCGGGATTGACCCCGCGGTTCTCGGCTGCGAGCACGTAGCACATGCTCGACAGATGCACGCTGCGTTTCCAGGTGTCGTGAAGCGTCTGCTTGATGAAGGGCTCGGTGCCGCGGAATATCTGCTTGACGGTCAGGCTGATCACCAGGTTGCGGGTTGCCGCCAGTCCGAGGCGGGTCACCGCGTCGCGGCAGGTGGTGATCGGCCGGGCAGGCAGGTAGAGCGGGCTGTTGGCGATCTGGACGATGCGCGCGGCGATGGCGGGGTCGAGCTGAATGATGCCGGCCGCTTCCGCTGTGCCCACGTCCTTCTCGATGGCCTTGCGCAGTTTCAGCGCCACGGAGGGCAGCACCGGCAACTGGATGTCCTCGTCCTCCAGCGCCTGGATGAAAGCGTTGACCAGATTGCTGTTTCTCGAACGGGGCGGGAGGTACTGGGTGTCGATGGTCGGAATGGAGGTCTCCCCCCGCGACGCGCCGACGTTCATGACCTTGCAGGAGACGCGCAGCACGTGCACGTCGGTCTTGGCGCGGGCGGTGATGTTCTGCGGCGTGGCGCAGCACAGGGGGAAGCGAGCCTTGGCGGTTCCGGCTTCGACTTCCATGGCTCCGGTCTTGTCGACGCTGAGTTCCACCGTACCGTGCAGCAGATACACCACGGAATCGTCGTGGGAACCCGGCTCGAACAGCACGGAGCCGGCGGGCAGGAATTCCGCGCGCCGCTCCGTGGCGAACGTCATCAGGTCTTCCTCGTCCATATTGCGGATGGGGATGAGCTGTTTGAGCTGGTCCAGCGTGACAGGCATGCCTTCGCCGGCGGGGACTGCGCTTTCCGGCGCGGTCGGGTTCTCCTCTTTCCGTGAAAAAAAACGGTTCAGTATTTCCATCGCAGGTGTCGTTTGTCAGAAATTTCGCTGGGCTCGCGCGGGCGAAAGTGATTGAAGTATAGAACGGATTCCCGGCCGAAGAAGGAAGAAGATTTCGCCGCCGCTCAGGTTTCCTGTTTCTTGCGCGCGCGCGGATGGGCCTGATCGTACACCGCCGCCAGGCGCTGGAAATCGAGGTGGGTGTAGATTTGCGTGGTGGAGATCTGGCTGTGGCCCAGGAGTTCCTGCACCGCGCGCAAATCGCCGCTGCCTTCCAGCAGGTGGCTGGCGAAGGAGTGGCGTAAGAGATGCGGATGCAGCCGCTGGTCGAAGGCGCGCCGCTTGCGCCATTGCTCCAGGCGCAACTGCACCGCGCGCGGGCTCAGCCTTCGGCCCCGGCTGCCGACGAACAGCGCGGCCTCTTCCGGCGCGGCCCGGACGGCGCGCTCGTCCAGCCAGCGCTCGAGGGCCGCGCAGGCTTTCCGGCCGATGGGCAGGACGCGATCCTTGCCGCCCTTGCCGTGCCGCACCCGTGCCAGGCGTTCGCGCAGGTCGATATCGTGCCGGTCCAGCCCGACCAACTCGCTCAGCCGCAAGCCGGACGAGTAGAACAGCTCCCACATGGCCAGGTCGCGGACATCCAGCGCCTGCTCCGCGGGCGTATCCAGGAGGCTGGCGATCTGATCCACATCCAGAACGCGCGGCAACGCCTTGGGCGCCTTGGGCGCCCGCACGCCGCGCGCCGGATTGTCCGCGGTCAGGCCGCGCTTGACCAAATCGGCGTGGAAACCGCGCAAGGCGGAGAGAACCCGCGCCAGCGAACGGCTGGAAAGACCGGCGCGGTGCCGTTCGGCGACGTAGGCGCGGACCTGTTGGGGTCGGACTGCGCTCCAGGTGTTCAGTCCCTGGGCGACGCAGAAGGCGAACCAACGTTCCAGGTCGCGGCGATAACTGACTACGGTGTGGTTCGAGGCGCGCCGCTCGTCCCGCAGCCGGCGGAGGAAGTCGTCCAGTTGGCGGTGCGCTTCCTCTTCCATTCTTTAGTCCTGCGCCGGGTTCAACAGCGCGTCCAGGCGCACCGCCACCACTTCGCCCAGTTGTTGCAGGAACTGATACCCCATGCCCGGATGGAAGCGGCGCGGCTCGCGGCTGCCGATGGCCAGAATCCCGCGTAGCGCGCCGTGGCGGAGCGGCACCAGGGCGCAGGACAGCGCCTGTGCCGCCTCGGCGCCGAACAGCGCGCGCCGTTGCGCTTCCGCCACGACTCCGCACTTGGGCTGTCCGCCGGCAAGCAGCGTCTCGAAGAGAACATCCTGTTCGGCGGTAAGTTCGGCGGCAAAAGGCACGTCTGCCACCGCCGCATTCAGGCGCAGGGCGATCAGGTCGGCCTCGAAGCCCTTGCTCAGCGTATCGCCCAGGTGGTTCAGCGCGGCTTGCGGCGTAGCGGCGGCCAGCAGGTTCAGGATCAGCCGGTTCAGGCGCAGCATGAGCGCATCGTTGTCGCGGGCGATGTCCAGCAGTTCGTCGAGCTGTTCCTGCAAGGCGCGGATTTTTTCCCTCTGGAGATCCATGCGGATTTGCACCAGCGACACCGCCTCCCCGCAGGGGTGCGGCACGTGCAGCCTTTCCAGCAATTCGAGATGATCGGCGAAGAAATCCGGGTGCAGCCTGAGCCAGGCGACGACGCCCTGCGCGTCGGGCAGCGCCGGCTTCTTCGGTTTGCGCGCCGCGGGGGGTTTCGCTACGACGGGTTGCGAGGGACTCACGTTCCGATTCGCCCTTCGAAAACCGTGACCGCCGGCCCCGTCATCCGCACCGCCTGGCCGCGTCCGGCCCAGGCGATGTGCAGCCGGCCACCGGGCAGATCCACGGCGACCGGGCTGTCCAGCCAGCCGCGCTCCATGCCCGACACCGCGGCGGCGCAAGCGCCGCTGCCGCAGGCCAGCGTCTCCCCGCTGCCGCGCTCGAAAACCCGCAGGCGGATGTAGCCCCGGTCCACCACTTCCATGAAGCCGACGTTGACCCGCTCGGGAAACAGGGGATGGGCTTCCAGCGCCGGGCCGAGGGTAGCGACCGGCGCGGTGTCCACGTTGTCCACGCGCAGCACGGCGTGCGGATTGCCCACGCTCAGCGCGCCGAAATGCCATTCGCGGCCGGCCAGGCTGACGGCGTATTCCGGCGCCTCGTGGGCCACGCGCAAAGGAATTTCGGCGGGTGCGTGGCGCGGCGGTCCCATGTCCACCGTCACCGCGCCGTCCGCTTCCAATTGAAGCGTCATCCGGCCGGCGCGCGTGTCCACCACGACGGTATCGCGCCCGATCAGGCCCTGGTCGCGGACGAAGCGCGCGAAGCAGCGCGCGCCGTTGCCGCACTGGGCCACCTCGCCGCCGTCGGCGTTGAAGATGCGATAGTGAAAATCCGCGCCCGGCTTGATGGGCGGCTCCACCAGCAGCAACTGGTCGAAGCCGACGCCGAAATGCCGGTCCGCCCAACGGCGGATGATTTCCGGGGTCGGTTCGAACCGCTGCCTCACGGCATCGACGACCATGAAGTCGTTGCCCAGGCCGTGCATTTTGGTGAAAGCCAGCATCTTACAACTCGGCCGGCCGCTCGCCGCGCCACAGGTCGGCGAGGGATTCCCGTTCACGGATCAGGTGTACGCGGCTGCCGTCCACCAGCACCTCGGCGGCGCGCGGCCGGCTGTTGTAGTTGGAACTCATGCTGAAACCATAAGCGCCCGCCGATTTCACCGCCAGCAGGTCGCCGGATGCGACGCTCAGGGGGCGCTCCCGGCCGAGAAAATCCCCGGTCTCACACACCGGACCGACCACGTCGTAAATCCGTTCCGCTTCCGGGGAGGCTTCGTTCAGCGGAACGATGTCCTGCCAGGCGCCGTATAAAGCGGGGCGCATCAGGTCGTTCATGGCCGCGTCCACGATGGCGAAGCTCTTGTGCGGGCCATGCTTGAGGTATTCGACCCGCGTCAGCAGCACGCCGGCGTTGCCGACGATGGCCCGGCCGGGTTCGAGGAGGATTTCGTATTCCACGCCTCGCAACCGCTCCAGCAAGGCGGCGATGTACTCCGCCGGTTCGGGCGGAGTCTCGTCGCGGTAGCGGATGCCCAGCCCCCCGCCCAGGTCGAGATGGCGGACGGCGATGCCGTCGCGCTTCAGCTCGTCCGCCAGCGCCAGGACGCGGTCCAGGGCGTCGAGAAACGGCGCGGTGCGGGTCAGTTGCGAACCGATGTGGCAGTCGATGCCGGCGATTTCCAGGTTGGGCAGGCGCGCGGCGCGCCTATAGACCCGAAGCGCGGCGGTTATGTCGATGCCGAACTTGTTTTCCTTCAGGCCGGTGGCGATGTAGGGATGGGTTTGCGCATCCACGTCGGGATTGATGCGCAGGGACACGGGCGCCTTTTTGCCCAGCTCCCCGGCCAGCCGGTCGAGGCGTTCCAGTTCTTCCTCCACCTCCACGTTGAAACAGCGGATGCCCGCCTGCAGGGCGCGGCGCAGTTCGTCCTCGCGCTTGCCGACCCCGGAGAACACCACCTTGC
>DATDOO010000378.1:0-2208 GCA_035293245.1 Methylococcaceae bacterium
AATTATTGAACTGAAGAAAATCAAATAGACCCTGTAGGTCGGAAAATCCCGCCCCAATACCTGCACCTGGCCGCGCAGGTAGTCGGGCAGGAACACCGGCGCGGCGAGATTGCCGTAGATCAGCCGCGCCACCGCCATCGACACGAGGATCAGGCCGATGCAGAACAGCACCTGCGACAGCTCCCCTCTCGCATAAAGGCGCGAGTAGAGGGTTTTTTCCAGGAAAATACTTCCCAGAGAAACAAGAACAAAGGCGGCAACCAGCGCCAGCGGGAACGGCACGCCGAAGCGCGCCATCGCCGTGGACAGGATGAAGCCCCCCGCCATGGCAAACACGCCGTGCGCCAGGTTGATGAAGCCCATCAGGCCCATCGTCACCGACAGGCCGACCGAGATCACATACAGGATCATGCCGTAGGCAAGGCCGTGGAAGGCGACGCTCACCAGCGACGCTAGGAAGTCCTGCATGTACCCAATTCCGGTTCCGGACAAACAAAAGCCCCCGCGGCACGCCGTGTCGCGGGGGCCTTATTCCCGGTTACTTCGGCTTGTTGAACTCCTTCCAGGGGTCCTTGAGTTGCGTGGCGAGCGTTTCCAACTCGACGTTGGCGAGCTGGCCGCCGATCTTGCGGACCTCGCGGAGGTATTCGTTCTGTATGATGTCGCGGGTATTGGGGTCGATCTGGATCGGGCCGCGCGGGCTGTTCGGGTTCTTGTAGTTGCGGAAAATCTGCATGGTCTTGTCCGGATCGATCTTGCCCTTCTGCTCGCGGATCGCATGGAATATCATGTCCATCGCGTCCCAGGCGCCCAGGACCATGAAGCCGGGATTCAGCTTCTCGCCGTACTCCTTCTTGTAAGCCGCAACGAACGCCTTGTTGGCCGGGCGGTTTGCGGCCGCCGAGTAATGATGCACGGTCATGACCCCCAGTGCCACATCGCCCATGTTCTGCAGTTCCTCGTCGGTGGTGATGTCACCGGTGCCGATGTACTTGATGCCGGCCTTGGCCAGGTCGAGATCGCCGTAAGCCTTCATCTGGGCGGTCGCCTGCTTGCCGGCGGGGTTGAACGCGAATATGGCATCCGGCTTGGCGTCCTTGACGCGTTGCATGTACGGGATGAAGTCCGTGGCCGTCATCGGGACGCGCGCGCTGCCGACGATCTCGCCGCCCGCGTCCTTGAAGCCCTTGGTGAAGGCTTCCTCGGCTTCGTGGCCGGGGGAAAAGTCACTGACCACCGTGTAGGCGCGCTTGAACTTCTTCGCCGCCCACTGTCCCAGTGGATACGAGGATTGCCAGAGCGTGAACGACACCCTTGCAAAGTAGGGCGAGATGCGCGGAATCGCCACCCCGGCGGCATTCGCGGAAACAAACGGTACCTTGGCTTCGGCGGTAAGCGGCGCGATTGCCGCAGCATTGGGCGTCCACACCACGCCGGTCAGGAACTGGACCTTGTCGCGCGCGATCAGCTCCTGCGCCAGCCGCTTGGCTGCATCGGCATTGGCTCCCGTGTCATCGCGATAAATGGGTTCTACTTTGACGCCGGGCGGGAGCTTGCTGCCGTTCAGTTTGAGGTAGAGTTTGATGCCCTTGTCGAGCTGGTCGCCCTGGGCCGAACCCGGGCCGGAATACGTGGTGATAATGCCGATTTTCACCGTCTGTGCCGCGGCGAGCCCTGAAACGGCGGCAAGCGCGACGGCGGCGAGCCACGTCGTTGTTTTGAGTTCCATGGTTCCTCCTCTTATCTAATTTGCAATCCAGGTGCTGATTTTATACAGACTTGGGCAAATAAGCACCTGCGGTCGAGTCACCCGCCTATTTCCCGGGCCGGCGGGTGGCATCGACAAGCCCGGCCAGGCTGCGGCATGCAGCTTCCGGACGCGAAAGCGGTATGACGGCGGCGACGTACCGGTCCGGACGCAACAGGACCGCGCAGGGCGCAAAGGGTTGCAGCACGGTCTCGATTCCGCCCGTGCAGTCGCGCAGCATGGTGCGCTCGCTCCCGGCGGGCAGGGGGTGGGGGAAGTTGTAGTCCTGGGGCACGATGAAAAAGCGCTCCGCGCCGAGGGCGTGCGGGAGCCGGACCCCGGGCAGCGGGTCGCCCGGCAGCCGTCCGAACACCAGCAGGCGGAACCCGCGTCCCAGTGCATCGTCGAGCGGCATGCGGCGGCCTCCCGGTAACTCCACCTGCGGTTGCAGAAAAAGACGC
>DATDOO010000379.1:0-3881 GCA_035293245.1 Methylococcaceae bacterium
GTCGCGGAGGTGGAGAACGATCAGCCAGCGGCTGACGACCGTGCCGGGCAGGAGGCGCGCTTCCATTTCACGCCCGGACGCCAAACCGAGCCGCCAGTTCTGCTCCGCATCCGCATGCAGAGAAACGATGGGCAAATGCGCAGCGTTGCGGAGATGATGCCGGGCGCTGCAGGCCACGAGGGCCAGGGCGGCGATTTTCCCCCAGAGCGGCAGGCCGTTGACCAGCGCGGCGAGGGTGGCCAGGCCGTGCAGGGCGATCAGGAAGCCCCTCAGCCGCCGGGAGGGCTCAAGAACGATGGAAAGTGGCGCGGAGGGTGGCGACAAGAGCGGCGATGTCCTTTTCGGCGGGCGTTTCCATATTCAGCAGGACGCGCAGCAACGCGTCGTCGGGCCAGTCGAGCAGACGCTCGAAAGCGGCACGTTCTTCGGAGGAGGCGGCAAGGTAATCCCGGTCGAGATAGGCCGCCAGCAGACCGTCGAGCTCCTTCGTCCCCCGCCGGCAGCGCCAGCGCAGCCTGCCTTGCTCCGACACGGCTATTGCCGTTCCACCAGGAGCTTCTTGATCTCGGCGATGGCCTGGGCCGGGTTGAGCCCTTTCGGGCAGGTCTGGGTGCAGTTCATGATCGTATGGCAGCGGAACAGCTTGAACGGGTCTTCCAGCTCGTCGAGGCGCTCGCCGGTGAATTCGTCGCGGCTGTCGGCGATCCAGCGGTAGGCTTGCAGCAGCACCGCGGGCCCCAGGAAACGGTCGCCGTTCCACCAGTAGCTGGGGCAGGCGGTGGAACAGCAGGCGCACAGGATGCATTCATACAGGCCGTCGAGCAAAGCGCGCTCCTCCTTGCTCTGCGGCCGCTCGTGGTCGGCCGGCGGCGGCGTCTGGGTCATGATCCACGGCTTGATGGAGGCGTACTGGGCGAAGAAATGGGTCATGTCCGGCACCAGGTCTTTGACCACCGGCTGGTGCGGCAACGGATAGACCCGGACCGGCTCGTCGCCTTCCGGAATGGCGGAGGTACACGCCAGGCTGTTGCCGCCGTCAATGTTCATGGCGCAGGAACCGCACACACCTTCCCGGCAGGAACGGCGCAAGGCCAGGGTCGGATCGTATTCGTTCTTGATCTTGAGCAGGGCGTCCAGCACCATCGGCCCGCACTTGTCGAGATCGATCTCGAACACGTCCACGCGGGGGTTGCCGCCCTCGTCCGGATTCCAGCGGTACACCTCGAAACGCTTCACGCGGGTGGCACCGGGCGGTGCGGGCCAGGTTTTGCCGGGAACCGGCCGGGAATTGTCCCCTAGGCTGAGATCGACCATCACTCCCCCCACAAATCGGAAAGTTTGAATTCGATGGCGTCGAACGGGACGGCACGCACCGCATCGTCGTCCTTGAAACCGGCGGTGAACGTCCAGCGGGCCTCGTGCAGATCCAGGACTTCCAGGGTGCGGGCCAAGGGGTCTATGAGCCAGCAGTTGGCCACGCCGTAGCGGGCGTAAAGCGGCAATTTCAGCACCCGGTCTTTTTTGGCCGTGGACGGCGAGAGGATTTCGCACACCCAGTCGGGGACGATTTCAAAACGATGGTCGTCGGGTATGTGCGGCATGCGCTCCCGCCGCCAGGCGGCGATGTCCGGGACAGCGACGACTTCATCGCGGACGAAATGGATTTCCGGCTCGTCAATGATCCACCAGCCGCCGGGTCCGTCGGAACCGAAGGAAAAAGGCGGACCCAGACGGAACCCCAGCGCGGAGTGTGCCCAACCATGCCGGCCCGACGGCCCGGGCTGGGCGTAAAGCTGCCCGCCGATGATTTCCCCGGTCAGGTTTTCCGGCAGGTCGATGAGTTGCTGGTAGAGGTCCGCTGCCCCGGACGGCTTCAACACGGCGTTCATGCCGCACCTCCCTGCGGGCGGCTTCGCCGTGCAAATTTGCTCTCCTGCAAATTTGTCATCAATAGACCCTCGGCTTGGGTGGGATGACGTCCACGTAATTGGTCAGAGTGTAGAGGTGCACCGGACGGTAGTCGATGCGGCTCCGCCCCTCGCCGTCCAGCCAGATCAAGGTGTGCTTGAGCCAGTTGTCGTCGTCGCGGCCTGGGTAATCTTCGCGGGCGTGGGCGCCACGGCTCTCGGTGCGGTTGTGGGCGGCGCGGATGGTCACCAGCGCCTGGGCGAGCAGGTTTTCCAGCTCCAGGGTCTCGACGAGGTCGGTGTTCCAGATCAGTGAGCGGTCGCTGACGCGCACGTCGCGGAATGAAGCGCAGACCTCCTCCATGCGGGTGATGCCTTCAGCCAGACGCGCGCCGGTGCGGAACACGCCGGCGTGGGACTGCATGGCCTTCTGCATGCCTAAGCGGATGTCCGCCGTCGGCAGGCTGCCGTTGGCGTGGCGCAGGCGGTCGAAGCGCGCCAGGGAAGCGTCGGCTGCGTCGCGGGCGATGGTTTTGTGCATCTGGCGCGGCTTGACCAGTTCGGCGCAGCGCAGGGCGGCCGCGCGGCCGAATACCACCAGGTCGAGCAGCGAATTGGAACCGAGCCGGTTGGCGCCGTGCACCGACACGCAGGCCGCCTCGCCGATGGCCATCAGCCCCGGCACCACGGCCTCGGGATCGCCGTCGCGCAGCGTCACCACCTCGGCGCGGTAATTGGTGGGAATGCCGCCCATGTTGTAGTGCACGGTGGGAATGACCGGAATCGGCTGCTTGGTCACATCCACGCCGCCGAATATGCGCGCGGTCTCGGCGATGCCGGGCAGGCGTTCGTGTATCACCTCCGGCGGCAGGTGCTCCAGGTGCAGCCAGGCGTGGTCCTTCTCGGGACCGACGCCGCGCCCCTCATGCACCTCGATGGTGATGGCGCGGCTGACCACGTCGCGCGAAGCCAGATCCTTGGCGTGGGGCGCGTAGCGCTCCATGAAGCGCTCGCCCGTCGAATTGGTGAGATAGCCGCCCTCCCCCCGCACCCCTTCGGTGATCAGGCAGCCGGCGCCGTATATGCCGGTGGGGTGGAACTGCACGAACTCCATGTCCTGCAACGGCAGTCCGGCGCGCAGGGCCATGGCGCTGCCGTCGCCGGTGACGGTGTGCGCCGAGGTGCAGGAAAAATACGTCCGCCCGTAACCGCCGGTCGCCAGCACAGTCATGTGGGCGCGGAACAGGTGCAGGGTGCCGTCCTCCAGCCTCCAGGCGACGACGCCGCGGCATTCGCCGTCCTGCATGATGAGGTCGAGCACGATGTACTCGATGAAAAACTCCGCTTCGTGTTTCAGGCACTGCTGGTAAAGCGTGTGCAGGATGGCGTGGCCGGTGTGGTCCGCCGCGGCGCAGGTGCGCAGCGCCTGGCCCTCGCCGAAATGGGTGGTCATGCCGCCGAAAGGCCGCTGGTAGATTTTGCCGTCCTCGGTGCGCGAGAACGGCACGCCGTAGTGCTCCAGTTCGGTCACCGCCGGAATCGCCTCGCGGCACATGTATTCGATGGCGTCCTGGTCGCCCAGCCAGTCCGAGCCTTTCACCGTGTCGTACATATGCCAGCGCCAACTGTCCTCGCCCATATTGCCCAGCGCGGCGCTGATGCCGCCCTGGGCGGCCACGGTGTGGCTGCGGGTAGGGAACACCTTGGTGATGGAGGCGGTGCGCAGGCCTGCTTCCGCCAGGCCATAGGCGGCGCGCAGCCCGGCGCCGCCGGCGCCCACCACCACCGCGTCGTAATAGTGGTCGCTGATCGGGTAGGCGTCGTTCACCAAGTCACAGCGCCAGCTTGAGGACCGCGAAGGCGGACAGCGCCCCGGTCAGCACCACCGCGAAGGTCGTGACGGCCAGCGCGCCGACCTTGAGCCACTCGGTGTGCACGTAGTCCTCGATCACCACGTCCACGCCGACCTTGAAG
>DATDOO010000380.1:0-25644 GCA_035293245.1 Methylococcaceae bacterium
CCGGCGAGCCGGTGTCCTCGAAGCGGCGGACGGTGTCGCGCAAGGCCGATTCGGCGGCCGCGGCGACTTGTTCGCAAGTCGCCCGGCCGCTGCGAAAATCGCGCTGGATAGCGAGAAGTTCCGGCGGGCGGGGTATGCTGCCGATGGGTTCGGTGGGTATCGTCATAGCTGTTCTCCGACAAGGCATGGGACCACGTAAGTCGTGACAGGCACCTTATAAAGCGACTGCCGAACCCGGTCAACACAATTTAACGTAAACGTCATATATAGAGTGACGGCAACCATGCGTCTACCTTCTCGCCACCTGCGCGACGTGCTCAAGATCGGTGAATTGGCTGGGGAACTGGCCACTACGCCACGCACCATCCGCCTGTATGAAGAATTGGGCCTGATCGTGCCCGAAAGAACCGCTGGGGGTACTCGGCTTTACCGCAAGAAAGACGTCAAGCGCCTGGCCGTGGTCCTGCGGCTGGCGCGCCTGGGCCTGGATCTGGGCACTTTGCAACGGCTGGCCCAGACACGGGAGCAATGCCGGTCGGGTGCGGAAGCCGTTGACCGGGTGCTGCCGCTGATCGGCGAGTTACGGGCCTGGATTGGATCGGCGGCGCAAGAGTTGGAAGCGCTGGAGCGCGATGCCGAACGGGCGGAGGGCCTGATCCGCCAGTGCAGCGCGTGTCCCAATCGTCCCAACCGGAAAGATTGCCCTTGCTGTCCCGTCGACAAAAACGTCGATTCGGCGGACATCGCCCGCCTGATTTGGGATCCGGCAAGCCCATGAGGCAAACCGCGTAGATCGGACAGCCAAGCACCCAGCAGAGGCGGATCGCGCTCAACGTGGCTACGACATTGGTTTCAGCGCTTGGACTCCGCCTCCTGGCGTTCATAGAACGCTACCACCGGGGGGTCAAAGCGTTCATGATCGAGTTGCCAGAGACCAATCGGGCCGCGCAGCAGCGGGATCGTGACCTCGCTTCCCACCGGATACTGGACCCAGAATTCCTTCGCCTTGATAAAGCGTATCCTGGGTAGGCCCAAGCGCGTGTCAGTCGGCTCGAGATGCACTACGGTGTCGACTACGCGGTAGCGATAGTCCTGCGCCGGCATTTCAGCCAGTGCCTGGTCGACGCGCTTGAGCAAAGGCAAGGCAGCCGCCGCGCATGCGATGGCAACCAGCCCGCTCAACGCCAGCGCTTCCCGCGACGGCACCTGGCCGGCGAGCAGGCCCCGGTAAGCCAGCCATCCGATGCCGAACAAGCCGGCCATAGCGGCCGGCAAGAGCAGCGGGTTAGTCAGCAACTGCAGTAGCTGCGCTTAGATCAACTCGTACCGCGAGATCACGTAGGTATCAATCAGCGCGAACAGTCCCAGGCCGAACAACGCGAACATCGCGGCTAGCGAACGCGGGTTCTTTTCCAGCGCGAAATCGTGTTGGGCGGCGGTCGCGAGCGGGTGGCTTGGAAAGACCGAGCGGAAGATGTCCGCCAGAGCCTCGCGCGATCCCAGCACCACCATACCGGTGTCCGCTGCAAACAGCAGGTCGCCTATGGGCGTGTTCAATGCGGCCCAATACAGGTTGTTGGCACCGATCGACGGGTTTCCACGCCAAATGATGCCGGCAGCATCCTTGGGCACCACGGTGTCGAACGCCTCGCCCGTCTTCTGCCAGCGGCCCTGGATGCGTAGTTGCTCGCCCTCATCGATGAGCACGCCGCGGGCTTGCGCGGGATGGAGCTTCCAGACCTTCTCCAGATGCTCCGGACGGGCGACAAGGATGCGCCAGAAACGTGTGCCGCGCAGTGCATCGGCAAGCTGGTCCTGATGAGCCTTCTGGCGGTACTGCTGCACTTGCATGTACAGCAGTACCGCGAGTTGCGCGGCGATTGCGACGAAGACTAGAAGAAATCCGTTGCTCATGATCGTTTTTCCGTTGTGGATCGTACCGGGGGGGGGCAGCAAGATTCGGTTCAGATTTTAGAACGCTGTAACGCTGCAAATCTGTTGCATATCAGTGCGTGGCAGTTAACGTGAAATGCCGTTCTTACTGTGTAAACAAGCCTCATAGGCCGCATAAGCGGGTACGCGGATGGATAACCGGCAGTTTTCCATGGTTCTTCCAGCAACTCGGATGAAAAATTCGGCTTAACCTTGCCCCAAACACGGCCGCCCGTTCGCGTAACACGGGGGCTATGGATGCTCGCCAGATTGTGGACTGGTTGCAGTGCAAAGCAGACTCCGCGATTTGACGTCGGTCTGTAGTCCTTAGCTGAAAGACTTGTAAGTCTTAGCGTACAAGTAATAATCCACAGAGAACTCGCCAGTCCACCCCGCGCCCCAGACAGGCGCAGCCCTCGGGGCGGATCAAGGCGAAACAGGTGAAAGCCTTCGCCCATGGGTCACACGCCCATCGGCCGAACCGGGGCAGCGGCTTCGGGAAGGCTGGTCTGCGCTTGCTGGGGGAAGAAATCCGTATCGAGGGCAAATGTGCCACGATCAAAGGCAGTTATGCGGCAAACGCCGATGCCGTGAACCAGTCGGGGCCGGAAACGAAAAAGGGCACCGCAACGGTGCCCAGTTTCATTCCTGATTGGCGTCCCCAAGGGGTTTCGAACCCCTGTTGCCGCCGTGAGAGGGCGGAGTCCTGGACCGCTAGACGATGGGGACGGGAACGCGAATTCTAGCAAAAGAATCGGTTTCTGGCCAAAGCCGGGGCAGGGAGTCCTTCGGGTGCCCCAGCCTTGTCCGTTGACTGTCATGGGCAACCTCAAACCGCCCGCCGGAAAATGCGTTATTGTTATTCCGGCACAACAATAAGGAATAAGGAGGATCTGTGCGCTCGCCCAAATTCTGGGGGCTTCACGCCGACCCGCCGCGCGGGTTGCGGTATTTTCTGGCTGCGCTGCCTTTCATTCTGCTGATCCTGGTCTACTGGGCGGCATCCGACGCGCGCCACGCCGCCAACCCGGACGACAAGCTGCTGCCCGGCCTGGGACAAATGCTGGAAGCCATCCATCAGATCGCCTTCACGGCCGACAAGCGCACGGGGCAAATTCTGTTCTGGCACGATACGCTGGCCAGTCTTTCCCGGCTCGGCGCCGGGGTGGGGTTGGCGCTGATCTGCGCGCTGCTGGCGGGCTTGAACATCGGCCTGTTTCCGGGCGTGCGGGCGCTGCTGTCGGGGTTCCTGGTGGTGGTGTCGATGATTCCGCCGCTGGCCATCCTGCCGATCCTGTTCATCACCCTGGGGGTGGACGAGGGGGCGAAGATCGCGCTGATTTTCATCGGCACCTTTCCGATCCTGACTCGCGACATCACCCACGCGGTGCGCGACATTCCCGGCGAGCAGATCGTGAAGTCGCTCACCCTGGGGGCTTCGGCCACCATGCTGGCCTACCGTATCGTCCTGCCGCAGATTCTGCCGCGCGCCATCGACTCGCTGCGCCTGGTTTTGGGCGGGGCCTGGCTGTTCCTCATCGCCGCGGAGGCCATCGCCGCCACCGAAGGTCTGGGCTACCGCATCTTCCTGGTGCGCCGCTATCTGGCCATGGATGTGATCATCCCTTATGTGGCCTGGATCACCCTGCTGGGGTTCAGTTTCGATTTCGCGCTGCGGCGGCTGAACGGCCTGCTGTTCCCCTGGTACGGCGAGGCGGCGGAGGAGGGCAGGTGAACGGCGAGCCCAAGATTCACATCGAGGATGTTTACAAGCTCTACGACGGCCGCCGGGTGCTGGACAACGTGGATCTGTCGGTTTCCACCGGCGAATTCTGCGCCCTGGTGGGGCCGTCCGGCTGCGGCAAGTCCACCCTGCTCAGGCTGATCCTGGGGCAGGAACGGCCCACGCGCGGCCAGGTGCTCATCGAAAACGCGCCGGCCGGATTTCCCGACACGCGGCGCGGCATCGTGTTCCAGAAATACACGCTTTATCCCCATTTGACGGTGCTGGACAACGTGCTGCTCGGCAGACGCCTTGAGCAGCCGTGGAGCTGGCTGCCGCGCGTCCAGCCACGCCCGCGAGACCGCGCTGCCGCCCTGGAACACCTGGAGCGGGTGCGCCTGTCGGATGCCGCCCACAAGTACCCGCACGAGCTTTCCGGCGGCATGCAGCAGCGCGTCGCCATCGCCCAGGCTTTGATCATGAAGCCGCCGGTGCTGCTCATGGACGAGCCCTTCGGCGCCCTCGATCCGGATACCCGCGAGGAGTTGCAGCTTTTCCTGCTGGAATTGTGGGAGCGGGAGAAGCTGACCATCTTCTTTGTGACCCACGACCTGGAAGAAGCCTGCTTCCTGGGCACGCGCCTTCTGGTTCTGTCGCAGTACTATACGGACGACCGGGGCGACGGCGCCCAGCGGGGCGGGAAGATCGTCGCCGACTATTTGCTGACGGACGCGGCCAACTCCACCCGCGTGAAGCGGCGCGAGGATTTCAAGGCCTTCATCCAGACCTTGCGGGAGCAGGGCTTCGACCCCTCCATCCGCCGCCACGTCAAGGATTTCGATCTGCAACATCCGGACTCTTTCCGCACCCTGACGCGGGAGGAATATCGCCTCGCCCATCCGCAGGGCGCGGGGCTGAACACCACAGGAGACAACTCATGATTCGCAATCGCTGGGGAGCCTTTTTCATCCTGCTGACCTGGACGCTGAACGCCGCCGCGCTCACCCCCGTGGCGCTCAAGCCCATGGAGCAGACGGTCACCGATCCGGTGGGCGCGGTGAAGCCGGCCCAGCAGGTGAACGTACCCATCATCACCTGGGGCGGCGACATCGCCACCGTGTTCGCCAACGGCGACGCGGCGCTCACCCAGCCCGGCGGCATCTTCGGCAAGCTGGGCCTGAATTTCCGCCTCATGCGCCAGGACGTGTTCGCCCAGCAGGTTTCCGCCTATCTGCGCGGCGACAGCCCGTACCTGCGCGGCACCATCGGCATGCTCAACCAGGCCTCCGACGTGCTGGACAACGATCCGCGCACCAAGCCGGTCATCATTTACCAGCTCACCTGGTCCGCCGGCGGCGACGCCCTGGTGGTCAAGGACAGCATCCGCACCGCGGCCGATCTCAAGGGCAAGACCGTCGCCCTGCAAGCCTTCGGGCCCCACGTGGATTACCTGCTGCGCGTGCTTGCCGATGCCGGCTTGAGTCCCAACGACGTGAAACTGGTCTGGACCAAGGACCTCACCGGTACCGCCGAAACGCCGGTGGAAGCCCTGCGCAGCGCGGGCGCGGATGCGGCGTTCGTCATCATCCCCGACGCCCTGGCGCTCACTTCCGGTGGAAGCGTCGGCACCGGCAGCGAGGATTCGGTGAAAGGCGCCAAGATTCTGCTTTCCACCAAGACCGCCAACCGGGTCATCGCCGACGTGTACGCGGTGCGCTCCGACTATTTCCAGGCCCACCGGGAAGAGGTGGAAAAGTTCGTGCGCGGGCTGATGCAGGCCAACGAGGAACTGGCGGCCCTGGTGCGCGACAAGGCCAAGCAGGCGCCCGCGTTCGACAAGACCATCAAGGCCGCCGCCAAGGCACTGCTCGACAGCGAGCAGGCGGTGGCGGACACCGAGGGCATGTACCACGACGCCGAGTTCGCCGGCTTCGACGGCAACGTGAAGTTCTTCGCCCAGTCGGGCTTCCCGCGCCGTATGGAGGTGTTGAACCAGGAGGCCCAGGCTGGATTGGCCAAGCTGGGACTGGTGAAGGGCGACGCGCGTTTTGCCCAGGCGCAGTGGAATTTCGCCCTGCTCAAGACCGGCCTCAAGCAGGTCGACAAGGCGGAAGCACCGCGTTTCGACGAGAGCCAGGTGAGCAGCGTGGTCACCAAGCGCCAGCAGCAGGGCACCCTGCAACAGGGCGAGTTGTTCAGCTTCGAGGTGTATTTCACCCCCAACCAGACCGACTTCTCCGCCGAGTTGTACCGCGACGCCTTCGACAAGGTCATCGACCTGGCTTCCACATACGGCGGCGCGGTCATCACCGTGGAAGGCCATTCCGATCCGCTAGGGTATCTGCGCAAGCTCAAGGAAAAGGCTCCGCCGCTGGTGCTGGGGCAGATCAAGCAAAGCGCCCGCAACTTGAGCATGGGCCGGGCCCAGGCGGTGCGCGACGGCATCATCCAGTACGCCGCCAGCAAAGGGGTGAGCCTGGACGCCTCCCAGTTCGCGGTGGTCGGCCACGGCATCGGTGCGCCCAAGAGCGGGTTGTGCGGCAGCGACCCGTGCGCGCCGAAAACCGAGCAGGACTGGCGCTCCAACATGCGGGTGGAATTCCGCATCCTGCAAATGGAAGCCGAAGAATCGGTGTTCAAACCGCTGTAAGGAGGCCGCCATGACACGCTGGTTAAATTTTCAGACAGTAATGCCAGTCTGTCCGTCATTCCGGCAGGGAGTGCCGGAATCCAGATCACAGGGACGTGGGCCTATGCACCATCCATGGCCATGGATGCCGGCAATCCATGCCGGCATGACGTTACTTTTAGGAGCAGTGGTCATCCTGGCCTGCCCGGCCGTCCAGGCCGCCGAACTCTATGC
Source organism: Methylococcaceae bacterium (assembly GCA_035293245.1). GTDB lineage: Bacteria > Pseudomonadota > Gammaproteobacteria > Methylococcales > Methylococcaceae > DATDOO01. The sequence goes on from DATDOO010000380.1 coordinate 6,519, forward strand.
CCTCAATCCAGCCGACAACCGCTGGCCACCCCTCGATGAGCAAGCCGAAGCGCCCGCCGGCAACCCGCTGGCGGCCAATTACTATCTGGTTTTCGACGGCAGCGGCTCCATGGCGGCGCAGGACTGCGGCGACGGCCAGCGCAAGATCGACGTGGCCAAGGACGCCATCCGCCAGTTCGCCGAACAGGTTCCGGCGGATGCCAACCTCGGCCTGTACGTATTCGACCGCAAGGGCGAGTCGGAGCGGGTAGCGCTGGGGGCGGACAACCGTGCCCGCTTCCAGGAGGCGGTGGCGGGCGTGTCCGCTGGCAACAACACGCCGCTCAAAGCGTCCGCCCAGTTCGCCTACCGGCAGTTGACCAAGCAGGCCGAGCGCCAGCGCGGTTACGGGGAATACCATCTGGTGGTGGTCACCGACGGTGTTTCTACCGACGGCGATCCCATGCCGGTGGTGAGAGATATCCTTAAACAATCGCCGGTGCTGGTGGAGACTATCGGCTTTTGCATTAATGAAAAGCACAGCCTGAACCAGCCGGGGCTGACTTCCTACCGCTCGGCCAACGACCCGGAAAGCCTGCGCCAGGGGCTGGCCGCCGTGCTGGCCGAAGCGCCGGATTTCACGGCCGACCAGTTCGCGCCGGCGCCGGATGCGGGGAGGCCCGCGCCGGTTCCGATGCAGGGTCCAACCCCGCCGAAGGCTGAAGAAAAAGAAGACGCTTTCTCCATCCTGCGGAAACTCAAGGAACGGTACCTCAAGCCATGATTCTGACCCGCGTTCCAGCCAGCGTGGAAAGAGGTCTCCCCTCCCTGCGGGAGGGGATGGGGGAGGGCGAGTACACTGATGTTTTCCGTACGGACGCAAACCGACCATCCGGCGCCGGAATGTTGGGTTACGCGAGGACGCTAACCCAACCTACAAGGCTGCGGAAACTCAAGGAACGGTATCTCAAGCCATGAGTTTCCACGTCCGCCTCGCCCTGGTGCTGCTGTTGCTCGGCAGCATCGTGATCGTCGGCGTCAAGACCTTCCTGCCGGCCTGGGAGGAACAGCAAGGCATCAACCTGTCCGATGCCCGCGACACCAAGGGGAAAATCGTCATCGGCGTGGACAACTGGGTGGGCTATTTCCCGCTCTGTTCGCCGGAAATGAAGCGGCGCATGCATGAGCAGGGTTACCTGCTCGATTGCCGCGACGACAACGCCGATTACGCCCGGCGCATGGATGACCTGGCCGACGGGCGCATCGACCTGGCCGTGGCCACGGTGGACAGCTATGTGCTGAACGGCGCGCGGAAGAACTATCCGGGGGCCATCGTCGCCGTGCTCGACGAGTCCAAGGGCGGCGACGCGCTGGTCGCCTGGGCCGACCGCCTGTCCCGCGTGGAAGACCTGCACAAGCTGGAGGGGCGCAAGATCGCCTACACGCCCGCGTCCCCTTCCGAGCACCTGTTGCGGGCGCTGGCGGTGCACTTCGACATCGCGCCTTTGCGCCAGCCGGGAAGCTGGCGGGTGGCGGCGGACGGCTCCACTGACGCCCTCAAGCGCCTGCTGGCCCACGAAGTGGATGCGGCGGTGCTGTGGGAGCCGTCCGTGTCCCGCGCCCTGCGCGAACCGGGCATCCACCGCGTGCTGGGCACGGAACAGACCCGCCAACTCATCGTCGACGTGCTCATCGCCCGGAGCGAGATCATCCAGTCCAAGCCGGAACTGCTGAACGCGCTGCTCGTGGAATACTTCAACACCCTCAAGGATTACCGCGACCATCCGGACGTTTTGCGCGAGCAGTTGCGCAAAAGCGCCGGCGCGGAAGAGGCGGACGTGGACGCCCTGCTCAACGGCGTGGCCTGGCAGACGCTCGCCGACAACGCGCGGCGCTGGTACGGCCTTCTGGCGCGCGGCGGCCTGCGCGAAGAGGCGCTGATCGACACCGTGCTCGCCAACCTGGACATCCTGCTCGATTCCGGCGCCCTGGCCGCCAACCCGCTACCCGGCGGCGACCCGTACCGGCTTACTCACAGCGCCTTCATCGGCGGGCTGTACCGCGACACCCAGGCGCGGGAAGAACCCAAATCGGAGGAAAAGGCCCAGGCCGGGGAATTTCCCGTCCTCACCCCCCGGCAATGGGACGCCCAGCAGGAAGTGGGCACTTTGAAAATCCGCCCCATCGTGTTTGCCAGCGGTTCCGACCAGCTCACCCTGGCGGACAAAACCCAACTGGACACCCTGGCGGAAAACCTGCGCCACTACCCGGATTTCCGCGTCGTGATCCGCGGCCATACCGGCCTGCGCGGCGACGCCGAAGCCAACCTTCTGTTGTCCCAGGACCGCGCCGACGCCATCGCCCGTTACCTGGCGCTGACGCACAGCATTCCCGACGCACGGATGCGCGCCGTCGGCTATGGCGGCGAGCGGCCCTTGCCCCGATTGCCCGAAGAGAGCGACAGGGCTTACGCTTACCGCCTGCCGCGGGTGGAAATCGTTCTGGTGGCGGAGAGTTTGTGAGCGTCGCTCGGCGTGAAAACGAGAGTCTCCAGAACTGGAGCGGGCTATTTCCCTTCCGCCTGGGACCGAGGTGGATGCTGTTGAATTACAAGAGTCGTCTGCTATTTGGTCCCTCCCCCTTCGGGGGAGGACGGGTGGGGGCGAGCTAAACAAGGTTGCACAGCCATTTTGATCGCCCCCCATCCCAGCCTTCCCCCGTAGGGGGAAGGAGCCGAATTCCAAAGGCTGACACTCGTTTCTAATCAGGTTCCTTCATGACCGCCCAGCAACAATTCACCCAGGAATCCATCGACAAGGCCGTGCGCTGGCGCGTGCTGACCAGCCCGTTCATTCTTTATCCCGGCGTGGCCAGCGTGCTGACAGGACTGGCCGCGGTCCTGTTCGCCTCGCCCGTCACCGTCGGCCTGGCGGTCGCCAGCCCGGTTCTTTTGCTTGCCGGCTGGCAGTTCGAGAAGCGCCTGCGCAGCCACGCCTATTCCCTGGCCTATCTCGTCGAGGCCAACCAGAAACTGCAAGCGGAACGCGCGGCGCGCACCGCGCAACTGGTGGAAAAACTGCATGCTTTGCACTCCCGCCAGGGCATCCACCAGATCAAGCTGTTCAACCACGCTTACCAGAATTTCCAGGAAATCCTCGGCGAGAAATTCTCGCCCCGGGAACTGACCTACGGCCGCTATCTGGGCATCGCCGAGCAGGTGTTTCTGGCCAGCCTGGACAATCTGGAGCGGGTTTGTCTGGCCCTGAAAAGCGTCAGCACCGTGGACGCCGCGGAACTCAAGGAACGCATCGCGGAACTGGAAAAGGACAACGACGACGACGCCAAAGAGGAGGCGGCCACCCTGCGTCAGCGCCTGCAACTGCTGAAGGAGCAGACCGACCATGCCGAAGCCCTGCTGCTGCAAAACGAAAAGGCCCTGACCGAATTGGACCACGTCACCGCCAAGGTGGCTACGGTGGTCACGGAAAAAGGCCGGGCGGAGCTGGATCTGGAACAGGCGATGGAGGAATTGCGCCGGCTGGCGGAAAGGGCGGAGGAGTATGAAGTATCGTAGGGTGGCTTAGGTGCGCAGAGCGATGTACTTTCCGGTTAAGGCTGTCTCGTTCGCGCACCGTAACCCACCGAGCACCCGTGTCCGATCAGTGGATGGTTGTAGCCTGTTGTGTCCGCTTGTTGTAATAAATTTGTTGGGCTTTTTGGCAATGGAGCAAGGAAATGAAATCTAAGCTGGAAATATATGCGCTATCGGTTTGCTTTGCCTCGGTTGTGTGCTTGGTAGTATCCACAGGAATAGCCGGATACTCACTATTTGAAGTTTTTGTTCCGGAACTCACGATGAGGGCGTATGACTATGACAAATATCAGACAAATGACTCGTATTGGAAGAGCAAGATGTCATGCGCAGATAAAGAAAAACCGGATGTCAGGCCAAGTGAAGAAGAACTAACAAAACAAAGGATGGACGCGTTTTCTGTCGAGGTTAATTCAGAGAAGAGAGAAGGCTTTCAATCCCTTATCCGATGTTTGATGTTCATACTTGTTTCAACTGTAACATTGTTTATTCACTGGAAGATTGCTCAAAAATCACGGGCGGCCTAATGACGTAGGGTTGATTAGGTGCGTATGGGAATGTCTTTTCCGGTTGTCACGATCTTATCCGCGCACCGTAGTCCACAAGCGGCCGTACAGGATCAGCGCATGCCGAATGGTGGGTTACGACGCGCAACGATGCCATCGCGAGATATAAAGCTGATTGGTATGCGCGTCTAACCCACCCTACGCAAAATTGTCGGTAACCGAGTACCTCGCATGGACATCGATACCCGTTGCGAACATTTGAGCGAGTCCCGCTGGGCCAACGAGTTCACCGGCCCGGAGCTTTTCGCGCTCGCCAAATACATGAGCTTCACCACGGTGGACCGCGGCCAGCCGATTCTGCGCGAGGGCGACCGGGAGGCGTATCTGTGCGTTCTCATCCGTGGGCGGGCGGCGGTGGTCAAGGAAGGTCACGACAAGCCGGAAACCCTGGCGTACATCGGTGCCGGTTCCGTGCTGGGCGAGATGTCCCTGTTCGACGGCGAGCCGCGTTCGGCCACCGTCATCGCCAGCGAGGACGCTGATCTGCTGGTGTTCACCGCGCATCACCTGGAAACCCTGACCCACGACAAGCCGCTGCTGGCCGCCAAGCTGTTGCTGAAATTGGGCAAGGTCATCAGCCAGCGCCTGCGCGTCGCCAGCGGCAAGCTGTGCGAAGTCAGCCACCTTATCAAGGGCTGATTCCGCTTGTTTTGCGAAACCTGGAAAACGCTTCGCCATCAAAATTGACATTCCGGCGGCGTATAGTCAATGTATATCTTTTCATCGGGGTGACCATGCTGACCAAAGTACAGAAGTGGGGAAACAGCCTCGGCGTGCGCATTCCCAAGTCTTTTGCCGCGGAAGCCCGGTTTTCCGAGGGCGTGGAGATCGACCTCTCCCTGGTCGACGGCAACGTCGTTCTCAAACCGGTTGTTCAGCCGAGTTATCGCCTTGACGAACTGCTGGCCGGAATCACCGCGGAGAACATCCATGAGGAAATCGATACCGGCGAGCCGGTGGGCCGGGAATTCCGCTGATGGCGAGCCGGGATTACGTACCGGATCGGGGCGATATCGTCTGGCTTCAGTTCAACCCGCAGAGCGGCCATGAACAGACGGGTCGCCGGCCCGCGCTGGTGCTGTCTCCCCAAAACTACAATCGCAAGGTGGGGTTGGCGCTGCTTTGTCCCATCAGCTCGCAGGTCAAAGGCTATCCCTTCGAAGTTCTTCTTCCGGAAAACCTTCAGATTCAAGGTGCCGTGCTGTCCGACCAGGTCAAGAGCCTCGATTGGCGTTCCCGCGATGTCCGGCAGATTTGCGCGGCGCCGGCATCCATCATCGCCCAGGTCTGCGCCAAGTTGTCGGCGCTGGTTTTAAGTTCGTAATCCATCAACCCGTCCAAGGAGACCCCATGAACGCCATCGTCGCCGTAGCAGAGAAGCCCCTGCAGGTGTTCGCCCCGGCGCAGTTGAAGCAGGAACTGACCCTGCCGGAAGACCTCACCCCGGCGGAGGACAAGGAACTGCGCGCCAAGGCCGAGGAGGCCGTCAAGCAGTTGCTGGAGATCGACCCCAGCGACCTGGAGGAAAAAAACAGCGGCGTGGCCGCGGTGGAAACCATGGCGGCGGATTTGCAGAAAATGTCCGGGCGCCGCTCCAACATGCTGCAGCAAACCATCGGCACCCTGGCCCGGACCGGCGAGGACGGCGGGCCGGTGGCCAATTCCCTGGTTGATCTGCAGAACAAGGTGGAGGAACTGGACCCCAATAAGTTCGACTTTTCCTCCAACTGGGTGCGCCGCGCGCTGGGTTCCCTGCCGTTCGTCGGCACGCCCATCAGCCAGTATTTCGCCCGCTACCAGTCCGCGGAAAGCGTCATTTCCAACATCGTCGCCAGCCTGGAAAAAGGCCGCGACCAGCTCAAGCGCGACATCATCACCCTGGAAGACGACCAGAAGCACCTGCACCAATTGGCCGAGGCGCTGCGCAAGGTCATCGCCTACGCCCAGATGGTGGACAAGGTGCTGAGCGAAAAGCTGGACAACGAACTGACTGCCGACGACCCGCGCACCGCCTTCATCAAGGAGGAAATCCAGTTCCCCCTGCGCCAGCGCATCATGGATTTGCAGCAGCAACTCGTCGTCACCCAGCAGGGCGTGCTGACCCTGGAGGTCATCAAGCGCAACAACAAGGAACTCATCCGCGGCGTCACCCGCGCCCTGGGCGTGACCATCAACGCCCTGCAGATCGCCGTGACCCTGGCCCTGGCCCTGGCCAACCAGCGCATCGTGCTGGAGAAGGTGGAGGCGGTGAACAAGACCACCGACCAGCTCATCGCCGAGAATGCCGCCAAGCTGCGCACCCAGGGGGTGGAAATCCACAAGCAGGCCGCTTCCGCCCAGCTTTCCATGGAAGTGCTCAAGCAGGCGTTTGCGGACATCACCGCCGCCATCGACGACATCGCCCGCTTCCGCCAGGAAGCCCTGCCCACCATGGCCAAGAGCATTCTGGAAATGGACTCCATGACCGCCCAGGCCGCCGAATCCATCCACAAGATGGACGAGGCCAAGAAGGTGGAAAAGCATTATGGATTGGAGATTCTGGAAATCACGGACGACAAATGAAATCTTCCGCTCCGCCATCCAAAATCACGTAGGGTGGGTTAGACGCGCATGGCCACGGATTTTTGAATCTTGCGCCGGTTTTGATGCGCGTCGTAACCCACCAAACAGCCTTGGATGTTGGGGCGAGGCCGATCGGTGGGTTACGGTGCGCGACGAGAGAACAGATAACCCTCAAGGCCATCCCATTGCGCACCTAACCCACCCTACATTCCTACATTTTTTGACTGGCGCGGAGGCTGCCACCATGCCAACGAATCGTTATTAAGGAGAACTCCCATGCACACCACCCGCAACCTGTTCCGCTTCTTTCTCCTCCTGCTCGCCTTCACCGTCGCCGGCGCTGCCCAAGCCGCCGACAAATTCAAAGCCTGCTGGTCCCACTACACCGGCTGGGAGCCGTGGGGCTACGCCGCCAGCCAGGGCATCCTGAAAAAGTGGGCGGACAAGTACGGCATCGAGGTGGAAATGACGCTGGTCAACGACTACGTGGAGTCCATCAACCTGTACACCAGCGGCGCGTTCGACGCCTGCGCCATGACCAACATGGACGCTCTCACCATCCCGGCGGTGGGCGGGGTGGATTCGGAAGTGGTCATCGTCGGCGACTACAGCAACGGCAACGACGGCATCGTGCTCAAGAAAAGCCAGAGCCTCAAGGACATCAAGGGCCGCAAGGTGCTGCTGGTGGAACTGTCCGTGTCCCACTACCTGCTGGCCCGTGCCCTGGACAAGAACGGCCTGAGCGAGAAGGACATCACCACCGTCAACACCTCGGACGCGGACATCGCCTCGGTGTTCGTCTCCACCGCCGCCAACGCGGTGGTGACCTGGAACCCGCCCCTGCAGCAGGTGCGCAACGCCAAGGGCGCCAAGCTGGTGTTCGACTCCTCGCAGATTCCCGGCGAAATCCTCGATCTGATGGTGGTCAAGACCGCCGCCGACGAGCGCCTGAAAAAAGCCCTCACCGGCGCCTGGTACGAAGTCATGGGAATCATGGCCAGCGAAGGACAGGGCTCGCGCGAGGCCATCGCCGCCATGGCGACCCAGGCCGGCTCCACCGAAGCCGAGTTCAAAGCCCAGCTCGCCACCACCAAGCTGTTCCCGACCCCCGCGGAAGCCGTGGCCATCGCCACCGCTCCGCAACTCAAGGAAACCATGCAGCACGTACGCGACTTCAGCTTCGCCAAGGGCCTGTTCGGCAGCGGCGCCGCCAGCGCCGACTTCGTGGGCGTCGAATTCCCCGACAAGAGCGTGCTCGGCTCCACCCGCAACGTGAAACTGCGGTTTACGGACCGGTATATGCGGATGGCGGTAGATGGGGCGTTGTGATTCGCGAGTATTGAGGTTCAATGATGTGGCCATTTAGAAGAAAACGACAGCATCTGACATCAGATGCCGCGGCACGTATGTTTTCTCATGAAATCAAGGTAGGAATGGAACCCTATACCCTCGCTTTGGATCGTTTCGCTATCACACATGACGACGACAATGAACTTAAGAAAGTAATGGGAGAGCTTTGGATCTTTAATATAACAATGCTGGACTATTCGTGGTCAATTATTGAGTTCCCGGAAACGCTGCGAGATAAAATATTGCCGATGATCGTTGTTGGTTACGCAAAAGTAGACCACAAGCATTACGTCGAACGATCACGCTATTACGGGGAAGGGATAAGCAGTGTTGCTTCGGAAACCGCGACTATTGCAGCGGGAGATGCTCTTGCTGATCTGGTTGATGCGGAATACTTTGGCTACAAACAACCAAACGGAAAGAAGCTATTTTCAGGTGCAGTTAGTGCGTTAGCTATTAAGACAATGCAGAAACTTGGCGATTTAACATTTGACCTTCAACTCAAGTACGAGATCGTGCCATAAACCGCTTAACAGGGTCTTCCACTAGCCGCTAATATACCGTCACCCTTGAAGACAACGGTTAGGTATGAAACTACTGGAGCAGTCGCAAATGAAAGAAATCGTCATGCATTATAGGCCTATTACTTCATGTCAACGGGAAATGGAAATGGCGAGATGGAGGGCGTGGACATTTGGCGAACCGCAAACGGCGGAAGAGGCAAGGCTGAGGAAAATCATCAGTGGCGCATATTTGCGTCTCTCCCGCCTCGATGACTCAAACCCGGAAGTGAATCACGCTCGGGAAATATTGGAACAGGCTCTAAAGGGTGGCGAAGGATCGTGGCCGTAGTACCTTGCAATTAGATAAGTAAGGGCGTTTCGTGTTAATGCATTTACAGTCTTTGACTGAAATTATTTGGCTTGCTCTTGTCCGCCGACTTATCCCAACTATAGCTGTCTAAGAAATCAATGAAACTCTGGTACGCATTTCTATTTCCCGAAGATGACGCTCCAGATGGGGCCGACGATATCGGATATATAGTGAGGGCGGCTACCCCGGTTCGCTGTGCGGTGTTAATAGAGCTAATGGTTGGGGAGCTACCTGAATATATGCAGAAATTCGTTACCGGAGCTATTGAACTTGGTGATGACATTAAATCGAATGAAGAACGCATATTGTGTGGGCCATTGAAAGGTGCGGCACTATTTAATTTGGATGAGCATCAAACGTATTGGCGGCGAGACTATCCTGGTGACGACTGGGTGAATATCAATCTTCTACATGCGGGCCGTCCCTATCCGGCTTGCGTTTTTAATGAATTGGCTGGAGGGTGCGGTGAGGAACAAACTGCACCGTTCGCGTTAAAAAATGACTAACCCCCCACAAAGCTTGGGTAGGGCCGTAGGGCCGTAGGGCGCAATAGTGGTCCTCCACGTATTGCGCCGCATGGAGTGCCACCATACGGCGGAATATGCGAGGACGCTATTCCGCCCTACATGCGCCAATATTTGAACATTGCCTGAAATGAATGATCCCACGCAATCCACCTGCATCCACGACCTCGCCGCCGCCTGTTTGCACGCCACGGAGGTGGCGGACAAACTGGCCGCGACCTATCAAGCCAGAGACTTGTTCGGCCAAGGCGCGCTGGCCTGGGGCAGCGCCATTCCGCCCGCGCCCATTGCCCACACCCGCTTCCCGGCGCGTCCGCAGCAGGTGGAGCCGCGCGACCTGCCCAAGCGCAGCCTGGCCAGCGTCGACGGGCGCATCGCCCTGCTGCACGCGGTGGCCCACATCGAGTTCACCGCCATCCACCTGGCCTGGGACATCCTCTACCGCTTCCGCGATCTGCTGGATGAGTTCCGCGCCGACTGGCTGGGCGTCGCGGTGGAGGAGGCCGAGCACTTCGACATGATTCGCTCCCGCTTGCGCGAACTGGGGGCGGATTACGGCGATCTGCCGGTGCATCGCGGCTTGTGGTCCCTGGCGGTGGATACGGCGGACGATGTGCTGGCGCGTCTGGCTTTGGTGCCGCGCTGCATGGAGGCGCGCGGCCTGGACGTGACGCCGGGTATGATTGACGGGCTGAAACGCCACGGCGATCTGGCCAGCGTGGCGCTTCTGGAGCGCATCCTCCACGACGAGGTGGGCCACGTGGTGCTGGGCTCGCGCTGGTTTGCTTACGTCTGCCGCGAGCGCGGGCTGGACGCGGAGACGGCTTATTTCGATCTGCTTGGCCGCTACCTGCGTTCCCCGCCGCGCGGGCCGTTCAATGTGGAATTGCGCAAGACGGCGGGATTCAGTTCCAGCGAACTGGAACGGCTGGAGCGGGGCAGGGCGGCGGCGTAGTATGCAGGCCATGACTCAAAAACAACGCCTCATCGTCGCCATGACCGGCGCCACCGGCGCGGTCTACGGCCTGCGTGCCCTGCAAATCTTGCGCGACATGCCGGGCTGGGAAACCCATCTGGTGGTGTCCCAGGCGGGGGTGCTGAACATCAGCCACGAACTGGGCATGAAGCTGCGCGAACTGCGCGAACTGGCGGATGCCTGCCACGACGTGGACGACATCGCCGCCCCCATCGCCAGCGGCGCGTTCCGCGTGCACGGCATGGTTATCGCACCCTGCTCCATGAAGACCCTGGCGGCGGTGGCGCACGGCTTCGGCGACAACCTCATTTCCCGCGCCGCCGACGTCACCCTCAAGGAGCGGCGCCGCCTGGTGCTGCTGCCGCGCGAGACGCCTTTGAACCTGGCCCATCTGCGCAACATGGTGGCCGTCACCGAGATGGGCGGCATCATCTACCCGCCTTTGCCGGCGTTCTACGGCGGGCCAAAAACGCTGGAAAAGCTCGTCGACGAGACCGTGGGACGGGTGCTGGAGCTGTTCGGCGTCGACGCCATGCACCTTTACCAGCCTTGGGAAGGGTTACGTTCCTGACGTTTTTTTGTCATTCTTCCCACCGGTCCGCCCCTTGCGGGGTTTCATTTCGTTACAAAGGATCGGTGTAGGTTGGGTTAGCGGTCCTCCGCGCAACCCAACAAACAGCGCCGATGAAAACGACAACACCGTTCGTTGGGTTACGGCGTAGAAACGCCTAGCCCAACCTACAATTTTCCGCATTCCAATCGGGTTGTTTCTCCATCAGGTTCACCCATGAGCAAACAAATCGTCCTCACCGGCATCACCACCACCGGCACGCCCCACCTCGGCAATTACGTGGGCGCCATCCGCCCCGCCATCGAGCACAGCCACGACAGCAACGTCCAGCCCTATTACTTCCTGGCCGACTACCACGCCCTCATCAAGTGCCGCGATCCGGAGATGGTGCGCCGCTCCACCCTGGAAATCGCCGCCACCTGGCTGGCGCTCGGTTTGGATACGGAAAACGCGGTGTTCTACCGTCAGTCGGACGTGCCGGAAATCACCGAACTGACCTGGCTTTTGACTTGCGTGACCGCCAAAGGGCTGATGAACCGCGCCCACGCCTACAAGGCGGCGGTGCAAGCCAACGAGGAAGAAGGAGAGACGGCCGACCCGGACAAAGGCGTTACCATGGGGCTGTTCAACTATCCGATCCTCATGGCCGCCGACATCCTGCTGTTCAACGCCCACAAGGTGCCGGTGGGCAAGGACCAGGTGCAGCACATCGAAATGGCGCGCGACATCGGCCAGCGTTTCAACCATTTGTACGGGGAGCATTTTGTCTTGCCCGAGGCGGTGGTCGGCGAGGAAACCTCCGTCCTGCAAGGCCTGGACGGGCGCAAGATGAGCAAAAGTTACGACAACACCATCCCGCTGTTCGCCCCGGAAAAGGCGTTGCGCAAGCTGATCATGAAGATCAAGACCAATTCGCTACAGCCGGGCGAGCCGAAAGATCCGGATACCTGCACCCTGTTCGGCATTTACCGCGCCCTGGCGCGCAAGGAAGAGGTGCATCACATCCGCCAGCGCTACGCCGAAGGCATCGCCTGGGGCGAGATGAAGAACATCCTGTTCGAATATCTCAACGAGCACCTTTACGCCTCCCGCGAGCGTTACGAAGCCCTGCTGGAAGCGCCGGAAAAAATCGAGGAGGCCCTGCAGGAAGGCGCGGAACGCGCCCGCTCCACGGCCATTCCAGTCATGCGCCGCTTGCGCCACAGCGTCGGCATCCGGCCGCTGGGGATGACCTGAACCGGCAGTCGCCGTGAGATTTGTGCTGTTCGCCGCATTGCTTGCCGCAAGCTTTCGCGGCGAAGCCGGCGACGTGACGCGGACCGACGATCCGCACTGGTCCGGACGCCGTTACGCATCCCGGGAGGGCAATTGCCGCATCGAGGTGTTGCAATACACGTCCGGGATCAATCGCGGGACGCTGAAAAATTTTTCCGAATGTTCCCTGCCATGGGCGGAACGGCGCGAAACCCTGCGCGCCGTGTTGCGCGCCATCCAGCAGGACGATCCCGATTTCGCGTTCTCTCGCCATCTTTTTTGGGGCACTGTGGCGGAACGGGACCCTGAGGCGTCCTGCCGTCTGGCGCAAGCCGCGGCGGCATCGCCGCGGTGGGACGCGCACACGGGCCGGGTACGGTCGAAAAACGACAACCTCGTCGTGCGCCGATTGTTGCAAGAGGCGGACGTGTACCGCGAACTGCGGGAAATCTATGCCGACCTCGGTTACCGGCTTGAGGTGGGCGGCATTGAAAAGGTGGGGGTCATGGAAGGCAAGCGTTTGGCTTGCGCCGGGTTGAAGCAGCGGGCCAAACTGCCGTTCGACGCCTTGATCGGTTTCCGCATCGAAGCGATGGAACAAAAGAAGTAGCCGCATCCCCTCGCCCCGGTCGCGGATATACGCCCGATGAGCTGCGACTCGTTATGATCGGGACACGGTTTTTTTTGAGCGGCGCTCGGTTCCGCACTCCGGGAGGCATCCATGCGGCGAACGAAATTTGCGCATCCGGTCGTCTGGCTTATGGCCGGCGTCTGCTGGGTCGCGTCCGGTCCGGCCATCGGCGCAGATTCGCCGGCGGAGGCCGGGCCCCTTTCCTCCAGCGTCGAACTGGTCATCCCGCCGGGGCCGGAAGGGCATTTTTTCGTTCAGGGCACCATCAATGGCAAAGAGGTGCTCTTCGTGGTCGATACCGGCGCCAGCGCCGTGGTGCTGCCCAAAGGCGTGGCGGACAAGATCGGGCTGGGGGGCGATAACCGTACGGGCATGGCCTATACCGCTGCCGGTCCGGTGACCGTCGCGCGCGCCACCATCGACAGCCTGGTTCTCGGTCCCATCCACCTCGCCAAGGTGGATGCCGCCATCAACCCCAGCGACTCCAGCGGCCTCGTTTTGCTCGGCATGAGCGCCCTCAAACAGGTGCAGATGACGCAGGAAGGCGGACGGTTGATCTTGCGGCAAACGGCCAAACCCAATCTGAAGATCAGGAAGTCCGTGCGCGAATGCATGGGCGAGAAGAAGGTGGTGGACAAGGATACGCTGCGCTGTATCCAGGGCGAATCGGCGGCGGAATGAAAAACCGCGTCGATCCGGCGTGCGCCTTAACCGGTTGCGCCGACATTGTCGATGGAACACAAAAGGATCGTGTCATGAAAACTGTTTGGACGTTCCGACTCCCGATGAGCTGCGCCGCCCTGCTGGCGCTATTTGCCTGTTCTCTTCCGGCGGTGGCGGAGATTTACCGCTGGACCGACCCGAGCGGCAAAGTGCACTACACCGAAAGGAAACCGGCGGACCGCGCCGGCGGCGAGGCGGAATCGTTGCAGGGAAGCGCCGGGGTGTCCTTCGTGGGCGGCGGCAACGCGACCGGCGCCACCCCTACCGTCAAGGTGCGCATGTTCATGACCCGGTCATGCCCCTACTGCAAGAAGGCCAAGGCTTTTCTGCAGAAACGCGGCATTCCCTACGAGGAGCTGGACATCGAAGCCTCGTCCCGCGCCAAGGCCGAGTACGACCGTCTGGGCGGTCGAGGCGTACCGGTCATACTGGTGGGTGAACAGCGCCTGGACGGTTTTGACGCCCGGAGCATGGAGCGGATATTGGCCGCCGCGGGGCTTTGAGTCGCCGGGGTGACGGCAAGGACTAAACAAATCCGTCCCGTTTTTTTAACCTTGACATTTATGTGGGCGTTGTTATTTTTCCCTTGTTATTTCTTCAAATAACAGGTCCTGGATGCGACCTTCGCAGGGCGTAAGGACGCGCCGTCCAACACTCCAAGCGGAGAAGGCGGTCGTAATGAACAAAATTTCTCAACGTTCGCTGAGGGATTTGGACGCCACGCTCCCTGCAGGCACGGAGTGCTATCTCTGCGCTGCTGTCAGGCGAGCTTTGGCCGAGTACCGTAGGAACAGCGAGCCGTCGGTTTTTCTGGAGAAGGATCAAGCATTGTCCGCCTTGGCCCAGAGGCTGGGACGGGGTTTGAAACGTTTCTTTTCCAGGGATGTCCGAACGGCACTGTCTGCTTACCAGAAAACCGAACTGAAAAAACGGCTGAGCCATGGTCCGGCCGGTTCCTCTTCCTCTCCGGCGGGAGGGAGGTTTCATTGATTCTCAACATCCCCCTTCTCCAAGGGGGATTTTTTTGCCTTCCCGGCGAGGCAGGCTTCGCTCGCCGTTTGCGCCCAGCCCCGTGATCCATGGGGTCGGCACGTGTTTGGCCTGGATGCGCAGGGCCAAGCGATCGGCGGAGTGGCGTTGTTCCACTATTTCCCCGACACCTACGCCAATCTGGAACGGGCGAGACGCGCCCAGACCTTTTCCCTGGACAAGGAATGGCCCAAGGTCGACCGGGTCGGTCGTGAGTCCGGTTTTCCGCCCTCCCGCACACGCAGGTAAGGTATCATCGGCCAAGCCCTTTCCCGCTGGCGGCGAAACGTTTTTCCGGGGCTATCAAAACAGAGGAGTGCGATGACCGTCCTATTGAACGACCGCGAGATCAACCAATTCAAGCGCCACCTCCAGGACCGCTATGTGGAACTGCGCCGGGAAATCACGGAGGAACTGCTGCGCGCCGACGAGGAGCGCTACGGCGACCTGGCCGGCCGCGTGCACGACTTCGCGGACGAATCGCTGGCCGACCTGCTGGTGGACATCGAACTGGCCTCCATCGATCGCCACGTGCAGGAAATCCGCGACATCGACGCCGCGCTGCTGCGCATCGCCGAAGGCAGTTACGGCGAATGCTGCGACTGCGCCGAGCCCATCGCCATCGAGCGTCTCGAAGCCTATCCCACCGCCCGGCGTTGTATCGTCTGCCAGACGGCCCACGAGCGTCTCCACGCCCAGCCCGGACGGCCCAGGCTGTAGGCAGGGAAACGTTTCGTGCGGCGTGGCGCGCCTGAAACCATCGGTCGGTTTGTGCAGCCTCTCAAGGCTGCGGCTATCTCTCCCATTGCGCCCTGGGTGCGGAAGCTCAAGGGCGGCGAATTTGCCGGGTCCCGGTCGTCGCGTGGGAATGCTCTCAATCCGTCCCCTTTGTAGCCGAGGGCCAACACCATGATCCAGTTGACCTATATCAGCACCGCCACGCGACCCATGACTGCGGACGATCTCATGGACATTCTGCGTAGCGCGCGCGCCCACAACGCCAACCACGGCGTGACCGGCATGTTGCTTTACAGCAACGGAACCTTCGTGCAAGTCCTGGAGGGCGACGAGCGCACGGTGGACGCGTTGCTGGAAGTGATCAAACGCGATCCGCGGCATACCACGCTGCACGTTGTGGAGCGGAGAACGATCGAGGCAAGGGAATACGCGGAATGGAGCATGGGCTTCAAGCGGTTGGGCAAGGATGCGCTGCGCGGCGTGCCTGGGTTGAACGGTTTTTTCGAATCCGATTTCAACAGCGAAAACCTGGGCGACAAGCTGGCGTTGATCAACAAGCTGCTCGGGCATTTTCGCCGCGAGGAACAAAGACGCATCATCCATGACGAACTGTCCCTGGATGACGAGGATAAGTTCATCGTCATGCTGCACCGCTTTATCCGCGTCGGCGTCAAGGCGCTGGCGGTGCTGATGGTGCTCACGATCCTCTATTGCGTGGCCGACGTGGCCGTGGTGATTTTCGAGAAGCTGATCGCCCACCCGATCTCCACCCTGGAAAAGACCGACATCCTCCAGGTGTTCGGCTCGTTCCTGATCGTGCTGATCGCCGTCGAAATCTTCATCAACATCACCCTGTACATCCGCAGCCACGTGATACCCGTCAAGCTGGTGGTCGCCACGGCCCTCATGGCGGTGGCGCGGAAAATCATCGTTTTCGATTTTCACGAGGTTTCAGCCATGCACGTGCTGGCCACCGGCGTGGTGGTATTGGCCTTGGGTGGCACGTATTGGCTGCTGGAGCGGGAATTCAATCCCCATTCGGAGCGATAGCCGGGGAATGTCCGGCATTCGCGGCACAGGTTTTACGTCTTGTCCGCCGCAACAAGCCGGGCAAGTTCCGCGCGTAGGGTGTGCAACTCGTCGCGGTAGGCTTCGGCGTCGCCGTAATCGACGAATCCGCCGTAGTAGGGATGGGCCTGCAGCACGCGCCGGGCGTGCTTGATCGGGCACCAATACTGCTCGGTGCGGCCGGCGACTTCCTTGACATAGGAAGCCAGCCCGTTGGCGTAGGAGCAATAAGCGCAGTTGATCTTCTCGACCAGGTTCAGGTAGGCGAGAAAGGCGCGGTCGAACACCAGGTAGTCGCGCCGGGATACGCGCGGGATGCCGTAGAGCGGAAAGCAGAGATGCTGGTAGGCGGTGATGAGGACATCCACCAGCAGCAAAGGGAAAAACACCGCGTAGATGATCGGCGCCGTGACGATGTTGCGCCACTCGGAGGCGAGCAGGTATTTCACCAGGCCCATCCTGAAGCGGCGCTGCTGCGCCAGCACTTCGCTCTCGAAGCGGATGCGCCGGTTCTCGAAGTCGGCATGCAACTCGGCCCGACGGCGCTTGAATTCCTGCTCGATCTCTTCTTCGATCTGGCGGATGCGCGCCAGCAGTTCGCCGATTCTTGGATTCACAGCGTTACCCTCGAAAGTGGTGGGGGAGGGAGGACGAGGGCGGCGCATTCTTGCGATTCCCAGCCTTTCGGCCCTTTTTTGCCGCGAAGCAAATACGCTGCCGGAGACGATAGGCCCAATACGCTGAAGAATCCAGCACATGCGATGCGACGGAAACGTCGGGGTTCGCCGGCGCCCTTACCTACTCAAGCGGTTCCCCCACACCGGAAACGGATCGAGGTAACGGGCTGCTCAGCCGGGATTTCCTTCCGCATCGTCCCAACCGGTTCCTCCCCTATGGACCTGACCCTGTTTGATGGGGATATCGTCGACCCCGAGGTACAAGCGGTCCACCAGCCGGGCGAACCAGGGGGCGTTGGTGAGGAATACGTAAAAGGACAGGATATCGGTCGCTGGAATCATCGCGATGCCCACGGCGGCCAGCCCGGTCAAGCCGGCGTAACAGGTGGCCTTGGCCTTGATGACCGTCCAGCGCGGACGGGATGTGCGCAGATGGGAGTGATCGGCCACCCAGTCCTTCGCGTGCTTGGCCTCCGCAAAATGCTCGCGCACCGCGTTCTTGAACCAGAGGGGGCGCTTGGAGATGACGTAAAAACCGAGGATTTCCGTGAAAGGAACCGGACCGATGCCGATGATGGCCAGGCCGGTCAGGGAGGCGATGCATTTCACGCGGGCGCCGATCAGCTTCTTTTTTTTCATGGCCGGGAAAAGTGGCTCTTGTTCGATGGACAAAGAAACGACGTTTCGGCAACCGGCGCTCTGGGCGCGCGATGACGTGACAAGCAAACTTCAGAGCCCCATGAAGCGGATGGGCCGTAACGTCGTCTGCGTTAGGTTAAAAGCACGCAGGGAGTGTGGTCAAGATGCGGCAGCGGACGTGCCAAATTCAAGAATTCTTTAGAAAGGGCTTGCCGGCAGTCACCAGCGCATTCACCCCGTCGCGGTATTCCACGGCCACGCCGACGTAGCCCAGCGCCCGCATCGTCTCCAGGCTGGGCGCCAGGCGCATGATGCGATCCGGGCATTCATCGCCGTAGAGGTGCACGATCCATTGCTCCAGCACGTCGTAACGCTGCAGGCGGCTCAGTTCGCAGAAATAGACGCGCATTTCCTCCTGGGTCAGACGGCAGTGCTCCCGCACGTCGTCGACGGCGTAGCGGTCACCGTTGACGAACCAGCCGCCGGGTTTGAGGATTCGCAGTATTTCGGCCAGCACGTCGGTGCGGTAGCTGTCGAAGAAATTGTGCAGGGTGTAGGCGCTGGCCACGCCATCAAAACCGGCGTCGGGGAGTGAGCGCAGGACGGACAGGGCATCCTGTTCGATCAGCTTCAACCGGCCTTGCTCCACCCAGCGGGCCAGATTGCGGCGCGCCTGGTTGAGCATGGTGGGTTCGCTGTCCAGGGCGGTCAGCCGCATGTCGTCCCGTCCATTCAACAGGGCGATGCTGGTGATGCCGGTTCCGCAGCCGATTTCCAGCACGCTCAGAGGTTCCGGCGCCGCCGGGCAGGTTGCAACCCGCTCCCCCAGCCGCCGGCTCATGTCCGGCGCGGCGGGACAGATGATCTTGAGCAGTTCGTACTGTTCGCCGATCAGGCCGGCGAAGAGTTGTTCCACGGGTTCGTGCGCTGGCATGTGCATGGTCGCCTAGGGTATCTGCAAGATGAAGATTGAGAGAGAAGAATGGTGGCACTTCGACGACGAGTGGTCTATTTTGCTCCCAAATAGGGAGCGGAGAACATGCGTATCATCGCCTTGAGCCGGTTACGGGAGTTCTGGGTACGGCATCCACAGGTGGACTTCCTTTGCGGAACTGGTACGCGGAAGCGAGCCGAGCCGATTGGAGGACGCCGGAAGACATAAAGCGGGCCTACCGGAGCGCCAGCTTTCCCGACGGGAACCGCGTGGTCTTCAGCATCAAGGGCAATGATTTCCGGCTGGTGGTCGCGGTTCATTATGGCCGGGGCATGATGTTCGTCCGCTTTGTGGGAACCCACGCCGAATATGACCGCATCGACGCGAGAACCATATGAAACCCATTCACACCGAAGATGACTACCGGGTGGCGCTCGCCG
>DATDOO010000381.1:0-15722 GCA_035293245.1 Methylococcaceae bacterium
GGCCATCCTTACGGCTTCGTGGACAAGCTGGCCAAGCTGATTCCCTTCGAATTGGGCATCACCCTGGACAAAGCCCTGGCCGACAGCGAGGACCTGAAAGCCCAGTACAACAACGATGAAGAGGTCAAAGCCCTCATCGACATGGCCAAGAGCCTGGAAGGCCTGGCGCGCAACGCCGGCAAGCACGCCGGCGGCGTGGTGATCGCCCCGTCCAGCCTCACCGACTTCGCGCCGCTGTATTGCGAAGCCAGCGGGGAAGGGCTGGTCACCCAGTTCGACAAGGACGACGTGGAAGCCATCGGCCTGGTCAAGTTTGACTTCCTCGGCCTGCGCACCCTGACCATCATCGATTGGGCGCTGGAAACCGTGAACCGCGGCCGGCGGGAACGGGGCGAAGAAGCGGTGGACATCGCGCAGATTCCGCGCGCCGACGCCAAGAGCTTTGCCCTGCTCAAGAGCTGCCAGACCACGGCGGTGTTCCAGCTCGAATCCCGCGGCATGAAGGACCTGATCCGCCGCCTGCAGCCGGACTGCTTCGAAGACATCATCGCCCTGGTGGCCTTGTTCCGCCCCGGACCCTTGCAATCGGGCATGGTGGACGACTTCATCGCCCGCAAGCAGGGCCGGGCCAAGGTTGCCTATCCGCACCCCAGCCTGGAGCAAATCCTCAAACCCACCTACGGCGTCATCGTCTACCAGGAACAGGTGATGCAGATCGCCCAGGTGCTGGCCGGCTACACCCTGGGCGGCGCGGATTTGCTGCGCCGCGCCATGGGCAAGAAAAAGCCCGAGGAGATGGCCAAACAGCGCAGCATTTTCGTCGATGGCGCCACCGGGCGCGGCGTGGCGGAAGCCACGGCCTCGTATATCTTCGACCTGATGGAGAAGTTCGCCGAGTACGGCTTCAACAAGTCGCACTCGGCGGCCTACGCCCTGGTGGCCTACCAGACCGCCTGGCTCAAGGCCCACTACCCTTCGGAATTCATGGCGGCGGTGCTATCCGCCGACATGGACAACACCGACAAGGTGGTGGTGCTCATCGAAGAATGCCGGGAAATGAAGCTGACCGTGCTGCCCCCGGACATCAACCGCTCGGAATTCCGCTTCACCGTGCAGCCGGGCGGGGCCATTCTTTATGGACTGGGCGCCATCAAGGGCGTGGGCGAGGCGGCCATTTCCGATGTGCTGCAGGAGCGAGGCAAAAACGGGACCTTCGCCGATCTGGTCGATCTGTGCCGGCGCATCGACTCGCGCAAGGCCAACCGCCGGGTGCTGGAAGCGCTCATCAAGGCCGGCGCTTTCGACAGCCTGGATGCCAACCGCGCCAGGCATTTCCAGGCGCTGCCGGACGCCATGAAGACGGCCGAGCAGCACGGCGCCATGGATCTGAGCGGCCAGAACGACCTGTTCGGCCTGATTGCTTCGCCTGTGGCGCAAATCGCTCCCGCCGCGCCGGTCATGGAGGTGGAACCCTGGCCGGACGAGGTACGTCTGGCGGAGGAAAAGGCCACCTTGGGGCTGTACCTGACCGGCCATCCCATCGCCCGCCACCTGCCGGAACTGGCCCGCTTCGTCACCTGCCGCCTGAACAAGCTGAGCGACAAGCTGGAGCGTCGCAGCGGCCGTGACGAACAGAAAGCAGTGGTCGCGGGACTGGTGGTGGACCTACGCACCCGCCAGAACAAGCAGGGCAAGCGCATGGCTTTCCTCACCCTGGACGACCAGGGTGGCCGCGTGGAAGTGGCCGTGTTCAGCGAGGCTTTCGAGCAGTACCGCGACTGGCTGTCCCGCGAAGGGGTGCTGGTGGCGGAAGGCGCGCTGGCCCTGGACGAATTCAGCCAGAAGCCGCGCCTCTCGGCCGACTGGCTGGGTGGCCTGGACGAAGCCCGCGAGCGTTTCGCCAAATCATTGCTGCTGCGCTGGAACGGGGCGCAAAGCGTGGACGGCGCCGCCGCCGTGGACGAACTGCGCGGCCTCCTTTCGTCTTACCGGGGCGGGCGCTGTCCAGTGCGGGTGGAATTCTGCAACGGCACCGGCCGCGCCCAGTTGCGATTGGGGGAGGGGTGGCAGGTGCGTCCCGCCGAATCCCTGTTGCAGGAACTGGGCAGGCGCTTTGGGAGCGAGGCGGCGCGGCTGGTTTACGAATAGAAAAATGTAGACTGGGTTAGACGCGCGTCGGAACCCACCCTGCGAGTTGGTGGCCGGTTCAACAGTCGCACCAGCGACGCGACGAGCATCTCGACCCGAACCGGAAGACAAACCCGGCGTAAAACCGGTCCCGTTAACCCCTCTATGGTGCATGTTGCGCCATCGAGGTTCGACGTAGCGGCCATTCACGGCAAATGGCCGGAATAAAGTGATTCCTTAACAACGGCTTACACGTGCGGCCCGCATCTTGCCTGTTTCGGATTATCGTCCCAGCAACCCTGCGAGGCTCGCCATGCAAAGTTGCCAGCGATTCCGCGACATTTCCCTCTCCGAGCGTATCCTCAATACCCTGTTCCTGCTCTCCATCGGTCTGGGTTACCTGTTTTCGCTCGGCCAAGTCTATTTCAGCCATCAGGGTAGGGATGGGCGGCCCGGCGTGTCCATTGCGGATATCGCCATCGCCTATCACGGGGACCCGGATCAAACCCGCCTGGCCACTGCGATCAAAGGGCCGATGGCCGCCAACCTCAAGTCGCCGGAAGATAAATCCGTCATCCTCGACTGGATCGATAGCGGCGCCAACCGGCAAGTCTATGAAACCAGGGTGGCGCCCATCCTTCAGCGCGATTGTCTGGGCTGCCATGCGCCCGAGAGCGGTCTAAACGTACCGCCCCTGACCAGCTACGAGCAGGTCGCCGGGCTCACCGAAGCGGACCATGGCGCGTCCATCCCTTCGTTGGTGCGTGTGTCGCACATCCACATGTTCGGCATTGCTTTCATCCTGTATTTCGTGGGCAGGATTTTCGTTCTCTGCGACATGCCCGTCTGGCTGAAACGCCTCACCATCGGCATCCCTTTCCTCAGCATGCTGATCGACGTTCTCGCCTGGTATCTGACCCGGGAAACGCCCGGCTTCGCCTACCTCCTGGTATTCAGTGGCGCCCTCCTGGGGTTGTCGCTAAATTTTCAGGTGCTGCTCAGCCTTTACCAGATGTGGTTTTGCAATCTCTCCTTGGTTTCTCCCTGCTGGAACCAGCCGGGCGGAAAATGGCGATAGCCCTCGCTTATCCCGTTCGTTACTCCCAGGCGCGCAATTACAGCGTTCCCGCGCCCGAAATACGGTATTCACCCGAGCCCCTTCCCTCCGCTTTCTTTCTAGCCTAGACCCACCCCAAAAAGGAAGGCCGGAGTGATGCGGCGTGGCCAATTCGGTTGCGTCAGCGCCGGAGTGCGTCGGATTAGCCATTTCCTCCGAAAGATTTCGAATCCTTACCCGCCGGGTAGCGAGCGAAACTGAGGGGGTCTTGGGGGCGATCGAAAATGTCCGGATTTCGCTTGATTCGCCCTCCATGCGGGGGGGCGGAATTGCATAACAAACAACCAGCGAGGAACGACCATGAACGACATCCCTCTGACTTCTTTTCAATACAGTGCAATTGCAACACCGTGGTCCGCGGAAACTTCGCTTACGAACTGGCACCGCACCGGCCGGCCGGTGCGGGAAAACGCCGCCGTATCCCACGCCAATCCGCGTGCGGAATTGATGGTGGCCTTGGCGGTAGGGCGGGAAGAGTTTATGGTTCGGAGATATACGCGTTTTCACCGGCGCGATATCCAACTTTTCGTGCGCGCCGAGCAGCGACTCCTGAATGCCTTCGGCAAGTCAGGTTTCCGCAACGCCAGCCTGAACGATATCAGCGTCTCTGGCGCAAGTTTCGTGCCCGTCGCGCCCATTCACGGCAAATGGGTGTCGTTGCGAGTGCGATTTAGCGATGAGGCGGAATTCCTGCTTACCGGCCGGCTGATGAAACGGCGCGAGGGCGGGGCTATTCAGCGGGTGCAATTCTTACAACACGACCAGGCGTTCACGGATCATCTCCTCAGGAGCAGCCTGGATTTGCGTTTCCGGGATGGCGAGTGCTTCGGTGCAGTCATCGAGCACCCGGTTTAGCGGGGCCGCCTTCTTTACGTCTTTCTTTCCGCCGCGGGGAGGGCGGCACGCAGGTATGGGCGCTCCGGGCGGGATTTCCGGGCAACAAAAAACCCGCGAAGCCAAAAGCGACGCGGGTTTCAGTTTTTATAACGGACTTTCTTCTTGTTGGATGCCGAATTGGTGCGGATGGTCGGACTCGAACCGACACGACTTGCGTCACCACCCCCTCAAGATGGCGTGTCTACCAATTTCACCACATCCGCGAATCGGTTATTTCTTTTCCCCCGGAGCGCCGGCAGCGGGTTGTTCTGCGGCGGGCGGAGGAAGCGTTGCGGATTCCTGCGTCGCTGGGGCCTGCCCTGAGGGCGGGGCCGGTGGCGCCATCGGCGGCAGGTCGGGGGACACCGCGCCCTGGGCGGGAATCGCGTCCATCAAATCCTGTTTTTCCTCGTGCTTGCTGCCGAGGTAGGCCAGGATAAGGCTGGTGGAGAAGAACGTTGCGGCCAGGAACGAGGTGGTCCGGCTCAGAAAATTCGCGGAACCCCGTGCACCGAACAGCGATCCGGAACCGCCGCCGCCGCCGAATCCCGCGCCGGCCTCGGCGCCGCGCCCTTTCTGCAACAGCACCAGCACCACGATGGCCAGCGCCACGACTACATGAATGATGATTACAGCCTGAAACATGGCCGGACTAACTCGCTGATTTGCAAATGGTGGTGAAAGCGGCTGCGTCCAGCGAGGCACCGCCGACCAGTCCGCCGTCGATGTCCGCCATGGCGAACAGCGCCGCGGCGTTGCCGGCGTTGACGCTGCCGCCGTACAGAATCTGGACCCCTTCGGCGACCGCCGCGCTTTCCTGCGCAATTCGGGCGCGGATGAAGGCGTGGGCTTCCTGGGCCTGTTCGGTGGTCGCGGTTCTGCCGGTGCCGATGGCCCACACCGGCTCGTAAGCGATCACGGCCTGGCGCAACGACTCCACCCCGGCGCTGCTCAGCACGGCGCCAAGCTGCTCTTCCAGAACACGGAAGGTGTCGCCCGCTTCGCGCTGCTCCAGGGTTTCGCCCAAGCAGAGGATCGGCGTCAAACCGGAGGCGATGGCCTGGCGGTAACGCGCCGCGACCAGTTCGTTGGATTCGCCGTAGACGATGCGCCGCTCAGAGTGGCCGACGATGGCCAGGGTGCAGCCGAATTCGCGCAGCATGCTGCCGGAAATTTCGCCGGTAAACGCGCCGGAGGCCTGATCAGCCACGTTCTGGCTGCCCAGCAGGATGTTGCTGCCTTTCAGGATTTGCGCGACTTCGGGAATGAAGACGAAGGAAGGGCAAACGCCCACATCGCAAGGGGAATCCTTGCCCACCCCATCCAGGATACCCGCCAGCAACTGGCGCACACTGGCGAGCGAACCGTTCATTTTCCAATTGCCGACAACGAGTGGACGACGCATTTCCGCTCCAAACAAAAGTTGGTAATTCTAATCGGCGAGGGTCGTGAAATCAACGCAACCGGCGGATTTCAACCCATATCCAGGGGATCCACATCCACGGACCAGCGTACTCGCCGTGCACTCTCCAGGGCGTCGAGCGCGCTTCGGAGTTCGGCGAGCGCCCGCTGCAGCACACGGCGTTCCGCGGCCTGGAGCAGCAATTGCCAGCGCTGGCGGCCCGCCAGCCGCGCCAGAGGGGCAGGCGCAGGGCCGAACAGGCGTAAGCCCGGTCGAGCCATGCGCTCCAGGCGTCCAGCCGCCTCGACGAGAAAAGAACAAGGCGTTTGATCGTCCACCGCCTCCGCGCGCAGCAAAGCGAGATGGCCGAACGGCGGCAGCCCGGCCGCGCGGCGTTCCTGCAACGCGGCACGGGCGAAACCCTCGTAACCTTCGCGCAGCAGGGATTGCAGCAAGGGATGGTCGGGATGGCGGGTTTGCAGCAGCACCTGGCCGGATTTTTCCCCGCGTCCGGCGCGTCCGGCGACCTGCACGATCAATTGCGCCAGCCGTTCGGCGGCGCGGAAATCGATGCTGTACAAGCCGGAATCCACGTCCAGCACGCCGGCCAGGGTGACGTTGGGGAAGTGATGGCCCTTGGAGAGCATTTGCGTACCGACCAGAATTTCCGCCTCGCCGGCGTGAATCCCGTCCAGTGCCTGTTGCAGGCTGCCCTTGCGGCGGGTGGTGTCACGGTCGATGCGGACGACGTTCCGCTCGGGGAACAGCCGTGTGAGCGCCTGTTCCACCCGCTCGGTACCCAGTCCGAGCGGACGCAGGTCCTGCTCGCCGCAATCGGGACAACGCTGCGGAAGGGGGCGTTCCGCGCCGCAATGATGGCAATGCAGCCGCTTTTCCCGCGCGTGGACGACGAAGGGTGTATCGCACCGTTGGCAGGTCGCGATCCAGCCGCAGGGGTGGCAGGTCAGCACCGGTGCGTAGCCGCGGCGATTGAGAAAAAGCAGAATCTGCCCGCCGGCTTCCAGCGTTTGGCGCATGGCCTCCAGCAACATCGGCGACAGCCCCGAGTCCAGCGGACGCTTGCGGATATCGACCAGCCGCAGCGACGGCGGGCGGGCGTCGCCGGCCCGCCGGGGCAAACGCAAATGCCGGTAACGTCCGCGCTGGGCGTTATAAAGGCTTTCCAGGGACGGCGTCGCCGAACCCAGAACGATGGGGACATCCCACTCCCGCGCGCGCATCACCGCCGCGTCCCGGGCGGAAAAGCGCAAGCCTTCCTGGGCCTTGAACGAGGCGTCGTGCTCCTCGTCCACCACGATCAGCCCCAGGTGCGGCATAGGCGCAAACAACGCCGAGCGCGTGCCGAGCAGCACCGCCGCCGCGCCGCGCTGCGCAGAAACCCAGGCGCGCGTGCGTTCGGTGTCGTTCAGGCCGGAATGGAACACCGCCACCGGCTCCGCCAGGCGCGCCGCAAAGCGTGCCTCCAGTTGCGGCGTCAGGGCGATTTCCGGCAGCAAAAAAAGGGTTTGGCCGCCGCGCTGCCAGACCTGTTCGGCCAATTGGAGATAAACCTCGGTTTTGCCGCTGCCGGTCACCCCGTCCAGCAAAAATGCGCCGAAATGGTCCAGCGAGTTCCGGACCGCTTCCACCGCCCGGAGTTGATCGGGATTGAGTTCCAGCGGCGGAGCGAGTCGGGCTTTTTCCATGGCGGAGGCTGCCTGAGGGGCGCCGGCCCCTGTCTCCACCCAGCCGCGTGCCTTCAAATCGCGCAGAATCCGGATCGGATCGCCGTGTTGCTGCCGCAAGTGGGACAAGCTCAGGCCGTCGGGCGCCTCGGCGAGTGCCGCCAGTACGGCGTCGCGTCGCGGGGATTTCCGGCCGCTTGTCGCGGCAAGCAGCCGGCAGCCCAGTTCGGTCAGGAAAAAAACCTTCGGCGGCTCGTCCTTTGCGGCCTTGCCGTCGCGCAGGGACGGCGGAAAAGCCAGGCGCAAGGTTTCTCCCAGCGGATGCTGGTAATAGGCGCTGGCCCAGTGCAGAAAGCGCAAGTCCCGCTCGGAAAGCAGCGGTACCTCATCCAGCAAGGTGTCGACGCACCTCAGTCGGTCCGCAGACACTTCCGAGGAAGCCTTTACCTCCACGACATAGCCCGTCATTTTTCGCCGTCCGAAGGTCACCCGCACCCGCGATCCGGCGCGGATGGCATCCAGGGATGCGCCGGGAGGCGGCAGGTAATCGAACAGCCGGAATACCGGCGCGGGCACCGCGATCCGCAGGACGCGCGTCATGATGAAAGTCAGCGCCTTGCGGGCGGCGCGGAAGGACCGGGACTGGCGGCGCGCAGGGATTTGGCCAGCCAGCCCGCCAGCCGGGCGACCATCATCGTCTCCATGTCTTCCATGCGCTTCGGCTCGTCGTACAACGCACTCTGCCGGTAGCCGATGTTGAGACGCGACGCCGCAGCGCGTCGCGCGATCGCCGCTGGAGTCTCGGTGCCACGCAGGCAAAAAATGTCGGTTACCGGCAGGCGAAGTTGGCCAAGCGCATCGAGGAACAGGCGCAGGGCAGGGGGGGCGGCCGGCTCGGTGACATCCAGAAGCGCCAGGGCGCGCGGTTCCGCTGCCTTGCGGCCGGCGAGAAACTGCACCGCTTCGCGCCCGCCCGCGCCGTGCCCGATCAAAGCGAGCGGCGCAATTTTGCGCGCTTCCAGCCAGGCCAGCCCCGCTTGCAGGCGCGCGGCTGCGTCATCCGACTCGCCGTTCGGCAACTGCAAGGCCAGCACCGCCCAGCCGCGCCGGGGCAATTCCATGCGCAGGGCGTGCGGGAAGGGCCGGCGGTCGGGATGGCCGTCCTGGTCGTGCAGAATCAGGACGCCGCCGCGCCGATTTGGCCACGGCGTTTCGTCGAACAACGCAAGAAAGCGCGCCCCTTCGGCCTCCAGCCACACCGTCTCGCCGCTTTGCATGGCGGTGGACAGGTCTTCGGCCAGCCGGCCTTCCTCGGCGGAACTGACCGCGTGCGCCGGAGGAATGGCCGGAACGAGTACGGCCAGGAGGAACAGGGCAGGGGAGAAGCGCATCGCATTTACCACGCGGGAAGCAGCGTGCGCCGCCGGAACCAGCCGGTCAGCGCCAGGCGTTCGCGGCGGGCGGGCAGGACTTCGTGCTCGAAACGGTCGCTGAGAAAGGTCACGAAACGTCCGGCTTGGGGATAAATATCCAGGCTGCCGCCGTCGTCCAGGTACAGGCGCAATTGGCCGCCGTCATCCAGCGTCCAGTTGTCGTTGAGGTAGAGGATGGCGGTGAGGCGGCGTTCCGGCGCATCGGCGAACTGGTCGAGATGCCTGCGGTAGAAGCTGCCGGGCGGATAGACGGCCAGGTGCCCCTCGAAATCGTGCAGGCCCAGGAAAAAGACATGGTTGACGATCCGGCGCAGTTTTTCCAGGCGCTCCAGGTAAAACTGCCAGGCGGGAATTTCATCGTCCTCGTCCATCCAGCAAACCAGATCGCCGCGGATGTCCTCGCGCTTTTGCCAGGTCTTGCCATGGCCCACTCCGGCCCTGTGGAAGCGTTGCGCGGCGATGCCTTCCCGGCAGGCCGCGGCCAGTTCGCCGATCGCCGCCGGTTTCAGAAAGTGCTCGTACTGGGCCCAGCCGCGTTCGTCCAGTTGCCGGATGACGCTCTTGATGATTTCCTCGCCGCTCATGTCTCTCCTCGCCCGCCGTTACATTACATCCGGCGTGCCTTGCTATCGTTATAATGCCATCCTTTTACATTTCACCGGCACCCGTGTTGAGTCGAGTCGATGCAAGCCCCCAACTTTGACGTTTCCACCTTCCAGGGACTGATTCTGGCCCTGCAAGACTACTGGGCCGCGCAAGGCTGCGTGATCCTGCAACCCCTGGACATGGAAGTGGGCGCGGGCACGTTCCACCCGGCCACGTTTTTGCGCGCCATCGGCCCGGAACCGTGGAACGCCGCCTACGTCCAGCCTTCGCGCCGCCCCACCGACGGGCGCTACGGCGAGAACCCCAACCGCCTCCAGCACTATTACCAATTCCAGGTGCTGATGAAACCTTCGCCGTCCGATATCCAGGAGCTTTATCTGGGTTCGCTGCGCCATCTCGGCCTGGATTTGCTGGAGCACGACATCCGCTTCGTGGAGGACAACTGGGAATCGCCTACCCTGGGCGCTTGGGGCCTGGGCTGGGAGGTGTGGCTGAACGGCATGGAGGTCACCCAGTTCACCTATTTCCAGCAGGTGGGCGGACTGGACTGTCGCCCGGTGTCGGGCGAGATTACCTATGGCCTGGAGCGCATCGCCATGTACCTGCAGGGCAAGGAAAGCGTCTTCGATCTTACTTGGGCGCGGGGACCGCAGGGGGTTGTCACTTACGGCGATGTCTATCACCAGAACGAGGTGGAAATGTCCGCCTACAACTTCGAGCACGCGCCGGTGGATTTTCTGTTCAGCGCCTTCGACAACGCCGAAACCCAGTGCCGCCACCTGATCGAGCAGGAGTTGCCCTTGCCGGCCTACGATCAGGTGCTCAAGGCTTCCCACGCCTTCAACCTGCTGGACGCCCGCCGGGCAATCTCGGTCACCGAACGGCAGCGTTACATATTAAGGGTGCGGGAGATCGCCCGCTCCGTGGCGGAAAATTACTACCGGCGCCGCGAAAGCCTCGGCTTCCCCATGCTGAACGGAGGCCAGGCCCATGGCTGAAACACGGGATTTGCTGTTCGAGCTGGGCACGGAAGAACTGCCGCCCAAGTCGCTGCTCACCTTGTCCCGCGCGCTGCAGACGCAAGTAGAAGACGGTTTGGCGCGCGCTAGCCTGAGTCACGATCGAATCCTCGCCTATGCCACGCCACGCCGCTTGGCGTTGCACATTTTCGGCCTGGATGCCCGCCAGCCCGACCAGGTGGTGGAACGGCGCGGACCGGCGCTGAACGCCGCCTACACTGCGGACGGCCAGCCCAGCAAGGCCGTGGAGGGCTTCGCCCGAAGCTGCGGCGTCACCGTCGATAAGCTCCTGACCCTGAAAACCGACAAGGGCGAGTGGCTGGTTTTCAGGCAGGATGTGGCGGGCCAGCCGGTGCAAAACTTGTTGCCCGACATCCTGCGCCAGGCGCTCGCCGCTTTGCCCATCGCCAAGCGCATGCGCTGGGGAGCAGGGGAGGCGGAGTTCGTCCGGCCCGTGCATTGGGCCGTGTTGCTGTTGGGCACGGACGTCATCGCGGCGGAAATTCTCGGCTGCGCCACGGGCCGGACCACGCGCGGCCATCGCTTCCATCATCCCGAGCCCATCGAAATCCAGACCCCCGGCGAATACGCGGAAAAGCTGCGCGCCGCCCGCGTGGTCGCCAGCTTCGCCGAGCGGCGGGAAAAAGTCCGTAATCTCGCCGTGCAAGCCGCCACCTCCGTGCAAGGTGTGGCCCATATTGAGGAAGATTTGCTGGACGAGGTTGCGGCCTTGGTGGAATGGCCGGTGCCGGTGCTCGGCAATTTCGAGGCGCGCTATCTGGCCTTGCCGCCGGAAGTGCCCATTACCACCATGCAGGCCAACCAGAAATATTTCCCCGTCAAGGACGCTGCCGGCAAGCTGCTGCCGCATTTCATCACCTTCGCCAACCTGGAAAGCGCCAATCCGGATTCCGTGCGCAACGGCAACGAGCGGGTGGTGCGCCCGCGTCTGGCGGACGGCGAGTTTTTCTGGAATCAGGACCGCAGGAAAACCCTGGAAAGCCGCGTTCCGGCGCTGGACAACATCGTGTTCCAGAACAAGCTCGGCACGCTGCTGGACAAGACCCGGCGTGTGCAGCACCTGGCCGGGCACATTGCCGGATTGCTGAATACCGACGGCGCAACGGCGCAACGCGCCGCACTGCTGGCCAAGGCCGATCTCCTCACCGAAATGGTCGGCGAGTTCCCCGAATTGCAGGGTCTCATGGGCCGCTACTACGCCCGCGCCGAAGGCGAGCCGGAGGAGGTCGCCCAGGCCATCGAAGAGCAGTATTTTCCCAAGCAGTCCGGCGGCGCGCTGCCAGCCAGCCAGGCGGGGCGCATCCTGTCCCTGGCGGAAAAGATCGACACCCTGACCGGCATCTTCAGCGCCGGCCTCATCCCGACCGGCGACAAGGACCCCTACGCCCTGCGCCGCGCCGCGCTGGGGGTCATCCGCATCGCCATCGAGACCGGGCTGGATTTCGATCCGGCGGAGCTGTTGGATTTCGCCCTCAAGGGTTACAGCCACGATTTCGACCGTGCCGCCGTTCGGGACCAGGTGCACGGCTTCATCCTCGATCGGCTTAAAGGCTACTGTCTGGAGCGCGGCCATACCGCCGATGCTTTCGATGCGGTGTTGTCGGTGGGCCCGGCGAGCCTGCCGGATTTCGAGCGCCGCTTGTCCGCCGTGGCCGATTTCCGCACGCTGCCGGAAGCGGAAGCCCTGGCCGCCGCCAACAAGCGTATCCGCAACATCCTGCGCAAGGCGGAGATCATCGTTGCGGGCAATGCCGACGAAGCCCGGTTTGTCCAGGACGAGGAGCGCGCCCTGTTCGCCGCCGCGCGCCAGGCCCGGCAGGATCTCCTGCCGCTCATGGAGCGCCGCGACTATACCGCCGCCCTGCAACGGCTCGCCCAATTGCGCCCGACGGTGGACGCCTTTTTCGACAAGGTGATGGTCATGGCCGAGGACGCAGCGGTGCGCAACAATCGTTTGGGATTATTGATGCTGCTGGAAGGCTTGTTTCTGGATATCGCGGATATTTCGCGCTTGCAGGGAGGATAGTCCGGAATGCGGGACGGGGGGAATCGCTGCGGTTGAAGGGGGAGGGGACCTCCGATTTTTTTCCGCTGCGCTGCCGTTACCTTCCCCATGGTCCGCGTCCGTCCGATTTCGACGCTGAGCGTCGATTTCTTACCGCCTTGCGGCAAGGCGCTTAGCAATCTTTTTTCGTACAATCCCCCGCAGAATGGAACAAGACGCCCAAAGTCATCTTGAAAAAAAGCTGCTCGCCGCCGTGGAACGAATGCCGGCTTTTCCCAAGAGCGTACAGACCATTCTGGTGATGACCCGCAACATCACCTGCGCACCCAAGGATTTGGTGCAGGTGATCGAAAAAGATCCGGTCATCACCATGAAAATTCTCAAGATTCTCAACTCCGCCTACTACAGCCTTCCGCAAAAGATCACCGCGGTCAGCCAATGCGTGGTGTTGCTGGGTTTCAACACCATCAAGAATATCGCGCTCAACATCGCCTCCATCGGCATTCTTCCCAAGCGCAACGCGGCTCATTTCGATGTGCAACAATATCTTCTGCATTCGTTGACCACGGCCAGCGTCGCTCGGATTCTGGCCGGAAAATTGCCACGAGGAGAACATGCGGACCCCACGGACTGTTACATCGCCGGACTTTTGCACGACATCGGCAAGGTGGTGTTCGCCCAGTTCATGGCCGAGGAATTCCGCGACGCGCTGACTTTGAGCAAAATGCACGGCATCCCGCTTCACGAAACAGAGCAGCAAATCATCGGCGTGGATCATTCCGTGGTCGGCGCCATGTTGGCCGAACACTGGAAATTTCCCGAAACCCTGAGCGCCAGCATTCGTCTCCACCATCAACCGGACGGGTGCGGCACGCCGCTGGGCGACTGCTTGTGGGTGGCGGACCAGATCACCAAGAAGCTGGCGATCGGCGACAGCGGCAATGCCTACGTGGAGGAATTGTCACCGCGGATGCAGGCGCATTTCGGCGGCGGGCTGAACGCGGTGATCGAATCTCTGGGCGATTTGTCCCCCGTGGTGGAAGAAGCGAAAATGTTCGCGCATATGGAGGGTAGCGCATGAAAATCCGTTTCTGGGGCGTCAGGGGCTCCATTCCGTCGCCGGGGCCGAAGACCGCGCGTTACGGCGGCAACACCACCTGCATTGAGGTGCGCACGGACGACGACGAACTGATCATCCTGGACGGCGGTACCGGCATTTTCGCCTTCGCCCAGACCATCCTGGGGCAAATGCCGCTTACCGCCAACATTTTCATCACCCATACCCACTGGGATCACATCCACGGCCTGCCGTTCTTTACCCCCATTTTCATCCCCGGCAACCGGGTACGGCTGCACGGCGGCTTCGACCCCGTATCCGGGCGCGGCATCGAACAGGTGATGGACGTGCAGATGCAGTACAGCTACTTTCCGGTGCGCGAAGCCGAACTCAAGGCCAGCATGGAATACGTCACGCTGCCCCTGGGCGAAGCCCACCCGGTCGGCCGTTCCACCGTCACGCCGACCATGCTCAATCATCCGGTCACCGATCTCGGCTACCGGATCGACTGCAACGGCAAATCCGCGTTTTTCACCGGCGACCACGAACCGCACTACAACATCTACGAGCCGTCCGACGAGGGCTACGCGGCATACCAGGCGCTCATCGAAGATCAGACGCGCACCATCCATGACGCCATGCGCGGCGTGGACGTGCTGATCGCCGACGCGTCCTACACCAGCGAGGAATATCCCGCCAAGAAAGGCTGGGGGCACGGCACCTTCGATACCTGCATCGAAATGGCCAAGGCTGTCGGGGCGAAAATCCTGTATTGCACCCACCACGAACCCACCCGCAGCGACGACGATCTGGAGCGGGTCTTCGCCGATGCCGTGGCCCGGCATCCCCGACAACCGGGCGACCCGGAATACCGTCTCGCCCGCGAAGGGGAATGCATCGAGATCTGAATTAAACAAACCGGCGCAGATGCCGGCACCCAATATTTAACATAATATTCATTATGCGAAGTTATATTGCTGGTTCTTGCGCAGGAAGCCAAAAAAATGGCAGGAACAAAGCTCGGCCGAAAATGGCAGAGCGGCTTTTGCTTTTATGGGACAGATATCACGTAAGCTTCCCAGGCTGGGAAGGCTTTGTCTTTGTCCGAGGGGTTGATCTTGCAACCTATTTGTGGACACCCGTCCTCATTAAGCGGCCATTCGAGCTTCAAAGTCCCAGGGTGACAGGTAGTTGAGCGTCGAATGCCGCCGTTTCCGGTTGTAGTAGGACTCGATGTATTCGAAGACATCGGCCTTCGCTTCCTCCCGCGTGGCGTAACGCTTTCCCTCCGTCTGCTCCACCTTGAGGGAATGGAAGAAGCTTTCCATCGCCGCGTTGTCGTAGCAGTCTCCCTTGCGGCTCATGCTGCACAGGAAGTCGTGTTGGCTCAGGATCTTCTGGTAGTCGTTGGACGCGTACTGGCTGCCCCGGTCCGAGTGGACAATCAGTCCGGCCTTGGGTCGCCGCCGCCACACCGCCATGGTCAGGGCCTGGATGACCAGATCGCGGTTGATCCGCTCGCCCATGGACCAGCCCACCACCGCACGGGAGTACAAATCCAGCACCACCGCCAGGTACAGCCAGCCTTCGCTCGTCCACAGGTACGTGATGTCGGATACCAACTTCCGGTTGGGAGCACGGGCCGTGAAGTCCTGCTCCAGCCGGTTGGGCGCCACCGGCAGGTTGTGCCGGGATTGCGTCGTCGCCTTGTACTTCCTCGCCGCACGGGCTTTCAGCCCCAGCGCCCGCACCCGTTTCGCCACCCACGGACGGCTGATTGGCCAACCCTCCTCGGTGAGTTCCCGCGTCACCCGAGGCGAGCCGTAGCGCCCCTGGTGGGCTTCAAAGACCCGGCGGATGGTCTCGTCCAGCCGCTTCCTCCGGGTCTCCCGGGCGTCCGGCCTGGGCCGCTTCCAGGCGTAATACCCGCTCCGTTGAACCTTCAGCACCCGGCACATCGCCTGGATCGAAAACGTTCCTTCCTGCGACTTCATCCACGCGTACCTCACCGGGATTCCCTGGCAAAGTACGCTGCGGCTTTTTTTAAGATCGCCACCTCCTCTTCACGCTGAGCCAGCAAGCGCTTGAGCCGGACAATCTCCGCCGCCTGTTCCGCTTGCACCGCCCCCACGCCGGTTTGCTGCCGGTAACGCGCCAGCCAGTTGTGGATCAGGCTGTCACCCACTCCCAATTCCCGCGCCACCGCCGCCACCGCATGGCCCGACAGCACCCGCTTAACCGCCTGCTCCTTGAACTCCGCCGTATACCGACGGCGAGCCCCCTTCTCTTTCGTACTCACTGAACACCTCCAAGGGATCAACCCTCATTAATGGGGTGTCCACGGAAGCGTAGCAAGATCAGGTTGTAGTCTATC
>DATDOO010000382.1:0-7857 GCA_035293245.1 Methylococcaceae bacterium
CAGTGCCACCGCCAACCCCTGGTACAGCCCCAGCCGTTGCCCGGCCACGCTGAGCAGCGCCATCAGCAGGACGACGCAGATCAGTACGGCGGCGAGGCGCGGCACCAACAAGAGTTGCAGCGTCTCCAGATAAAAACGCACGGCCAGCCCCAGCGCCAGGATGAGCACGAACAGCCCCACCCCCCAGACCAGGCCGGTCTCGCGGAAGGCCAGGGCGATGAGTACGGGCATGAAAGTGCCGAATGTGCGAAAACCCACCACATTGCGGATCAGCACGATCAGCAACGCCCCCAGCGGCACGGTCAGCAGGACGCGGTAGACGTTCTGCGTGTGCGGCGGCAGGCTGAACAGCGAGGATTCCAACAAGAAGGCGTCGAAAGCGGACAAAGCCGCGCCGTCCGGGGGCGGGACGGCTGCGGGAAGGAGGGGCAAGCCGAGATGCGCGGCCTTGTAATAGCACAGCGACGCACCCAGCAGCGCCAGCATCAGGGCGAGAGGAACGACGCGCGGGCGATTCACGGCCCTGCCCCGACAAAACCGGTGTTAATGGCGCTTTTTCCGCTCGGTTCCGGACTCATCCTTGCCCGCACCGTCCTTCCGGGCCAGGCATTGCCCCACGTTGTCGCGGGTCATGAACGTCGCGCCCGGATCGACCAGTGCCACGTTCTTGAGAAAGTCGCGGCCCAACAGGATGCGGTAGTTGTAACCGGACCGGTCCTCCAGGGTGAACTCGCTCTCGTAACGCTCGCCGTTCAGGCAAAAGCCCAGTTTCACCACCGGCCGGGCGTCCACCTCCCCGCCGTGCTGCTTGACGCGCGTCATGCGCGCCAGCGGTTTCTCCAGCATCAGCGGCTCGTCGGCCGGCTGCCCCGCCTCGGCCTCGCCCGGTTCGAGGGTGAAGCGCACCCAGGGCGCCTCCCCTTTGCCGATATGTTCGATGTCTTTGGCGTGGATGGACGAGGTCTTGGTCCCCGTATCCAGCTTGGCGCGCATCTTGGTCTTGCGCGACTCCACGACCACGGACTCCAGCCAGCCCATGATCGTGCGGGTCTGGACTTCCAGTTTCGGTGCGGCCGGTTCTTCCTCGGCTCGCGCCGCACCGGCCAGGAACAGCAATAAGAGACAAAAATTCAGTCGCTTCATGCGATTTAAACGATCAAGGGTAAAAACGAGCGGCAGATTGTAACAAGGGCGTCACTTCTTCGCGTTTTCCAGCCGCCAGCGGCTCACGGTCAGCGCCACCGCCAGCGCGGCCTGCAGGAACAGAATCACGCTGGAAAAAACGATGGACTCCCGCTCCCAAAAGGACGGCAGCACCCATTTCGCCAGGGTTTCCGCGCCCATCGCCCTGAGCAGCGACGGCAAAATCCAGTAAAGCACCAAGAGGTACAGGAGGGTTGCCCCTTCCACCCAGCTGCGGCGGGGACGGCCAAAGCTGAAAAAGAGATAGAGCGAAGAATCGCGCACCGCCAGCAAAAGCAGCGGCAACGGCGGAAGAAAAATGTTGGAGAGCCCGCCGGCAAACTCCAAGGGGTACAACGCCATCATCAGGCCGGAAATACCGGCGAGCAGCAGGGACACGGGCCAGCACGGCAGTTCCTCCAGAACGCGCCGCCATTGCCGCGCTTCAGCGCTGAGCAGCAGGCGGCGCACCAGCGGCGCGTCGCTGCGCTCGGCGAACAGCATCAGATAGGTCAGTCCCAGGTTGAGCAACAGGCCGGTCCAGCCCAACAAGCCCGCCCGCTCCACCCCGGCGAGAAAATCGGCCGTATCCAGGAAACCCGTCAGATACGCGATCGCAAACAGCGCAAAAGCCACCCAGGCCACCGGCGTGGTGCGCACCTGCAATTCCCGGCACATGAGCCGGCAGGCGCCGAACACCGCCCAGGCGGCGAACGCGGCGGCCGAAACCAGTAAAAAATCCAAGCGGGGAAACGCCCCGCCCCACCAGTAAACCAGTTGCTGCGACCCCGCCGTATCCATCACCCTCCCCAACAGGGGCAAGACGCCGAACAGCAACAGAAAAACAACCAGCAGGCCCGGCATGCGCCGCTCGCGGACCGCTTCGTGGCGCGTGGCGAGCAGGCTGAACAGCAGACCCAGCGCATGCAGCAGGAGGGCCGCCGCCACCAGCAGCAGCGCGTAACGGCCCGCCGGCCAGTCGGACGGCGCGGCGGCGAGCAGCACCGCCAGGCAGAACAAGCCGCCGTACCAGGTAAACACCGGCGCGCCGAACAGCTTGCCCCAGGTCATGGACCACGGACTCAGGGCCGACAGGCGCTGGCCGTCCCAGGTGTGCTCGTTCGCCTCGCGGGTCACGGAATCGGCGGCCAGCCGGGTGCCCCACAGGCCGACGATCAGGGCAAAAAAGCCGATGGCCATGCCGGCCAGTACCTTGGCGGAACCGGCACCGCTCTCCGCGCTCGCGGTGTGCGCCAGCAAAAAAACCAGGATCAGCACGCCGGGCATGGCGATGAGCCGGTGCAGGGAGAACTCGAGCCAGATGTAGCGGAGCAGTTCGGGGTTCATTTCTTCTCTCCTGCCCTGATGGTGGTATGCACGGTGCGCAGATAGGATTCCTGGAGATTCTGCCGCTCCTCGGCAAAGCCGGCCACCGGCAGGCCGGCCAGCACCAGTTCACGCAGCAGGGTGGCACTCGCCGCCGCATCCCCCGGCAGGGCGAGCAGCGCGTCCGTTGCGCCGGATTCGAGCAGATGCGCCCCCGCCGGCAAGAAAGACGACAACGCTGCGGGCCAATCCGCGACCGGCCGCGCCAGGGCGATGCGCACCTGCCGCGCAGCTTGCCCCGCCGCGGCCTCGGACAACGGGCGATGCTCCACCACCCGCCCGCCGCGCAAGACCAGCATGTCGGTGGAGTACTCGTCCAACTCGGCGAGGATGTGGGAGGACACCACCAGCGTGAGACCCTCCGCCTGGAGGCGGCGGAACAGGCCGGCCAGGGAATGGCGCGCCTCCGGATCGAGGCCGGACGCCGGTTCGTCCAGCAGCAGCACGTCGGGACGGTGAATGATGGCCTGGCCGATGGCGACCCGCTGGCGCATGCCGCGCGACAACTCGCCGCAGCGCGACTCCAGCCGCTCCGCCAGTTCCAGGGCTTCGGCGGTCTGGACGACGGCGGTCTCGGCCTGCTCCGCGTCCACCCCGTGCGACAGGGCTGCATACTGGAGCGCACGGCGCACGCTCAGCGCTTCGTAAAGACCGAAAAAGTCGGAGAGATAACCCACCCGCCGGTGACAGGCGCGCGGCTCTTCGCTCACATCCACGCCGGCCAGGGAAATCCGGCCGAGAAACGGCGGCTCCAGCCCGGCCAGGCAGCGCAGCAGGGTGGTCTTGCCCGCCCCGTTGGGTCCCACCAGCGCCGTCACGCTGCCCGCCGCCACCGTGAAACTCACGTCCTGCAACGCCTTGACGCCGGGATACTCGAAACACAGTCCTTCCACGCGAATGGCCGCTTCCATCAAATCCTCCTTAAATCCATATATGCAAAAATCAGCCGGACGCCAAGCCGCCCTCTTCCTGCCCCAACCGCGGCCATACGGCCAGCACCGCCCGCACCAGCGTCGCCAGGGGAATGGCGAAAAACACGCCCCAGAATCCCCACAGGCCACCGAAAAACAGCACGGCGACGATGATCGCCACCGGATGCAGGTTCACCACCTCGGAAAACAGGAGCGGCACCAGCACCGCGCCGTCCACCGTGTGCAGGATGGCGTAGGCGACCATCAACCAGGTGAAGGGGTCGGACAGGCCCCACTGGAACAGGGCCACCAGCATCACCGGCACGGTCACCAGCATGGCGCCGATGTACGGAATCACCACCGACAACCCCATCAGCACCGCCAGCAGCAGGGCGTAGTGGAGGCCCATCAGGGTGAAGGTCAGGTAGCTGGCGAGCAGAAAGATCAGGATTTCGATGATCTTGCCGCGGATGTAATTGCCGATCTGCCGGTCCACGTCCTGCCAGACACGGGTCGACAGGTGGCGGTCGCGCGGAAGATACTGGCCGAACCAGCCGAGAATCGCGTCCCGGTCCTTGAGGAAAAAGAAGATCAAGAGGGGCACCAGGATCAGATACACCGACATGGTGACCACGCCGAGCAGCTTGGAGTAGGAATAGCTGAGCAGCGTCTGGCCGTAGGCCACCAGATCGCGGCGCACTGCGGCGATGATTTCCTGCAACTGCTCCTGGGTGATGAATTTGGGGTAGCGCTCCGGCAGGCGCATGACCAGATCCTGGCCCTGGTTGATCATGGAGGGCAGTTGCTGGATGAGCTCCACGGTCTGCTGGTAGAGGAGCGGCAACAGGCCCAGGAACACGTAAAGGACGCCGGCGAGGAAAGCGCAATAGACCACCAGCACCGCCGGGAGCCGCGGCACGCGCCAGCGCTCGGCCAGTTCGACCAGGCCGTCCAGCAGGTAGGCCAGCACGACCGCGGCGAACACCGGCATCATCATGTCCGAGAGGGTGACGACCCCCACGAAGCCGACCACCAGCAGCACGATGAGGGAAATGGTCTGGGCGTTCGGCAGGATGCGCTTCACCCAGTCGCGCAGAATGTCCATCTTCGGGTTTTCCTCTTGTTATTTTGCCTGAAAAGGTCCTGTCTGCACGCCCATGGTACACCACCAATCCGCCGGGAGCGGATTGGCACGCACAGCGCCCGCAGGGTGCCGGTCAGGACCGCCCGGCATGAAAAACCCCGCCCGCCATGCGGGACGCGGCCTGGGCCTACATAGCGCGTCGAACACACTATATTGTGCATGTAAAGACATTGACTCACAGTTTATGGTGGGCAACACTAATACATCCCTTCCCCCAACACCCGCGAGAGAGGCCGTCATGGAAACCGCGCAAACCGTCCAACGCCCCATCGAATTCAGCGCCGCGCCCAAGGATGTCCGCGTCATCCGCCGCAACGGCATGGTCACCGGCTTCGACGCCAGCAAGATCGGCGTCGCCATCAGCAAGGCGTTTCTCGCCGTGGAAGGCGGCGGCGCCGCCGCCAGCCGTCGGGTGCACGACAGCGTGGAAGAACTGACCCAGCAGGTGGTGGCAATCCTGTTGCGCCGCCTGCCCGATGGCGGCGCGGTGCACATCGAGGACATCCAGGACCAGGTGGAATTGGCGCTCATGCGCGGCGGCCACCACAAAGTGGCGCGCGCCTACGTGCTGTACCGCGAGGACCGCGCCCGTCTGCGCGCGGAAAAAACCGCCCAGGAACCCCAGGCGACGGCAGGCGAAACCCTGTCCGTGACCCGGCCCGACGGCAGCCGCAAGCCCCTGGACCAGGCCCGCATGCAGCGCCTGGTACGCGAGGCCTGCCGCGGGCTGGACGAGGTGGACGCCCAGTGGATTCTGGAAGACGCGCGCCGCAACCTGTTCGACGGTGTGCCGGAAAAAGACGTGGGCCAGGCGCTGGTGATGAGCGCCCGGGCGCGCATCGAGCAGGACCCCGGCTATTCCCTGGTCGCCGCGCGCCTGCTGCTCGACATCCAGCGCCGCGAAACCCTGAGCTTCCTCGGCCACGGCGAGCAGGAAGCCACCCAGGACGAAATGGCCGAGCTGTACCCGGAATACTTCACCGACTACGTCAAGCAGGGCGTGGAACTGGAACTGCTGTCGCCGGAACTGGCGCGCTACGACCTGAAAAAACTCGGCGCCGCCCTGCGTCCCGAGCGCGACCAGCAGTTCAACTACCTGGGGCTGCAAACGCTCTACGACCGCTACTTCCTGCACTCCGGCGGGGTGCGCTTCGAACTGCCGCAGGCTTTCTTCATGCGGGTGGCCATGGGCCTGGCGGCCAACGAGATCGACCGCGAGGCGCGCGCCGTGGAGTTCTACAGCCTGCTGTCCAGCTTCGACTTCATGTCCTCCACGCCGACCCTGTTCAACGCAGGGACCTTGAGGCCGCAGCTTTCCTCCTGCTACCTCACCACGGTGCCGGACGATCTGGACGGCATCTACAGCTCCATCCGCGACAACGCCCTGCTGTCCAAGTTTGCCGGAGGCCTGGGCAACGACTGGACCCGGGTACGCGGCATGGGGGCCTACATCAAGGGCACCAACGGCGCCTCCCAGGGCGTGGTGCCGTTCCTGAAGGTGGCCAACGACACGGCGGTGGCGGTCAATCAGGGCGGCAAGCGCGCCGGGGCGGTGTGCGCCTATCTGGAGACCTGGCACATCGACGTCGAGGAATTCCAGGAGCTGCGCAAGAACACCGGCGACGAACACCGCCGCACCCACGACATGAACACCGCCAACTGGGTGCCGGACCTGTTCATGAAGCGCGTCGCCGAAGACGGGCAATGGACCCTGCTCTCCCCCAACGACGCGCCGGATTTGCACGATCTGAGCGGCGAGGCCTTCGAACTGCGCTACCGCTACTACGAAGAAAAGGCCGACCGGGGCGAGCTCAAGCTGTTCCGCCGCATGCCCGCCGTGCAGTTGTGGCGCAAGATGCTGTCCTCCGTCTTCGAGACCGGGCATCCGTGGATCACCTTCAAGGACCCCTGCAACCTGCGCTACACCAACCAGCACGCCGGTTCGGTGCACAGCTCCAACCTGTGCACCGAGATCACCCTGCACACCAACGACGGCGAAATCGCCGTGTGCAACCTGGGCAGCGTCAACCTGGCCCAGCACCTCACCAACGACGGGGCGCTCGACGCGGACAAGCTGGCGCGCACCGTGGCCACCGCCATGCGCATGCTCGACAACGTCATCGACATCAATTACTACAACGTGCCCCAGGCGCGCCGCTCCAACCTGCGCCACCGGCCGGTGGGAATGGGCATCATGGGTTTCCAGGACGCCCTGCACCGCCTGCGCCTGCCTTACGCCTCCCAGGAGGCGCTTGAATTCGCCGACCGCAGCATGGAACTGGTCAGCTACCTGGCCATCAAGGCCTCCACCGACCTGGCCGAAGAACGCGGCCGCTATTCCAGCTTCGAAGGCTCCCTATGGAGCCGGGGCATTTTGCCGCTGGACTCCATCGCCCTGCTGGAGCAGTCGCGCGGCAACTACCTGCAGGTGGACCGCTCCGCCACCCTGGACTGGGACGCGTTGCGCGAGCGGGTCAGGAAGGTCGGCATGCGCAACTCCAACTGCCTGGCCATCGCGCCGACTGCGACCATCTCCAACATCTGCGGTGTGTCCCAGTCCATTGAGCCCACCTACCAAAACCTGTTCGTCAAATCCAACCTGTCCGGCGAGTTCGCGGTCATCAACCCGCACCTGGTGCGCGACCTGAAAAAGCTGGGGCTATGGGACCCGGTCATGATCAACGACCTCAAGTTCTACGACGGCAGCCTGCAGAAGATCGAGCGCGTGCCCGAGGAGATCAAGGCCCTGTACGCCACCGCCTTCGAGATCGACCCGAGATGGCTGGTGGAAGCCGCCTCGCGCCGGCAGAAGTGGATCGACCAGGCCCAATCCCTCAACCTGTACATGGCCGAACCCTCCGGCAAAAAGCTCGACACCCTTTACAAACTGGCCTGGGTGCGCGGCCTCAAGACCACCTATTACCTGCGCTCCCTGGGCGCCTCCCACGTGGAAAAGGGAAGCCAGGCACAAAGCGAGGCCGCGGCCTTTGCCACCGAAGCAGTGGCCGTGGCCCAGACGCAGGCCAAGGTTTGTTCGATTCTCGATCCGGAGTGTGAGGCTTGTCAGTAAGGGTTGACGTGGGATTTCCGGCCGTAGGATGTGCCGACGTCAGGAGGCGCATCAGTCGCGAACGATGCGCTTCGCCGACTCACCGCATATATGGACTCCTCCCGCTTGCAAGCCTTTTCTTCATTGATGCGTCGGTCAAGTAACGCAGTTGCTGCCATATATCC
>DATDOO010000383.1:0-48236 GCA_035293245.1 Methylococcaceae bacterium
ATGGCTTTTCCCGAGGCACGCTTGAATCCGAATACTCCGTCCGCCCCCCTCAGCTATCGCCGCGCCGGCGTGAACATCGACGCCGGCAACGCCCTGGTCGAACGCATCAAGCCCATCGCCGCGCGGACCCGCATTCCGGGCGTCCTGGCCGGTCTGGGCGGCTTCGGCTCCCTGTTCGAACTCCCTCCCCGCTTCCGCAATCCGGTGCTGGTGGCCGGAACCGACGGCGTGGGCACCAAGCTCAAGCTGGCCCAAGAATTGAACCGGCACGACACCATCGGCATCGACCTGGTGGCCATGTGCGTCAACGACATCGTGGTTCAGGGCGCGGAGCCGCTGTTTTTCCTGGATTATTTCGCCTGCGGCGCCCTGGAAGTCGATGTCGCCGCCGCGGTGGTTGAAGGCATCGGCAAGGGCTGCGAGTTGGCCGGTTGCGCCCTGGTGGGCGGCGAGACGGCGGAAATGCCCGGCATGTACACGCCCGGCGAGTACGATCTGGCCGGCTTCTGCGTCGGCGCGGTGGAGAAGGACAAAATCCTCGACGGCAGCCGGGTCAGGCCCGGCGACGTCCTGATCGGCCTGGCCTCATCCGGCCCCCATTCCAACGGCTACTCGCTGATCCGCAAGATCGTCGAGCGCGCCGGCGCGGATCTACATTCGTCGCTGGGCGAGCAACTGCTGGCGCCGACCCGGATATACGTCCGGCCGCTGCTGGCGTTGCTGGAAGAAATCCCCGTGCACGCCCTCGCCCACATCACCGGCGGCGGCATCACGGAAAACCTGCCGCGCGTGTTGCCCGAAGGCATGTCGGCGCGCATCGATCCCTCGAACTGGCCGCGGCCGACCGTATTCCAGTGGCTGCAGGAACAGGGCGGCGTCGAGGCAGGCGAGATGCTGCGCACTTTCAACTGCGGCGTGGGCATGATCGTCTGCGTACCGGCCGCCGAGGAAAACGGGGCGATCGACCGTCTGCGAGCGCTCGGCGAAACCGCTTTTCGTATGGGCGAGATCGTCGCGGCGACCGACGGCGTTCCGCTGCGCTACGTCTGACCTTCGCTTTTTTATCTCCAGAACCCCACAAGGACATTCATGGACCTATCCGTCGTCATCCCGGTGCACAACGAGGCCGAGAACATCGAAACCCTCGCCGCCGAAATCGACCAGGCGCTCCGTGGGAAGTGCGCTTACGAGATCGTCTACGTCGACGACGGCAGCACCGACGGCACGCCGGCGAGCCTGCAAGCCGCGCGTGAGTCCCGTCCGCACTTGCGCATCCTGCGTCATCTGGCCTGCTGCGGGCAGAGCACCGCCGTCCTGAGCGGCGTGCGCGCCGCCCGCGCCCCGTGGATAGCGACCCTGGACGGCGACGGCCAGAACGACCCGGCAGACATCCCCAATCTGCTGGCGATGTTGCACGCCCCTGATCGGTCTGAAGGATTGGCGATGGTGGCCGGCTACCGCAAGAAGCGCCAGGACACGCCTTGGCGCCGCTTCTGCTCTAAAGTGGCCAACCGCGTGCGCGCCGGCCTGCTCGGCGACGCCACGCCCGATACCGGTTGCGGCCTAAAAGTGTTCTCACGGGAGATGTACCTGCAACTGCCGTTATTCGACCACAACCACCGGTTTCTGCCGGCCCTGGTGCAGCGCGCCGGCGGCCGGGTGGTGTCCGTGGAGGTCAATCATCGCCCCCGCACCCGCGGCCAGTCCAAGTACGGGGCGTGGAATCGCTTGTGGGTCGGCATCGTCGACTTGTTTGGCGTGATGTGGCTGCAACGCCGGGCCAAGCATCCCCGCGTCGAAGAAATCGCTGCCTGAGCCCGCATCCGGACATGCGGAACTTTCTGGGCGCCATTTCAACGCACCGGCCGTTCCTGATTCCAGCCTTGCTGTGGCTGATCGTTCTGGTCGTCGCCCTCTGGAGCAGGCCGCTTCTCCCCATCGACGAGACCCGTGCGGTGACGGTGGCGTGGGAAATGTGGCTGCGCGGCGACTTCCTCGTGCCGTACCTCAACGGTGAGCCCTACAGCCACAAACCACCGCTGTTGCAGTGGGGCACGCATCTGGGCTGGTGGCTGTTCGGGGTCAACGACTGGACGCCGCGTCTGGTGGCGCCGCTGTTCGGCCTGTTCAGCCTGTTCCTGGTCCAGCGCATTGCCTTGCGCCTGTGGCCGGAACAGCATGCCATAGCCGCCCTCGCCCCACTGGTCCTGCTCGCCTTGCCCCTGTGGGCTACGTGGAGCACCTTGACCCTGTACGACATACCGATCGGAGCCTTTGT
The DNA here is from genome assembly GCA_035293245.1 of Methylococcaceae bacterium. Taxonomy (GTDB): domain Bacteria; phylum Pseudomonadota; class Gammaproteobacteria; order Methylococcales; family Methylococcaceae; genus DATDOO01. The sequence continues at coordinate 2,279 of DATDOO010000383.1, forward strand.
GCTGCTGGCCGTTCTGGGCGTGCTGCGCACCTCGGGCGGCGAACGGGGGGGATGGGCGCTGACCGGCCTGGCGTTGACCGGCGCGCTGTTGAGCAAAGGGCCGGTGGTTCTGATCTTTTTCCTGCCCCCCGCGCTGGCGGCGCCATGGTGGCGCGCCGCACCGCCTCCCGGAGGATGGAGGCGCTGGTATGCCGGGTTGGCGTTCGCCTGCCTGCTCGGCATCGCGCTGGCGCTGTGCTGGGCCGTTCCTGCCGCCGCTGCGGGCGGAGAGGAATACGGCCGGGCCATTCTCTGGGGCCAGTTTGCCGGCCGCGTCGCCCATTCCTTCGCCCATCAGAAGCCCTGGTGGTGGTATGTGCCGATTCTGCCCTTGATGCTCCTGCCGTGGATATTCTGGCCCACCCTGTGGAAATCGGCGGCGCGCTTGCGCTGCGATGCCGGGGTGCGTTTCTGTCTGGCGCTGGTGGTTCCGGCACTGCTGGTTTTTTCCCTGATCAGCGGCAAGCAGGTGCATTACCTGCTGCCTCTGTTGCCTTTCTTCGCGCTCCTCGCCGCCCGTGCGCTGGCGGACAACCCGGCGATAACCTCACCGTTCCGCTTGTGGGGTATGGGCGTCCTGTTCCTGCTGCTGGGCGGCGCGGGCGGTTTCGTCCGGGTGGTCGAGTGGTGGCACGGGGAGATGGCGCTCCCTGCCTACCTCCGCCCCTGGCTGGAGGATATCGGCCCGCTGTGGATGCTGGCCATGCTCGGACTGGGCGGCTTCTGGCTCACTCGGCGCGGGGCGGCGTACTTGAACGGCGCCCGGCTGTTCGCTGTCGCGAGCTTCGTCCTGCTAGCCATGGCGCATCTGGCCTTTCGCCAGGTCCAGTTCGACCGCTGGGATATCGAGCCCCTGGCCCGGCGCGTGGCGGAAAAGCAGGCAGCCGGCCTGCCCGTGGCTCAGAACAGCGAGTACCACGGCGACCTGCACTTCCTGGGGCGCCTGCGACAGCCGCTTTTCGAGGCGAGAGGGGATACCGACCTGCGCGACTGGGCGCTGGCGCATCCCGATGGCTACGTCGTGCTCCATTTCAGTCCCGACGAAATCCGCTGGCCCGTCGCGCTGGCCGATTACACACAGGGCTACCGCTCCAAGATGGCCGGCCTGTGGAAGGCGCGGGTGATCGGAGACTGGCTGAGAGGTCGTGAATAATTTCAGTCTTCCTCGGGTGTCAGCACGCTGTCGTGCGGCGGCTTGCTTTCGTCCGTGGCGGGATAGTCCAGCGTGTAGTGCAAACCGCGGCTTTCCTTGCGCAACATGGCCGAGCGGATGATGAGTTCCGCCACGATGACCAGGTTGCGCAGTTCCAGCAGTCCGGGACTCACCTTGAAATGGCCGTAATACTCGGCGATTTCCCGCCGCAACAGCTCGGCGCGATGCAATGCCCGCTCCAGCCGCTTGTCGGTGCGGACGATGCCCACATAATCCCACATGAAGCGGCGGATCTCCCGCCAGTTGTGGGTCACGACCACTTCTTCGTCGGAATCGGTGACCTGGGATTCGTCCCATTCCGGTAATTGGGGAGACACGGGAATTTCCGGCAGCACCCTCAGGATGTCCGCCGCCGCTTGTTTGGCGAACACCAGGCATTCCAGCAGGGAGTTGCTGGCCATGCGGTTGGCGCCGTGCAATCCGGTGCAGGCGGTCTCGCCGATGGCATAAAGGCCGGGTATGTCCGTGCGCGCGCAGGCGTCGGTCAGAATGCCGCCGCAAATATAGTGCGCGGCGGGTACTACCGGGATCGGCTGGCGGGTGATGTCGATGTCCAGCTCCAGGCAGCGCCGGTAGATGGTCGGGAAGTGCGCGCGGACGAAGGTTTCCGGCTTGTGGCTGATATCGAGGTATACGCAGTCGATCCCCAGGCGCTTGATCTCGTGGTCGATGGCGCGGGCGACGATGTCGCGCGGAGCCAGCTCCCCGCGCGCGTCGAAACGCTGCATGAAGGGCGATCCGTCGGGCAGGATCAGTCGGCCGCCCTCGCCGCGCACCGCCTCGCTGATGAGGAAGGAGCCGGCGTCCGGGTGGAACAGGCAGGTGGGATGGAACTGGATGAATTCCATGTCGGCGACCCGGCAGCCGGCGCGCCAGCCGAGGGCGATGCCGTCGCCGGTGGCCACGTCCGGATTGCTGGTATAGAGGTACACTTTGCTCGCGCCCCCCGTCGCCAGCACCACTACCTTGGCGTGGAAGGTGCGGAAACAAGTGCGCGAAGTATCCAGCGCATAGGCGCCCAGTACCCGGTCGCGGTCGTGTCCCAGTTTGCGGGCGGTGATCAGGTCGATGACGTGATGCCGCTCTAGCAAATCGATACCGGGATGTTCCCGGGCGCGTTCGGCCAACGACTCGAAGAGCGCCTTGCCGGTGGCGTCGGCGGCATGGACCACCCGGCGGTGGGAATGGCCGCCCTCGCGGGTCAGATGGAGATGCGAGCTGCCGTCCGCCTGCTCTTCGCGGGTAAAGGGCACCCCCTGGTCAAGCAGCCACTGGATGCACTCCCGCCCGTGCGAAACCACCAGACGCACGATTTCCGGGCGGCATAGCCCCGCTCCGGCTTCCAAAGTGTCCTGGATATGCGATTCGAGCGAATCGCTCGCGCCCCACACGGCGGAAATACCGCCCTGGGCGTGATAGGTATTGCAGTCCTTGAGACGGGTCTTGGACAACACGGCGACGCGGGCGCGATCCGCCAGGCGCAGGGCGAGCGACAGGCCTGCGGCACCGCTGCCCAGCACAAGAACGTCATAGCAAAGGGAATCTGACACGGGAAAAACCGGCGATAGTGGCGTCGAACCGCCGCGGGATGGGTTACGATAATGCAACTGTAACGCAATCCGACGCCCTGGAAAATCAACCGCATTGCATCATGAGTAATCCTCCCGCCGGAGACACGCTGGATAAGGAACTGGTGGCGCGCGTCCAGCAAGGGGACAAGAAAGCGTTCGACCTGCTGGTGCGGCGTTATCAACTCAAGGTATTGCAGTTGGTGGGGCGCTATGTTCGCGACCCGGGAGAATCCCAGGACGTCGCGCAGGAAGCCTTCATCAAGGCCTACCGCGCACTGCCGGGCTTTCGCGGGGATAGCGCCTTTTTCACCTGGCTGTACCGTATCGCCATCAACACGGCCAAGAACCATTTGCAGTCCAGAAACCGCATGCCGGCTTCCGAAGGCGATATCGACATTGAAGACGCGGAACAATTGGAGTCCGCTCCTCGTCTAAAAGATTACGAAACGCCGGAGCGCCTGTTGCTCACCGAGGAATTGGGGATAGTGATCGGCACGGCGATCGAGGATTTACCGGAGGAATTGCGCACGGCCATCCTGCTGCGCGAAATGGATGGATTGAGTTACGAGGAAATCGCCGACGTCATGTCTTGCCCCGTGGGTACGGTACGTTCACGGATTTTTCGCGCGCGCGAGGCGATCGACAAAAAATTGAAACCGCTACTGGATTGATTTTCGAGAAAGCTAGGAACCCTCATATGTCGAACCATGAAGAACAAATCTCTTGCATGATGGATGGCGAATTGCCTGGAAAGGACGTAAACCGGGTGCTCGATTGGATGAACGCAAACACGGGAGCGCGGGAAACGTGGGCGCGTTATCATCTGGCGCGGCATATGCTGCGCGAAGAGCAATGCCCTGCGGTATTCCCTGTGGGCTTTGCGGAGCGCGTCAGCAGAAGCGTCGAGGCGGAACCCCACTGGTTGCTGCCTGCTCGCCAGCGCTGGTTCCGGGATGTAGCAGCCGTGCGCTGGGCGGCGGCGGCCTCCCTGGCGGTCTTGGCTGTTTTCGCGACTCAGGAACTGCGGTTCATGCGGGGAGAACCCGGCGAACCTGTGCCGACGATGGCCGGCAACTCGGAATCGAACCGCGAAGCGCAATTGCACGCCGAGGCCGAGGAACGCCTGCGCGATTATTTGACCATGCACAACGAAAGCATCCAGATCGCCGGAGACGACGATGCCGTTGCGCGCGCGCGGATGGTGAGCTACTCGCCTTGATCCGCCTTTTTTCCTACCGGCCCGGAGTTCTGGCGCTCGCAAGCGTATTTTTTTGCGCTCCCCTTTCAGCGGCAAACCCCGAACCCGGAGGGCAAATCCAATCCTCCGACGCGAAAGAATGGATCCGTTCCATGCGCGAGGCGGGTTTGCATTTGCACTATCAAGGCATCGGGGCGTCTTGGCAGAACGACCAACTGCGCATTTTGCGCATCCGCCATGAAGTGCTGAATGGCCAGGAACGCGAGCAGGTCGAAGCGCTTGACAACACGAACGGCGATGATGCCGCCCCATTGGGCGACACGAGCGCCGAACCGCGGAGTCCGGGGAACAACCCCTCCCGGATGGGCAACTGGCCGTTGAATCTGACCTTGGCGGGACGTTACTATCGCTTCGCACTGGGACGGGAGGGACGGATATCCGGCAGGAATGTGCAGGAAATCGTCATTACCCCCCTCGACGAGGCGCGCTACGGCCGCCGCGTATGGATCGACAAGGAGTCGCGCTTGCCGCTCAAGCATGAACTCATCTCCCCGGATGGGCGCATTCTGGAGCAGTTCGTTTTCGCGGAACTGACCGTTTTGGATGCTCCCCTGTCGGCGGATCAGGCGGCGGCAAACGATTCTCCGCCGCTCATGGGACATGTCCCGGTGCAACAGGCAATCGACACGTTGACCTGGCGACTGGAGAACGTGCCCAAAGGCTATCGGATCGTTGCCTATGCGCGACACAACGCACCGAACAACTCCGTCATCGAGCATTTGTTGCTCAGCGACGGTTTTTCCCCCATCTCCGTATACATCGAGGAAGCTCTGCGCGCGTTTCCGAACGACGGGCGACTGCGGCATTTCGGCGCCATGCATGTTTTTTCCCGGCAGGCCGGTGAGTACCGGATCACCGTGATGGCGGAAGCGCCTGCCGCTACCGTGACCCAGATCGCTCAAGGGGTGCGCCGTGGCGAGCCATGAAGGCCTCATCGAAGAAACCGTCCGGGTGACTGCCATCCGCGGCGAGTGGATGACAGTCGAAAAACTCGGAGGCGGCGCTGCATGCACCAGGTGTACCCAGTCCTGTCCATCGGCTTATCCGCATCGTATACGGCGCAATTCCTCAACCCAGTGGCAAACTCCCATCCAGCCTACGGCCCGCCCGGGCGATGTCTGGCGAGTGGGTGTGGACCCCGCCGCGCTGCTCCGCGGAGCGGGGTGCGTCTATGTGTTACCATTAGCCGGTCTGTTGACTGGCGCGATTCTGGGAGACGGCGTGGCTGGCGATGCGGGCGCGGCGCTGGGAGGTTTGACGGGCTTGGCGCTGTTCCTGTTCCGATTGTGGATTTCCCGTCCCGTATCCCGTGAAATATCCCTGGTCTTCATCAAGAAAATTCATTCCGCTTGATCCGCGGGTCGACGAAACCATGCTCAAACGCCTGAAAATCCCGACGCCGGTGCTGTTTTGGCTGCCGGTTTTCCTGCTCCTGTTGTCCGGCGCGAACGCCGCTTTCGCCCAGTTGCCGGACTTCACGGACCTGGTGGCCAAAAACAACGCCGCCGTCGTCAACATCAGCACCACGCGCAAGCGTCCGCCACCAGTCGTCGAACGGGAGTTGCCGGACGGCAGCGAAACGCCCGAGAACATTCCTTTCGACGAGTTGTTTCGCCATTTCTTCGGCGATGGCGGCGGCGGGGATTTCGGCGACGTGCAGTCTTTGGGTTCCGGATTCGTCATGTCCGCAGACGGCTACATCGTCACCAACCAGCATGTCGTCAAGGACGCCGACGAAATCGTCGTCCGCCTGCAGGATCGGCGCGAGCTGGTGGCCAAGCTGATCGGCTCGGACAAGCGTAGCGACATCGCCCTGCTGAAAATCGAGGCGGCGGACCTTCCCGTAGTGCGCATGGGCTCGTCCGAGTCACTGAAAGTGGGCGAATGGGTGCTGGCCATCGGCTCGCCCTTCGGATTCGACCATTCCGTCACCGCCGGCATCGTCAGCGCCAAGGGTCGCAGTTTGCCCAGCGACAATTACGTGCCCTTTATTCAGACCGACGTCGCCATCAACCCCGGCAACTCCGGCGGGCCGCTCTTCGACCTGGAAGGGCGCGTCGTGGGCGTCAACTCCCAAATCTACAGCCGCACGGGCGGCTTCATGGGGTTGTCTTTCGCCATACCCATCGAGGTGGCGCTGAAAGTGGTCGACCAGATCAAGTCCCAGGGATTCGTGGCGCGCGGCTGGATCGGCGTGCAGATCCAGGACGTGACCCGCGAACTGGCCGAATCCTTCGGCATGCCCAAGCCCAAGGGCGCGCTGGTGGCGAAAATCCTGCCTAAAAGCCCGGCGGAAGACGCAGGCTTGCAAATCGGCGACGTCATCACCGAATTCAACGGCCAGGAAATCGCCACTTCCGCCGAACTGCCGCCGATGGTAGGCATGATGCAGGCCGGTCAGGTCGGAACGTTCAAGATCATTCGCCAGGGCAACGCGCAAACGGTGAAGATCAAGATCGGCATGTTGCCGGAGGAACCCGAGGCAGTCGTCGGGATGCCTGGCGCCATGCCGGGGGATGCCAGCCTGCTGGGCATGGTGGTGGCCGACCTGACACCCGAGCAGCGCGCACAGTTGGAAGTCGAGAAAAACGGCGTCCTGGTGCGGGCGGTTAAGCCCGGGCCGGCTTACGACGCCGGCATCCGCAAGGGCGACGTGATCCTGCGCGTGCAGAACGTGGTCGTCGCCGATCTCAAGCACTTCAAAGAAGTGGTCAAGAAACTGCCGACCGATAAGGCTGTCGCCGTGCTGGTGCAACGACAAGGCGGTTCGGTATTCCTGGCGCTGAAAGTCAGCGAGCAGGCGAGGAGCGCGCCGTCCAAGTGACCGATCTTCAGCATATCCGCAATTTTTCCATCATCGCCCACATCGACCACGGCAAGTCCACACTGGCGGATCGCTTCATCCAGCTTTGCGGCGGTTTGAGCGAGCGCGAGATGTCCGAGCAGGTGCTCGATTCCATGGACATCGAACGCGAGCGCGGCATCACCATCAAGGCGCAGAGCGTCACGCTCGATTACCAGGCGTGCGACGGCCGGACTTACCAGCTCAACTTCATCGACACGCCGGGGCACGTGGACTTTTCCTATGAAGTCTCACGCTCCCTGGCGGCCTGCGAGGGCGCCTTGCTGGTGGTGGACGCCGCCCAGGGCGTCGAGGCCCAGAGCGTGGCCAACTGCTACACCGCCATCGAACAAGGGCTGGAAGTCCTGCCGGTGCTCAACAAGATCGACCTGCCCAGCGCCGACGCCGAACGGGTCGGCTCGGAGATCGAGGAAATCATCGGCATCGACGCGTCCGAGGCGGTGCGCATCAGCGCCAAGACCGGCCTGAACGTGGACAAAGTCCTGGAACAGATCGTCGCGAAGATTCCAGCGCCCCAGGGCGATCCCCAGGCACCGTTGCAGGCGCTGATCATCGACTCCTGGTTCGACAATTACCTGGGCGTCGTGTCCCTGGTGCGGGTGATGAACGGCGTCATCTGCCGCAAACAGAAGATCACCCTGATGTCCACCGGCAAAAGCCATCAGGTGGACAAGGTCGGCGTGTTCACCCCCAAACGCCAGGAAAAGGATTGCCTGGGCACCGGCGAAGTGGGCTTCGTCGTCGCCGGCATCAAGGACATCTTCGGCGCGCCGGTGGGGGACACCATCACCTCCACGGATGCACCCGCCGCCACTGCCCTCCCCGGTTTCCAGACCGTGCAGCCGCGCGTCTTCGCCGGGCTTTTTCCGGTCAGTGCCGACGACTACGAAAACCTGCGCGAGGCATTGAACAAGCTGCGCCTCAACGACGCAGCGCTGCACTTCGAACCGGAAACCTCCCAGGCGCTGGGTTTCGGTTTCCGCTGCGGCTTTCTCGGCATGCTGCACATGGAAATCATCCAGGAGCGCTTGGAGCGCGAGTACGATCTGAACCTGATCACCACCGCGCCGACCGTCATCTACGAGGTGGAAACGACCGGCGGCGAGGTGCTGCCCATCGACAATCCATCCAAGTTGCCGCCGGTCAACGCCATCGCCGAGATCCGCGAACCGATCATCGAAGCCAATATCCTCGTGCCCCAGGATTATCTGGGCGCCGTGATCGGCCTGTGCGTCGAAAAGCGCGGCGTGCAGAAGAAACTGCAATTCATCGGCAATCAGGTTTCCGTAACCTACGAGTTGCCGCTGAGCGAGATCGTCCTGGACTTCTTCGACCGCCTCAAATCCGTCAGTCGCGGCTATGCGTCCTTCGACTACCAGTTCCTGCGTTTTCAGGCCGCGCCGCTGGTGCGTCTGGATGTCTTGATCAACGCCGAGAAAGTGGACGCCTTGTCCCTGATCGTGCACCGCGACAACAGCCAGTACCGCGGCCGCGAACTGGTGGAAAAAATGAAGGAACTGATTCCGCGCCAGATGTTCGAGGTAGCCATCCAGGCCGCCATCGGTGCGAAAATCATCGCCCGCTCCACAGTCAGCGCCATGCGCAAGAACGTGACCGCCAAATGCTACGGCGGCGACATCACCCGCAAGAAAAAGCTGTTGGAAAAACAAAAGGAAGGTAAAAAACGCATGAAGCAGATCGGCCGGGTGGAAATTCCCCAGGAAGCGTTTCTCGCCGTGCTACGCGTCGGGCAGGATTAATATGAACTTCGATTTTTCCCTGTTCCTGGTGCTCGCCACACTGATCACCGGCGCGGTGTGGGGCGGTTACGCCCTGTTGGTCCGATTCGGACTGATGGCTCCTCCGCAGGCCGACGAGAGCGGCGAGTTGCTGGAGCCGTGGCCCGTAGATTACGCGCGTTCGTTTTTCCCGATCATCCTGATCGTGTTGCTGTTGCGTTCGTTTCTGGTCGAACCGTTCCGCATCCCTTCCAGTTCGATGATGCCGACCTTGCTGGTCGGCGATTTTATCCTCGTGAACAAGTTCACTTACGGCTTGCGCCTGCCGGTGCTGCGCACCAAAATCCGCGAAGGGAACTTGCCCCAGCGCGGCGACATCGTGGTATTCCGCTATCCCAAGGAACCGTCGATGGACTACATCAAGCGTATTATCGGCGTTCCCGGCGACCGGATCGCCTATTACCGCAAGCAGCTCTATATCAACGGGCAACCGGTGGAACTAACCGCGCTGGGCGGCTACGTCGGCGGCGGCAAGGGGCGGAGCATGACGGGCGCAGCGCGCTATCTGGAAGAATTGCAAGGCGTACCGCACGACATCCTGATTCGGGAAGGACAGCCTTCCGTGGAGGGCGAATTCACCGTTCCCGAGGGCCAGTATTTCGTCATGGGCGACAACCGCGACAACAGCAACGACAGCCGCTACTGGGGCACGGTTCCCGAGGACAATCTGGTCGGCAAGGCATTTCTCATCTGGATGAACTGGGATTGGGAAAACGACGGGATCGTGGCGGTCGAACGTTTGGGCACAGCACTGCATTAAAACTTTTCAAGGGGGAGTCATGAAGAATACGGGCATGAAATCGCAACGCAAACAACGGGGCATCACCTTCCTGGGCGCCGTGATCGTATTGTCCCTGATCGGCTTCTTCGCCATGCTGATCATCAAGATCGCACCGATCTACATGGAGCACGCCAAGATCAAATCGGCGCTGGAAAACATCGAGGCCCAGCCGGACCTGGTTTCCAAGACTAAGGAAGACATCATCAAGATGTTCGAGAGCCGCCTCTACATCAACTATGTAGAAGGCTTCAAGCGGGAAAACATCCTGATTACCAAGCACGGCGGCTACGTAAAAGTCGAAGTGATTTACGACAAGACCGAAAACATCTTCGGTAACCTGGATGTACTGGTACGCTTCGACGACGTCATCGAGGTGGGAACCGATTGATTCATACCCCCGAACAACTGTGCGTCAAGCTGGACTTGCGCTTTCACGATCCTGCCTGGGTGCGGCGGGCTCTGACCCATCGCAGCGCGAGCGGTCCAAACAACGAACGGTTGGAATTTCTCGGCGATTCGATCCTGGGTTTCGTAATCGCAGAATGGCTCTATGAGCGTTTCCCCCACGCCGACGAAGGCATCCTCAGCCGCCTGCGCGCCAGCCTAGTCAACCAAAGCGTCCTGGCGGAGCTCGCACGGGGTTTTCACGTGGGAGATTATCTGATTCTCGGCGCCGGCGAACTGAAAAGCGGCGGCTACCGCCGTGATTCGATCCTTTCCGACGTATTGGAGGCGCTGATCGGTGCGCTGTATCTCGATCAGGGCATGGATGCCTGCAAAACCTGGCTGCGCCGGCTTTTCGCCGCACGGGTGGAGAGACTCTCGGCGGAACCCGCGCTCAAGGACCCCAAAACCTGCCTGCAGGAATGGCTTCAGGCCCGCAACGAGGAGTTGCCCGTCTACACCTTGCTGTCTGTGTCCGGCGAGTCGCACCAACCCACTTTTGAAGTCGAGTGCCGTGTGACGCTGCTTTCCGATGCCAGCACGGGTACCGGGCCGTCCAGAAAGCGCGCCGAGCAACTGGCCGCCGAGCGGATGCTGCAACAACTCACGACGAATAACAGGCGAAGCGCATGAACAACAAGCGGGAAGGGCGATTCGTACCGCCGAATGCGGTCCGCCAGGGCGCTGCACAAAGATGTGCGGCCATGACAAACCGGCAGGAAAGCCGGTTTGCGCCGCGAAGCGGCCCGGAGGGTGCTGCACAGGGATGTGCGGCATGAAATGCGGCTACGTAGCCATCGTCGGCCGTCCCAACGTGGGCAAGTCCACGCTGCTGAATCACCTCATCGGCCAGAAGCTCAGCATCACCTCGCGCAAGCCGCAGACCACCCGTCACTGCATCCAGGGCATCAAGACCGGCGAGCGCGGCCAAATTATTTTCGTGGACACACCGGGCCTGCACGAACAGGAGAAGCGGGCCATGAACCGTTATCTCAACCGCGCTGCCGCGTCGGTGCTGGATGGCGTGGACGCCATCGTCTGGGTGGTGGAAGCCCTCGCCTGGACGCCCGACGAAGAGCGCATCCTGACGCTGCTGCACAAGACGGATGCGCCGGTCCTCCTGGCAGTCAACAAGGCGGACCAGATTGAGGACAAGACCCGCCTCCTGCCCTACCTGGAGGAAATGGCCGGACGGCGGGCTTTTGCAGAAATCATCCCGCTCTCGGCGCTGCGGGGTACCAATCTGGACGTGCTGGAGGAAAAGCTGCTCGAAGAGCTGCCGGAGCGTGAGCCGCTCTATCCACCGGACCAATTGAGCGATCGGCCGGACAGGTTTTTTGCCGCGGAAATCATCCGTGAGAAGCTGATCCGTGCGCTTGGCCATGAGTTACCCCATGCCTTGACCGTGGAGATCGAGCGTTACCAGGAAGATACCGGCATCACACGCATTTACGCGCTCATCTGGGTGGAGCGGGAAGGACAGAAGGCCATCGTCATCGGCAAGGACGGGCAAGGATTAAAGAAGGTCGGGGAACGTGCGCGCCACGATCTGGAAAAATGGCTGGACGGCAAGGTCTATCTGCAATTGTGGGTCAAGGTAAAGAAAAACTGGTCGGACGACGAACGGGCCCTGCATTCGCTCGGCTATGGCGTCTGAAGTGCACTCGGACGCACCCCGCATCGCCTATCTGTTGCACGAGCGTCCCTACCGGGAGACCAGTTTGATCGTGGAGATCTTCGGCCGCGAGGAAGGGCGGCTTTCCTTGCTGGCCAAGGGCGCCAGAGCCGCCGGACGGCGCGGCGAGCGGCTGAGGCCTTTCGCGCGCTACGCCCTGCAATGGCGCGGCACGTCGGAACTGCCCTTGCTGCACGGCCGTGAATCGCTGGAAACGCCTCTCGTCCTGCACGGCGTATCCCTGTTTTGCGGGCTGTATCTCAACGAACTCCTGGTGCGTTTTCTTCATCGGCACGATCCGCACCCCTGCCTGTTCGACGCATATTGCAACACGCTCGGCGTCTTGGCGGCGGCAGGCGACGCCGAACAGGCGTTGCGCCGTTTCGAACTGGCCTTGCTGCGAGAAACCGGCTACGGCCTGTCCTTGGAAACGGACGCGCTGAGCGGCGAACCGGTTCAGCCGACGCGAACCTACCGCTACCTTCCGGAGCACGGCATCGTGCCGGAAAACCGGGGCCCGGATTTATTGAGCGGCGCCACCCTGCTTGCCTTGCACAGCGGTATGGAACTGGACGTGCCGCAACGCCGCGAAGCCAAGGGACTGCTCAGGCGCATCATTCACTTTCACCTCGAGGGGAAGCCTCTGAAAAGCCGCGACTTGTTTAGACTGGTCCAATCTGCATGACTCCCTTTTCCTCCTTCCTTCGCTTGGGCGTCAATATCGACCACGTCGCCACCCTGCGCCAAGCCCGGCGCGCGGCCTGGCCGGAGCCCATCCAGGCCGCCTTGATCGCGGAACAGGCGGGCGCGGACGGCATCACCGCCCATTTGCGCGAGGATCGCCGGCACATCCAGGACCGGGACATCCGCCTGTTGCGCGACATGATCCACACCCGCCTCAACCTGGAAATGGCAGTGACGGAGGAAATGATCCGCATTGCCCGCGAAGTAAGGCCCGGCGCCTGTTGCCTGGTGCCGGAGAAACGCCAGGAACTGACCACGGAAGGCGGGCTCGATGTCGCCGGACACTTCGACAAAATCCGCGCCGCCTGCGAAAGCCTGGGCGAAGCCGGCATCGAGGTTTCCCTGTTTGTCGACGCAGACGAGCGGCAAATCGAGGCCGCCGCAAAGAGCGGTGCTCCCGTTATCGAACTGCACACCGGCCGCTATGCCGATGCGCTCGCGCCTGAAGCACGGGAACGGGAACTCGCCCGTCTGCATCGGGCCGCTCATCTTGCGGCGGGCTGCGGCTTGCAAATCAATGCCGGTCATGGCCTGCACTACCATAACGTCGAAACGATCTGCGCGATTCCCGCCCTCGTCGAACTGAACATCGGCTATGCCATCGTCGCGCGCGCTTTGCTGACCGGCCTGGAAACCGCCGTGCGCGACATGAAGCGTCTGATGCGACGGCCGGCGACGCTTGGGCCTTGACCCCGCCGGAGCGCTTTGTCATAGTTATCAATTCCAAATTTTCCGACGCCTGAATCGGGGTCAAACCATGCAAGATCGCGCGGATTCCAGCCACGAGGGAGGGAGCGGGTTACTGCCTCGGCAAACCCATCTTCAGGAAACCTGGCTGATCCCCGCTGCCTCTCAGCGCATACCCGATTCCCTGTTGCTGGTGTTGGGATTTGCGCTCTGCTTCGTGCTGCTGTTGCTGGTGATGCCGGCCAAGCGCATTCTGGATCGTTACGAAGAGCGCCTGACAGCCCCTTCGACCTCCACATCCAAGCTTGACGGTTATTCGGCCGAGACGGAAAAACTCCAGAAAAAGGTACTGGACCTCGTCACCGCGTCTATCGAAACCCGTTTGCAGGGCATCGAGTCGGACATCCTTGCCAATCAGGTCACGCCTGCGAAATTGCAGGCGCTGGAAGAGTTGAAACAGGAACTGAGGATTCTGGCCGCCTACACCAAAGAGAACGCAGGCGACCCCGGAACTATGGTCGTAAGGGGCGGCATCCCCTTATCGAATGCGCGATCTCTTCCCGACGAACAGAAACGGGAAATGCGCGAGGAAATCGCCCAACTGAAAAACCTGTTTTATTTCAGTCTCGTCTCCTGTGGCGCAATGGTGCTGCTGGCGGGGGGATACTGGCTCCAAACACGCCAGCCCCGCCTCCTGCGGTGGAGCGGCAGCCGCGCATACATCGACGGCGACAAAACGCGCCGATAGCCCTTGCCGGCGTATCAAGCCAACGCTTCGGCTTTCTGTTCGCGGAACAACAGGTTGTTGACCGCTTCCTCTGGAGAAAGTCCTTCATAAAGCAGGCGATAGACCTGTTCGGAAATGGGCATTTCCACCCCGGCACGGCGCGCCAGTTCCCGCACATCCCGCGCCGCGGCGATTCCTTCGATTTCCTGTCCGATGTCACGAATCACCGCCTCGCGCGACTGTCCCTGACCTACGCCAAGACCGAAACGCCGGTTCCTGGACTGGTTGTCCGTGCAGGTCAGCACCAGATCGCCCAATCCGGCCAGCCCGGCGAGCGTTTCCCGCCTCCCGCCCAAAGCCAAACCGAGGCGCATCATTTCGGTAAGCCCGCGGGTAATCAGGGCGGTGCGGGCATTGGCGCCGAAGCCGAGACCGTCGGACACACCCGCAGCGATGGCTAGCACGTTCTTGACCGCGCCGCCCAATTGAACGCCGATCATGTCGTCGCTGGTGTAAACGCGAAAGCGCGGGCCGTGCAACAAGCCGGATAGCCGGGCGGCAAATTTCTCGCTGGACGATGCCAAGGTGATCGCTGTGGGCATTCCTTGCGCCACTTCCCGGGCGAAACTGGGTCCGGACAGCACGGCCACGGCGGTTTCGCGCCCGTGAATTTCCTGGACGCACTCATGGAGCAGACGAGCCTTGCCGCGCTCCAGGCCCTTGGTCGCCCAAGCCAGACCTGAAACAGCTCCGCAAACGCGCCGGATATTTTCAACCACGCCCGGAAACGCGTGGCTAGGAACGACGATGAGAATGACGCCCGCCGAACGAACGGCTTCATCGAAGTCGGAGACCGCGCGAATACCCTCGGGAAGCGCGATGCCCGGCAGCAGCCGGTGGCTTCCGGTGCGGGCAATTGCCGCCATATCGCCGGAATTTCTGCCCCACAGCGTGACCGGGTGGCCGCTGCGGGCCACCACGGACGCCAGGGCGGTGCCCCACGAACCCGCCCCGAGGACAGTGATGGACTCGCCGGCCGACATGTTTGGGGTAATGGAAGAATCCGATTCAGTTGACGGAAGGGGACGCCTGCTGCTGGAGATGCTGGGCGTAAAGGGCGTCGAAATTGACCGGCGCCAGCAACAAAGGGGGAAATCCGCCCTTGACCACCAGATCCGACACGGCTTCGCGGGCGTACGGGTAAAGCACGTTGAGACAGAATATCCCCAGCATCGGCCCCACCTCCTCTTCGCCGAATCCCACCAGGGCGAAAATGCCCGCCTGGCAGACTTCGATCAGGTAAGCCGTCTTGTCTTCCAGCTTGACGGTGATCGTCACGGTCAAGCTCACTTCGTACAGATGCTCCTGAAGCGGCTGCGCGTTGCTGTTGAGTTGGAAATCCACCTTGGGATCCCACTTTTCGGTAAAAATGCGCGGGGCATTGGGCGATTCGAAGGAGATATCCTTCACGTAAAGTTTCTGGATGGCGAATTGCTTGTTCTCGTCGGCCATGATGTCCAAGTCCTGTCTATAGGTGGGAAAGGAGGTTATTTGCCCTTCTTGCGGGTCACGGGCATTTTGGCTTCCTCCCACTCCATCATGCCGCCGGCCAGGTTATAAACTCGCGTAAACCCATTCTGCTGGAGGATGGCGCAGGCATGCCCCGAACGCGTACCGGACTGGCAAGTCACGATGACCGGAGCATTCTTGTGGCCTTCCAGTTCCGCAACCCGTTCCTTGAGCTTGCCGAACGGAATGTAAACCGCACCCTCGATGTGACCCTTCGCGTATTCATCCGGTTCGCGCACGTCCAGCACCACCGAGTTTTCCTCGTTCATCAGCGTGACGGCGCCCGCCGCGCTGGTGTTGTTGTGGCGCCGGGTCAGTCCTTCGTAAAAGTCCTGGATCAGCAGCACGGCGGTGATTGCGATGCCGCTGACCAGAATGTAGTGATTCGAGGCAAATTCAAGGATTCGATCCATAGCTCGTTCCGCTTGGGGTTGGAATAATCCGCTGGAGGGTGGTGAACGACGGAGAAGGTCCGTCGGGACGCGGTCTTAAGGATGTTGGCAGAAAACTTCCCGCATCATGCCGATGAGTTGAAGCGTGCGTTCGTCATCCACATAATAATAAACGCGATTCGCGTCTTTTTTGCAGGCCAGTATTCCTTTTTCGCGGAGGATGGCCAGATGCTGGGAGACGTTGCTCTGGGTCGTACCGACCTTGGCGACGATATCCTGCACGCTGACCGCGCTATTGCCCAACGTGCAGAGAATCTTCAGACGTAGCGGGTGCGCCATGGCCTTGAGACAGTGGGCGGCGCGGTTGATCTGTGCTTCGTCCGTGATGAGCGTCGTGGTTGACATGGATTTGTAACGGTTGCGGCGCCTATCGGCCAAATTAAGTCGCCTGGTAGCCAGCGACGGACGAACCAGATAATTTGATAAAATAATTCATTATCGTTTTCACATAAAGTATTTGGGGATTTTCTTTTCCCGAATACCGACTTGCACGGGAGCCTATCCTTGACCTTCACACCTCCAAAGCCGGTCCTCCTGCTGATTCTCGACGGATTCGGCTACAGCGAAAGCCCCGAGCACAACGCCGTCTTGATGGCCAGAACGCCCGTGTGGGACGCCTTGTGGCGCGACTGGCCCCATACCCTGCTCGATTGCTCCGGCGCGGCCGTCGGACTGCCGGACGATCAGATGGGCAACTCCGAGGTCGGTCATCTCCACCTGGGATGCGGCCGGCTGCTGGCGCAGGAGCTGACCCGCATCAACAATGCGGTCCACGACGGCAGCTTTTACCGGAACGCCGTGCTCATCGGCGCCGCGGACCGCGCCAGGGAAAGCGGCACGGCGCTGCACATCATGGGGCTGCTTTCCCCCGGCGGCGTCCACAGCCACGAGGATCATCTCCTTGCGATGGTCGATCTGGCCATCCGCCGCGGCCTGGAACGCATATACATCCATGCCTTTCTGGACGGCCGCGACACGCCGCCCCGAAGCGCGGGCGAATCCATCGCCAAATTCGAGGCGCGGCTCGCCGAACTGGGACACGGGCGCATCGCGACGTTGTCCGGCCGCTTCTACGCCATGGATCGCGACAAGCGCTGGGACCGCGTGCAGCAAGCCTATGCCATGCTGGTGGACGGCCATGGCGCTTTCAGCGCCCCCAGTGCGGCGCAGGGGCTCGAAGCCGCTTACCAGCGGGGCGAGAACGACGAGTTCGTCCTGCCCACCACCATCGTCCCGCCAGGCACCCCAGCGGTGAAAATGGAAGACGGCGATGTGGTGGTGTTCATGAATTTCCGCGCCGACCGCACCCGGGAACTGTCCCTCGCCTTGACTGCCGACCGGTTTGACGGCTTCGAGCGCGCGCGGGTCCCGCGTCTGGGGGATTATGTCACCCTCACCGAATACCATCAGGACTTCGCCTTCCCGGTGGCCTTTCCGCCGGACAGCGTGGCCAACAGCCTGGGTGAACTGCTGTCCCGCCGGGGTCTCAAGCAATTGCGCCTCGCGGAGACGGAAAAGTACGCCCACGTCACTTTCTTCTTCAACGGCGGCATCGACACGCCGTTCGAGGGCGAGGAGCGCATTCTGGTGCCTTCCCCCAAGGTCAAGACTTACGATTTGCAACCGGAAATGAGCGCTCCGGAAGTCACGGACCATCTGGTCGCGGCCATCGAGGGCCGACAGTACGACGTGATCGTTTGCAACTACGCCAACGGCGACATGGTGGGACACACGGGAAATCTGGATGCGGCGATTCACGCGGTGGAAACTCTGGACGCGTGCCTGGGGCGGGTGCTGGACGCGCTGAACAAGGTCGGCGGCGAACTGCTGCTGACCTCCGACCACGGCAACGCGGAGCAGATGGTCGATCCGGAATCCGGGCAAATGCACACCGCGCACACCATGAACCCGGTACCCCTCGTGTACCGGGGACGCCCGGCGCAATTGGCGGACGGGGGCAACCTTGCCGATGTCGCACCTACCCTGCTGGCAGTGATGGGCATTCCTCAACCTTCGGAGATGACCGGCCGCTCCCTGCTGCTGAAAACCTGATACGCGGGCCATGCGGCGCGGGAAACCGGCTGGGCTTGTCTTTCTCGCATCGCTTTTTTTGAGTGGACCCGCTGCGGCTGCGCCCGACGACAAGGATCCGGCCGGCCAGATCCAGGCGCGCATCAGGGCCGTACGCGAGTCGCTCGGACTGGATGAACGCCAGCAAAATTCCGTGCAGGGCGAACTGGCCGCCATTGAACGCCAGTACGGATCGATTTCGCAAAAGCTGCGGCTCCTGGACGACAAGATTGCGGGGCAGCAGGACAGCCTGTCCGAGTTGCGCGAGCGGCGCGGGAAGATGCTGGAAGCCCTGGAGGAACAAACCCGGCTGCTCGAACGGCAAGTGCGGGCCGCATACAGCGGCGGACGGCAGGAATGGCTGAAACTGCTGTTCAACCAGGAGGATCCCGCACGGTCGAGCCGGATCCTGACGTATTATCACTACCTGAATCGCGATCGTCTGGCCAGCATGGCCAGTACGCGGCAAGCGGTGGCGCGGCTCGATGGAATCAGCGCGGAAATCGCCGCCGAGAATGCGCAACTGGAGCGCTTGCGTCAGGACGTTGCCGGCGAGCGCTCTCGGTTGGAATCCTTACGTCAGGCGCGCGAAACGGCCCTCGTCAGGCTGCGCCGGGACGTGTGGGACAAGCAGGGACAGGTAAGGGTGCTGGAAGACAACCTGCGTCGCTTGGAAAGGCTGGTCGCCAGCGTCGATCTCGCCCTGCAGGATCTCCCTGCCCCGCGTACCCGGAGTAAATCCGCCCGGCCGAAGCCGGTGGAAACCACCGACGGAGGTTTTTCCTGGCCTGTCGAAGGCGAAGTTACCCAACGCTTTGGCCAAAAGCGCCTGACCGGACGGTGGGATGGCGTGTTGATCAAGACCCGCGAAGGGGAGCCGGTGCGTGCGGCTTCGGCCGGGCGCGTGGTTTTTGCCGACTGGCTGCAGGGCTACGGGCTTTTGGCTATCATTGACCACGGGGACGGGTATATGTCGCTCTATGCCTTCAACCAAAGCCTTTACCGGAACGTCGGCGAAGCCGTACAGGCGGGAGACGTGATCTCGACTGTTGGACGTAGCGGCGGCCGGAATCAACCCGCCTTATATTTCGGTGTGCGTCACACCGGACAACCGATCGATCCGTTAAAATGGTTGAAACGGCGGGGATGATCCCGCCAGGCGTGGAATTTGTCCGCGACAGGCGTCAATTCGAAAATCGGAAACCTGCTAATGAAACTGAATCGTCACGGCGTATTTACTCTGGGATTGGGCGTGGTATTGGGCGTGGGCGTGAGTGCCGCGGGCATGGCGCTCGCCGAACGCGAGACGCCGAAACCCGAGGCGCTGAATTCCATCCCTTATGAAGACCTGCGCACCTTTTCCGAAATTTACGGTCGCGTGAGGCAGGATTATGTCGAACCGGTGAGCGACAGCAAGCTGCTCACGGATGCCATCCGCGGCATGTTGGCGGGGCTGGATCCGCACTCCACCTACCTGGACAGCGAGGAATACAACGAACTGAAAGTCGGCACGACCGGACAGTTCGGTGGTCTGGGCATCGAAGTCGGGATGGAAAACGGTTTCGTCAAGGTGATTTCGCCGATCGACGACACCCCCGCGCACAAGGCCGGCATCAAGGCCGGCGACCTCATCGTCCGCCTGGACGATCAGCCGGTGAAAGGCATGACCTTGAATGAAGCCGTCAAGAAAATGCGCGGCCAGCCCGGAACGGACATCGTGCTGACCGTCGTGCGCGAAGGGGCGGAACAGCCGCTCAAGTTCAAGCTCACCCGCGACATCATCAAGGTCAAGAGCGTCAAGACGCGCCTCCTGGAGGAAGGCTACGCCTACGTCCGCATTTCCAGTTTCCAGGCACAGACCGGCACGGCTCTCGTCGAGGCCATCGAGGAACTCAAGAAGAGCGGCACGCTGAAAGGCGTCGTGCTGGATTTGCGCAACAACCCCGGCGGCGTTCTCAACGCGGCGGTTTCGGTCAGCGACGCCTTCCTCAAGGACGGGCTGATTGTTTACACGGAAGGCCGGGTGGAAGAAGCCAAGATGAAATTCAGCGCCAACCCCGACGACCTCCTCGACGGCGCGCCCATCGTGGTGCTCATCAACGCCGGCTCCGCCTCGGCGTCGGAAATCGTCGCCGGCGCCCTGCAGGACCAAAAGCGCGCCGTCATCATGGGCGAGAAGTCCTTCGGCAAAGGCTCGGTGCAGACCATCGTGCCCACCAGCAACGGCGGGGCGGTCAAAATGACCACCGCCCGGTATTACACCCCTTCAGGGCGTTCCATCCAGGCGGAGGGCATCGTCCCGGACGTGGCTCTGTCCAAGGTCAAGCTGGAAGCCATGGCGCAACCGGAATTCGACGCCCTCAAGGAAGCGGATTTGTCGCGGCATCTCACCAACGGCAAGGCGGAGAAGGCTCCCAAGAAGCCGGAGGAGAAGGAAACCGCCGGCAAAACCGAAGAACAACCCCTGGCTGTTACGGACTACCCATTGAGCGAGGCGCTCAACCTGCTGAAGGGAATCAACATCCTGAAAGGCTCGGCAAAGAACTGAAGGCTTAGCGGCAGTTCCCGCCCCGGGCCGCGATGATTTCGCGGTAGAGGCGGGCGCTGTCCTTCGGGGTGCGCCGTTGCGTGGCGCGATCCACATGCACCAGGCCGAAGGTTCTCGCGTAGCCGTAGCTCCACTCGAAGTTGTCGAACAGCGACCAGGCGAAGTAGCCGCGCACGTCTGCGCCTTGCTGCATCGCCTCGTGCACCGCAGCAATGTGAGAACGCAGATAAGCGCCGCGGCGCGGGTCCGCCACCCGGTCTTCGACGGGCGCCGGGTCGTCAAAAGCCGCGCCGTTCTCGGTCACGTAGAGGGGAATGTCGCCGTAGCGCCGCTTCACCCACAGCAGGGATTCCGTGAGCCCCTGCGCGAATACCTCCCACTCCATCTGCGTGTATTCCGCATTCTCCTGGCGCTGCGGCGAGGCGGCCAGCGGAGACGCCTGCGGGTCGTGGCGGGTCACCGAGCGGGTGTAGTAATTGACCCCGAGAAAATCGAACGGCTCGCGCAGCAGTTTCAAATCCTCTTCCGCAAACCGCGGCCAGGCGGCGCCGAAAATCTCGCCCATTTCCTCCGGATACGCGCCGAGAAACAGCGGATCGAGGTATTGGCGATTCATGTAGGCATGGGCGCGCAGCATGGCGGTTTGGTCATGCGGCGAATCGCTGGCGGCGTGTTTCGGCTCCAGATTGACGACCAGACCAATCTGCCCGTGTCCATCGGCGCGGAACGCCTGCACCGCCCGCGCATGGGCACGGAGCAGGTTATGCGCCACGAGCGGGGTCTCGGTCAGCGACGCATGGCCCGGCGCATGCGTGCCGAGCAGATAGCCTTCGTGGGCCGCCACCCACGGCTCGTTGAGCGTCGCCCATAGGTTCACGCCGCCGCTCAATTCGCGAAACATCCGGTGGGCGTAATCGGCGAACCATTCCGCGCTGTCCCGATTCACCCAGCCGCCGCGATCGTCCAGCACCTGCGGCAAGTCCCAGTGATAGAGCGTCACGAGCGGCTCGATGCCCTGCCCGCGCAATTCTTCGATCAAGCGCCGGTAGAAATCCAGCCCCTGCGGGTTGATGCGCCCTTTTCCTTCCGGGAATACCCGCGCCCAGGCGATGCTGAAGCGGTAGGCATTGATTCCCAACGCTTTCATCAGGTGCACGTCGTCGCGAAAACGGCGGTAGTGGTCGCAGGCCACATCTCCCGTGTCGCCGTTCAGCACCTTGCCCGGCGTGTGGGAGAAGCGGTGCCATATGCTCGGCCCTGCGCCGTCGGCGAGGGGCGAGCCTTCCACTTGGTAGGCCGAAGTCGCCGCGCCCCAAAGAAAGCTTTCCGGAAACGATGAAGATGTGCTCACGCGGCCAAACCGTTGTCGTCGAACAGGTACAGCGCCCCGGCAGGCGCAGCGAGGTGGACATATTCGCCGGAAGCGAAGGAGCGCATCCCCTTGAGACGGGCGATGAGCGTGGCCTCCACCCCGCGCGGGCGGACGTAGAGCAGGGTTTCGTGGCCGAGAAACTCGATGTTGACCACCCGCGCGGGGAATGACCCGCCCTCCCCCGCTTCAGCCAAATGCAAAAGTTCCGGGCGGACACCGGCCATCAGCGCCCGCCCCTCCCGGTGGCTCCAGTTCTTTTCAGCGGGCAGCGGCAAGGCGTGCTCCCCCAGCCGGACGGCGAAGCCGCCGTCCGGCTGGGCCACAAGCTGCACCGGAAACAAGTTCATGGGTGGATTGCCAATGAAGCCGGCGACGAAACTATTGGCCGGTTGCGCATACAACTCGGCCGGCGCGGCCACCTGCTGCAAGCGCCCCTGATGGAACACCGCCACCCGCTGGCCGAGGGTCATGGCCTCGACCTGATCGTGGGTTACGTAAAGCATGGTCGCGCCCATGCGCCGCTGCAATTCGCCGATTTCGGCGCGCACCTGCACCCGCAGCTTGGCGTCGAGATTGGATAGGGGTTCGTCGAGCAGAAACACTGCCGGCTCGCGCACCAGCGCCCGTCCCATCGCCGCGCGCTGGCGCTGGCCGCCGGAAAGCTGCTTGGGATAACGGTCGAGCAGTTCGCCGAGATTCAGCACCCCGGCCGCCCAGTCCACCCGCTTGTTCCTGTCGACCGAGCGGAGACGGCGCATTTTCAGCGGGAATTCCAGGTTTTCCCGAACCGTAAAATGCGGATACAGCGCGTAGTCCTGGAACACCATGGCCACGTTGCGTCGCTGCGGCGGAACGCCGTTCATCGCTGCGCCGCCGATGCGCAACACCCCGGCGCTCGGCTCCTCCAGCCCGGCCACCATGCGCAAGGTCGTGGACTTGCCGCAACCGGAAGGCCCGACGCAGACCAGCAATTCGCCGTCGGCGACGTTCAGGTTCAGGTCGACGACGGCGCGCACCCCGTTCGGCCAGGTCTTATCGAGGTGCTGGCACTCGACCGAAGCCATTCAAGCACGGTCCACGGGTTCGTTGCTCCGCCAGGCCGCACGGCTCACGCGCCCTCCGCCATCTGTCGGAGTGTGGCGATGGTCTGCCGCAGACGCTCGCCCAGGGAAGCGTTGATATCCAGCAACTGGCTCAGCCGGTCGGTAGCGTTTTTGGCCATTTCGACCAGCGTTTCTTCCTGTTTTTCGGTCAATCCCAGATGGAGAAAGGCCGCTTCCAGGCCATCCAGGTAATTGTCCGCCAGTTTGAAAGCCTGGTTGCGGTTGGTGTCCTGGCTCTGCTCGATTTCCGAGAGGCTATCGGTGATTTCGGCGGCGGCGGCCATGATGGCCTCGGCCTGCAAAAGACGCTGGTTCTCGTTTTCCTGCGCTTCCAGCCGGGCGTCGGCGGCCTCGACGAGTACGGCCAGATGATCGCGCAGGCGGCCCACACGTTCCTCATCCGACGGCAAGTCCAGGACCATCAGGGTCGCAAGGGGGTAGCTGATGGCGAGCCTGACGCCGAACTGGGTAATCCTGCCTTTATGTTCGGCGTATTCCAGGATGGAGACTTCCAGCGGCGAACATTCCCCCTGCGAGGAAAAGCACAGCGCGCCGCTGCGGTGGCGCAACTGCAGCAAGCCCTGCAAGCCGAATTGCTGCAAAGCATCCATCAGGGCGGTCGCCAGTTGCTCGGGCGTCCGGCAGGCAAACGAGGCGCGCACGAACTGGAGAACCACCCCCATCTCGCTCATGGACGACATGGCGGTGAAAGCGGTTTGCTGGGCGAACTGGATCTGGCGCGACATTCCCCGCTGCAGCGCGACGTAATGCTCCGCCACCTGGACCTTGCGCTCCAGCTCTTTGGGGTCGAAAGTCTTGACGATGAAATCGTCGCCGCCCGCATCGTAAGCCGCCAAACGGGTCTCCAGGTCATCGTGTACCGAGATGAACAGGACCTGCACGTGCTCGTTGCCGGCTTCGCGGATGGCGCGACAGACGGAAATACCGTCCATCCCCGGCATTTCGATATCCAGCAGGATCAGGTCGGGGGACTGTTCCAGGGCGGCCAGGCAGGCCTCCCCGCTATCGAAGCCGACGACCTCGTAATGGGAAGGGTCGAATTGATTGGCGACGATCATGCGCGTAAGCGGGTCGTCGTCGACGACGAAAATGCGAAAAGGGGTTGAGTCCATTGTTAGCTCCCGTCCTGCGTGTTGTCCTTCTTCGGTGCCGCAATCCGCCGCGACTATCTGCTTCGTAACGAAACGATCAAGTGAAGCCGCGAAGGTCTAGACGGCTTCCGATGAATAGGCAGAGAACGGCAGGATTCTCAATAGCGTTCCTGACGAAAGATCCGATTGTTGCCGCTTCCGCACCGGACCCGGCGAAGGGTGGAGCGGGCCATCGAACGGGTCTTTCGCCTGATCCGGTACAGGGGGCATCAACCTACCCCATCCGCCCGCCGTTTCGCAAGAACGTCCAGCAATTCCTGCATTGCTCCCGCCAATTTTTCCGCCGCGGCGAAGGTATCCGGATTAGCCGCACGGGCCAGGGATTCCGTATCCCCGGCGAGTCTGAATGCCCGCTGGGCGCACAGGTTTCCCGTCGTGCTCTTGAGCGAATGCGCAAGGGCGGCGATGTCGCTGAACGCCCGGCGCATGGCGGCGTCGCGCAGCCGCTCGGGAGCATCGGCGCAAGTCGTCCGAACGATTTGCGTCAGGTCGGCGATCAACGCCGGGCGATTGCCCAAGCGCTGGAAGAGCGCCGGGTAGTCGACGATGCCGTCGCCGTGTGTCGTCTCCAGGTCCGCACCGCTTTCCGCGGCTGTTGCGGAGGAAACCGATGGAATGCGGCGCAGGGCCGCGACACTTGGCGGAGCCTGCGGAGCGCGCGCCGCGTAACGCAGAATGGTCTCCACCAGCAGGTCGAGATCGATCGGTTTGGTGACGCGGTCCAGCATGCCGGCGGCGAGACAGCGCTCCAGTTCTTCGGGCATGGCGTGGGCGGTAAGGCCGACGACCGGAAGATTCGGCGCAATGGCGTGCGCCTCCCCGGTCAGTTCGTAGCCGTTCATGCCCGGCATCTGCACGTCGGTAAGCAGGATGTCGAACGCCTCCGCGCCCGATTCCCGCAACCGTTCCAGTGCCGTGCCCCCATCGGCGGCGCAGGTGAGAACGGCCCCCTCGCGGCTGAGGAGTTCTTCCAGCACGTAACGGTTGACTTCACTGTCTTCCGCCGCCAGAACCTGCAGACCCGTCAGCCGTCCGGGCTCGGCCATGGCGTGGTGGGAACGCTGCTGCGCTTGTGGGAGGCAGGACGCGCAACACGCCCGGCAAACCCGCCGAGCGCTCAGCGGACGCTCCAGGATGGCCAGCCGGTTCTGGAGCTCCTCCGGCAAGGCGACGCTCGCCCCCGGCAGGGCCAACACCGCCACGCGTTGTCCGAACCCGGTGGCCTTGAGCGCAGCTGCGACGACGGCGGGATCCGCGAACGCCCCGTCGGCAAGAATCGCCAAATCGGCTGCATCCGGATCGAGGGCGGTCAAAACCGGCAGGGACTGCACCGGGCCCCAGCGTTCTTGCAAGGCGGCGTGCACCACGTCCACATCCTTTTCCGCCAATCCGGCCGTGGCCACCCGCCGACAGCGCAAGACCGGCGGAGAATGGCGGTTCCCCGTTTCCTCCAGGGGCAAGCGCACCTCGAAGATCGAACCGTATCCCAGCCGGCTTTCGGCGCGGATGCTTCCGCCCATCGCGTCCACCAGATGTTTGCAGATGGCCAGTCCCAGCCCGGTTCCACCATAATGCCGCGTAGTCGAATTGTCCGCCTGCTCGAAAGGGCGGAACAGTCTGGCCATCTCCGCTTCCGTCATGCCGATCCCGGTATCCTCGACCCGGAACACGACGAAGTCATTCTCCGCGCGCCGCACCGTCAGCAGTACTCGTCCGCCGGACGTGAACTTCACGGCGTTGCCGAGCAGGTTCACCAGCACCTGGACTACCCGGGTGGGGTCCCCCAGGACTTGCACGGGCAGATCGTCCGCTTCGTCCAGATCGAAAGCGAGTCCTTGCGCATAGGCCCGCGGTGCGTCGACCTCCACGGCACGATCAAGCGCGTCGCCAAGATTGAAAACAACGTGTTCGATGCTCAGCTTTCCGGCCTCGATCTTGGAAAAGTCGAGGATGTCGTTCACCACCGCCAGCAGGATTTTCCCCGCGTCCAGAATGTGGGAGAAATACTCTTGGGTCCTCCGGCCGCCGCCGAAGCGTTGCCCCGATTGCGCCAACCCGAGCACGGCATTGAGGGGGGTGCGTATCTCGTGGCTCATGTTGGCCAGGAATTCGCTTTTTGCCCGCGTCGCCGCCTCCGCCGCGTCACGGGCTTGCAGCAGTTCTTCCTGTTGGCGCTTGATCGCGGTGATGTCTTCGTTGGTCGCCACAAAGTGCGTGATGACGCCACGGTCGTCGCGAATGGGCGAAATCGACTCCTGCAACCAGATCAAGTCCCCGTCCTTGCGCCTGTCGCATAGCTCGCCCCGCCAGACGTCGCCGGCCAGGATGGTGCGCCACAGTTCCCGGTACAGCGCTTCCGGATGCACACCGCTCTTGAGGACGCGCGGCGTCTTGCCCAGAACTTCGTCCGGGGTGAACCCGGTCAGCTCGCAGAATTTCGGGTTGACGTATTCGATTTGCCCCAGAAAATTGGTAATGATCACGATGGACGGCGCGTTCTCCACGGCGCGCGAAAGCAGGCGCAGCCGGTCCTGGGCGGTTTCCAGGATAGCGGTGCGCTCCTTGACCAGTTGCTCCAAATAGAGACGGTAGCGCTCCAGTTCCAGTTGCGCCTCGCGCTCGGCGGTGATGTCACGAACCATGCCGCTGGCCGAAACAGGCTCGCCGGCCTCGTTGAAATACACCTCTGCGCGGACGTGCAGCCACTTGAGAAGGCCGTCTGCCACGATGCGGTGCACGGTATCGAATGGGGCGCCGGCCAGCGCCGCTTCCCACTCCGCGAGCACCCGGTCGAGATCGTCCGCATGGAATCGGGCAAAAATATCTTTCCACGCGGTAACCTGATTCGGCATCGCGAATATGCGCGCCGTTTCCTCGGAAAACGTGCAGGTCCGTCTGGCGACGTCCGCGACCCAACTCCCCAGATGCGCCATGGACTGGGCACGCAGCAAAGACAGCTCCGCCTCCCTCCGTGCTGCCTCGGCCGACCGCATGTCGGTGACATCCCGCACGGTGCCGATTCCGAGCAGCGCCTCGCCGTCCGGGCCGAATTCCACGTCGGCACGCTCGTGCACCCAGCGCACCGTCCCGGCGACGACTATACGGTGCTCGATGTCGTAAGGCATGCCGCGCAATGCGGCGTTCCAGGCGGACCTTACCTCCTCGCGGTCGTCCGGATGCACGATGGCAGCGAATGTCTCCAGGGTCAGCGGCGTGGACTTCGGTACGCAAAACATGCGATAGGTTTCATCGGACCACGTCAACCGCTTAGCGGGCAGGTATATCGACCAACTGCCGACCCGGGCGATGGACTGCGCGCGCGACAACTCGGCGCTGACCCGCTGCATGGCGTCCTCGCGCCGCTGCAATTGGCCGGAAATCTCCCAGAGAAAGAAGATCATCGTCACGCTCAACACCGCCGCCAGCAGGGACAGGGCAAGTCGGGCGTCGTAAAGGTCCGATCCGATGCCGTAGCCCGCAACGATGCAACCCAGGACCGGCAGCAGCGTGGCCCACGGCAGTCCACGGTGCAGCATTCGCCCCTGCGCGCTGTCCGACGTCAGCTGGCGAGCAAAGGGCAAGACGGGATGGGGAAGTATCCCCAGGAATGCGAGCGCGAAGAACCCCAACGCCACATGCAGCGACATGCTGCTGAACGGGCCGACCGAAGCACTGGCACCGGACTCCACTGCAAAACCGATCAGTCGCTGCAGGGGCAGTAGCCCACCGAGCAAGGCAAGAACGCCGATGGTCATCGCGCGTGGATTTGCGGCCTGCAACAGGAGAAGAGCAAAGGCGAGCATCGCCCCCGACAGGCCGGTCGCGGCAGGCGGCGGCCACAGACTCCCCAGCCGCGGAATTCCCAGCAGCATGACGATGCCGAATCCACAGGCGGCAGCACCGAGAATCCTCGCCACAGCCGTGCGGAATAGGCCGCCTCCGGGAGAAGTCAACAGCAGGGCGGCGGCGAGAAGGATCAACAACGCCGCCCCGCCCGGCTTGACGGGCGGCAACCGGGGAAAAAGCGTTTCCAGCACCGTAATGTCCAGCCACAAGCCCGCGGCGCCCGTGAGCCCGGCCAGCAGTGCAATCGCTGCGGCTACAGCCGGAAGGAAGGATGGAACGCGCATGGCTGCTCGCCGATGGATTCTCGGAATGAACGAAGTCGAGTCATGTTCTTCGAGCCTTTCCTGCGCCGAAGAGACGTCATGAAAGTCATGGGCGCGCGCCGGCATGACGGGAGATGGAGCGGGTGATGGGAATCGAACCCACGCTAGTAGCTTGGGAAGCTACAGTTCTGCCATTGAACTACACCCGCGCCGGGTGACGCGGGAATTATCACACTGCTGCCGGATTGCTTCAATCGGCTGGAGAGCCCATTGCGACCGCGAAGGGGACCGCAGGCCGCTCAGGGATGCGCGGCATGAATTCCCATGCTTAGGCATTGCGCCTACAATCCGGACTCCCATAACGAAAACAAACTTCGAGGAGAACCTTGCCATGCGTGTTCTTGGTGGACTGATCGCCATTGCCATCGCCGTCTGGTTTTACCGTACGGCGGAAACCAAAGGCGCAAATCCGATTCAATGGGCAATTGCCGGGGTGATTTTTTACTATGTGCCTATGGGCTTGTGGACGTGGCTCGTCATGCCGAAGATGTTGAGCCCCCACCCCACTTCGGCGGGCACGCCCTGGTTCAGCCTGATGTTGCCGACGCTCGTCGGCCTGGGCGCGGCTTTCCTGCTGCGTCAGTTCGTGCTGCTCAAACTCAAGCCCAAAGCGGAATAGCCTTTTTTCGGCAC
The DNA here is from genome assembly GCA_035293245.1 of Methylococcaceae bacterium. GTDB lineage: Bacteria > Pseudomonadota > Gammaproteobacteria > Methylococcales > Methylococcaceae > DATDOO01. Next base: position 31,168 of record DATDOO010000383.1, read on the forward strand.
CAAATAGAAAGCGCCGGGATTTTTCATCCCGGCGCTTTTTGCGCAGCCTGATTTGCCGGATTTTTACAATCCGCTGGCGTTTTTTGCCAGATAGTCCGCAACGCCTTCCGGATTAGCCTTCATGCCGGGCTTGCCTTTGTTCCAGCCGGCCGGACAGACTTCGCCGTGTTCCTCGTGGAATTGCAGCGCGTCGACCATGCGGATCAATTCGTCCATGTTGCGGCCCAGCGGCAGGTCGTTCACCACTTGGTGGCGCACTTTACCCGACTTGTCGATCAGGAACGTGCCGCGGTAAGCGACGGCTGCGCCTTCCACTTCCACGTCGTAAGCCTTGCAGATTGCGTGGGACACGTCGGCTACCAAGGTGTACTTCAGGGGGCCGATGCCGCCTTTTTCCACGGGCGTGTTGCGCCAGGCGTTGTGGGTAAACTGGGAATCGACGGAGACGCCGACCACTTCCACACCGCGCTTTTTCAGTTCGTCGATGCGATGATCCAGTGCGATCAACTCGGAAGGACATACGAAAGTGAAGTCCAGCGGATAAAACACGATGGCCGCGTACTTGCCGGCGGTCTCCTTGCCGAACTGGAAGTTCGACACGATCTCGCCGCTGGCCAAAACGGCGGCGGCACAAAAATCCGGGGCGGCTTTGCCTACTAATACGCTCATTTCATACCTCCATTGATGGATTGAGTTGCGGAATATCGCTGGGCGGCTGGCACGCGGCAGCGGGACCCGCGATGGCCATTCCCGCGCTTGGGAACGGAATAATACACTGATTTAATCGGAAATCGGCGTGCCGGCCGGTTGACCCGAATACGCGGCCCGATGATTAGATTTTTCAGTCTATCCCGTAACCGGTAAAATGCAAATCCGATTTAACCGATTTCGTTGAAGCCCATGCCATCGCAGCTCCAATCCCTAGGTTCCCCGCACTATGTCACCGACGATTTGCGCATTCGCGAGATCAAGGAAGTCATTTCCCCGTCCCGGGTGCTCAAGGAACATCCCATCAGCGAAGCGGCCGCCCGCACCACTTACGAGGCGCGCGAGGGCATCCATCGCATACTGAAAGGCGAGGACGACCGTCTGCTGACCATCATCGGCCCGTGCTCCATTCACGATCCGGCCGCGGCGCTGGAATACAGCCGCTGTCTGTCCAACCTGCGCGACGAGTTGCGAGACGATCTTCTCATCGTCATGCGCGTCTACTTCGAGAAACCGCGCACCACGGTGGGCTGGAAAGGCTTGATCAACGATCCCGATCTCAATGAAAGCTTCAACATCAACAAGGGTATCCGGGTGGCGCGCAAGCTGCTGCTGGATCTGAACGAACTTGGGATGCCGGCGGCCACCGAATACCTGGACCTCATCACCCCCCAATACGTCTCCGACCTGATCGCCTGGGGCGCCATCGGCGCCCGCACCACGGAAAGCCAGGTGCACCGCGAACTGGCTTCCGGCCTGTCCTGCCCTGTCGGCTTCAAGAACGCCACCGACGGCGGGGTGAAGGTCGCGATCGACGCCATCGGCGCAGCACAACGCCCGCATCATTTCCTGTCGGTGACCAAGGCCGGCCACTCGGCGATTGTTTCGACCACAGGCAACGAGGACACCCACATCATCCTGCGCGGCGGGAAAAAGCCGAACTACGACGCCGAAAGCGTGGAATTGACCGCCAAGGCCCTGCAGGATGCAGGACTGCCGCCGCATATCATGATCGACTTCAGCCACGCCAACAGCCTCAAGCAGTACTATCGCCAGATGGAAGTCTGCCATGACGTGGCCGACCAAGTCGCCGCCGGCGACCGGCGCATCATCGGCGTCATGGTGGAGAGCCATCTGGTGGAGGGCAACCAGCCCCACAAGATCGGCAGCGATCTTACTTACGGGCAGAGCATCACCGACGCCTGTATCGGCTGGGGAGACAGTGCCCTGTTGCTGCGTCAGCTGGCCCAGGCGGCCCGGGATCGCCGCGCCGGCCGTGCAGTCTGAGGGAATTCCGGCGTGGAAATCATTGTCAACGGCAACGCCGTCCGCCTGGAACAAAGCCAGGCCACCCTGGCCGATCTCGTCGCGCACATGGATCTGGCCCAAAAGCGCATCGCGGTGGAACTCAACCGCGCCATCGTGCCGCAGGGCCACTATTCCCGGCAAGCGCTCAAGAATGGCGACGTAGTGGAAATCGTCCACGCCATCGGCGGCGGCCAGGCGGACGACTTGCTGATCGTGGCGGGGCGCGAGTTTCGCTCCCGGCTGCTGGTCGGCACGGGCAAATACAAGGATATGGACGAAACACGCCGGGCCGTCGAAGCCAGCGGCGCGGAAATCGTCACCGTGGCCATCCGCCGCAGCAACATCGGCCAGAATCCCGACGAACCCAACCTGCTCGACGTGCTGCCGCCGGAACGCTACACCATCCTGCCCAACACCGCCGGCTGCTACACGGCGGATGACGCCATCCGCACCTGCCGCCTGGCGCGCGAACTGCTGGGCGGCCACCAATTGGTCAAGCTGGAAGTGCTCGGCGATCCCAAGACCCTTTACCCGGACGTGACCGCCACGCTGGAGGCGGCACGGATTCTGGTCGCGGACGGTTTCGAAGTCATGGTGTACACCAGCGACGACCCGGTCGTCGCCAGACGGCTGGAAGACATCGGCTGCATCGCCGTCATGCCGCTCGCGGCGCCCATCGGCTCGGGACTGGGCATCCGCAATCCTTACAACATCCTGACCATTCTGGAGAATGCCAAGGTGCCGGTCCTGGTGGATGCGGGCGTGGGCACCGCCTCGGACGCCGCCATCGCCATGGAACTGGGCTGCGACGGCGTGCTGATGAACACCGCCATCGCCGAAGCGAAAAACCCGGTCTTGATGGCCTCGGCCATGAAAAAAGCCATCGAAGCCGGACGCGAGGCATTCCGCGCCGGGCGGATGCCGCGCCGCCGCTACGCTTCGGCTTCCTCTCCCGCGGACGGGCTGTTCTTCTGAACAGACCGCAGTCCGAAACACCGACCACGGGAGGATGCGGCGTGCCGCCGCCGCTTCGTCGTGCAGTGCGCAGTTTCGTGCTGCGCCAGGGCCGGATGACCGATGGCCAGCGCAAGGCGCTGGACAATCTGTGGCCGCGCTTCGGCCTGGATGCCACACAACCGTTCGACGCAACGACCGCGTTCGGGCGGGAAGCGCCCCTCATCCTGGAAATCGGCTTCGGCAACGGCGAGAGTCTCCTCGACCAAGCCAGCCAGCGTCCCGAATGGAACTTTATCGGCGTCGAAGTGCATGCACCGGGAATTGGCCATCTATTGGGCGAACTGGATAAACGCGGGCTGGCCAACGTCCGTGTTTATCGCGCTGATGCCATCCAGGTTCTGGCGGAACGGATTCCGGACGCCGGTCTCCACGGCATCCACCTCTATTTCCCGGATCCCTGGCCGAAGAAACGCCATCACAAGCGACGCATTGTCAACGAGGATTTCGTGGCGCTCATAGCCCGCAAGCTGGGGCCCGGCGGATGTTTTCACGCGGCGACCGACTGGGAGGAGTACGCCACATGGATGGTCGAGCAACTGAATCGTTGCCCGGAATTGCGCAATTCGTCGTCCGACGGCCGATTCGTCGAGAACACCGGACGACGCCCGCACACCCGTTTCGAACGGCGCGGAACGCGCCTAGGACACGGTGTGTGGGATTTGCTGTACGAGCGGAAGGATAGCGTGGGGGCCTGAGCGAAAGCCCGGCCCCCAACCGGCTGTTCAGTGGTGAACCGGCTTGTCCAATCCGAGAATCCGAATTATCTCGCCCAGTTCGACGTACTGCTTGCGCAGCGGCGCCAACTGCACTTCCAGACGCTCGATGGCGTCGTCCAGCGACTCGTTCGACTCGCTGATCTTGCGCAGCATTTCCAGGCGGCCTTCGATGGACTGCTTGCGATCCTTGATTTGCAGAACCAAGGGCGAGAGCACCATCGCCCCCCAGTTGGCGGCTTCCTTGTGCGCTTGGAGCAGGATGTCCTGGGCGCGCGCGACCACCGTTCCATACAACCTCTGCACCACCTGACTCTGTTCGTGTACGGCGGAAGCGGCGCTTTTGCGGAACTCCTCGCCCTCTTCCAGCAGCTGTTCCAGATCGATCTGGTACTTGCGAATCAGGAACAAACTGGGCCGCACGGCGGTGAAACCGTGCTCCTCCTCGAACTTGCGGTAAACCACCGTGACCAGTTGATTGGTCTCCTCGGCAAAATCCGCCGTCTTGTCGATGATCCCGCGCAATTCGTCGACCACGCGCTTCATCTCCTGACGCATGCCGTGGGTCGTCAAGCTGGCTGCCATGTCCTTCTTGATCTGTTTGACGAGCGTGGCGATGCGGTCCGGCGTCAGCGAATCGACCAGAAGACGGGTCTGCACGGACAGAACCCGGCGACTGGCCTGGAAATCCTCGACGCTGGACATGTAGCGCCCCTGCTCTTCGCGGGTCTGCACCATGAGGTTTTTGATGGCCGACTGGTTGCTGCTGTCCACTTTGCGCAACTCGGCCAATTGCCGATCCAGTTCGCCGATTTGCGTGGTCAGGACCCCGGCGGACTGGCGCACCAGTTGCCCGACTTCATTGCCGGCGATTTCCAGCAGCAATTCCTGGCGGGCTTTCAATACGTCCTCGGACAGATAGCGCTCCAGCGCCTGCAAACGACTTTTCTGCAAAAGCGCCTCGTCGCCCTTCACCTTGGCAAGCAGCGCCTGCTTGGCGGAGACCGGGAATATGGAGCCCTCGTCCACTTCGAGGATCTTCGCCGTAGCGGTCACCTGCGACCGGATGGATTTGTCCAAGCCTTCGTCGCCGTGCAGGTCGTCCCACATGGCGTCGATCTTGTTGAGCACCACCGCGAGCCCTTTTTTGTGCGTGGCGCGGTACCCGCGGATGTGGTACTGCCACATGTCCATATCGCTTTTGGTCACGCCGGTGTCGGCCGCCAGAACGAACACCACGCCCTGCGCACTGGGCAACATGTTCAGGGTCAATTCCGGCTCCGTACCCAAAGCATTGAGGCCCGGCGTGTCGAGAATGGCCAAGCCCTGCTGCAGCAAGGGATGCGGGAAACTGATGATCGCATGGCGCCAGCAAGGGATTTCGATCATCCCGTCATCCGTACTTTGGCCGCGCACGGCCTCCTCGCTGTACAAACCGAGCTTGTTGGCCTCGGCGATGGTGACCCGCTTGACCGCCGCGAGTTCCTTGAACGCTTGTTGCATGGCGGACACGGAATCGCAGTCGAGGTCGATCTTCATCCAGACCTCGGGATTCTGCTTGTATTCGCTGATGGGGGTCTCGCTGAGGCGGGTCTCGATGGACAGCAGGCGAATGTATGCGCCTTCGGCGGGATCGAAGAGAATCTCCGTGGGGCACATCGTGGTGCGCCCCGGCGAAGACGGCAACAGGCGCACGCCGGTCTGGGAGAAAAACAGGGCGTTGATCAGTTCCGTCTTGCCGCGCGAGAACTCGGCGGCGAAGGCCAGCATGATGCGGTCCGACCTGAGGCTTTCCAGCATTCCGCCGATGCTCTGTTCGACGTGCGGCGCGCCCAGATCGTAACGCCTGAGCCACGCCCGGTAGTCGTCCAGCGCTTTTTCGAGCTGGACTTTCCATTCCCCGTATGCGTGCAGTTTTTGTTGGAATTGTACTTCGCTCATTAAATTTAGCTCCTGCTCCCTCGCCGAACGCCCATCAGCCTCAAAGGTTAAAACGGGTTAAGTGTAGCTTACCCGCCGTGCATTTATGCTATTTCATCAGAATCCCGACTGGCCGGCTACATCAGCAACGGCAGCGCGAGCATCTTGACGACTTGCAACGCCAACAACACCAGCAACGGTGAAAGGTCGATCCCGCTGAATGGCGGCAACAAGCTTCGCGCCGGACGCAGCAAAGGCTCGGTGAGATCGCGCAGGAATGTGGCAGCGGGATGGTAATACCCCATGCTGAACCAGCTCATCGCCGCCTGGATGAGGATCATGAAAATCCAGGCGTTCAGCACCAGTTCCAGCCAGCGCGCCACCGAACCGAGCAGAAGCGCCCCGGCCGCGGGAATCCCGCCCGTCTGCAGGAAGGCGAGCAGCGCATTGTCCATGGTTTGAAGCGTCAGCATGAGCACCACGGCCGCGGTATCGACTCTGCCTAGCGGCGGAATCAGGCGGCGCAGCGGGCGCAGCAGCGGATGCGTCAGACGTATGGTGAACTGAAACAAAGGATTGTGAAAATCCGCAGCAACCCATTGCCCCAGAAAACGCAGCAGAATAATGACGATATAAAAGGAAACCAGTGTGTCCGCAACAAAAATGACCGGGGACAAAAAATAGGATGCGTCCATCGTTCAGCCGCCCCCGAACTGTTCGGACAATTCCCGCGAGCGGCGCTCGGCAGCGCGTATCGCCTCGAGCACGAGATCGGCAAAGCGGCCTTCCTCGAAGACGCGAATCGCCTGTTCCGTGGTTCCACCGGGCGAAGTAACCCGCCGCCGCAACTCCTCCGGCGACTCCGCCGACTCCATGGCGATCTTGGCCGCACCCAAGGCGGTCTGCTGGGTCAGCAGACGCGCCACATGCGCATCGAGCCCGCAAGACGCAGCCGCGCGCTCCATGGCCTCCATGAACAGGAAAAAATAGGCCGGTCCACTGCCGGAAAGGGCGGTCACGGCATCCAGCAGGCGCTCCTCTTCCACCCACACCGTCAAACCGACCGAGCGCAGGATACGTTCCGCCGTATTGCGCTGCTCGCGACTGGCGCGCTCATTGGCATAAAGCGCGGTGGCTCCGCTCCGCACCTGCGCCGGCGTGTTGGGCATGCAGCGCACGATGGCGGCGTCTCCACCCAGCCAGGTGGCCAGATCGGTCACCCGGACGCCGGCGGCGATGGACACGATCAAGGGCTGGCGATCATGGACCGCGGCGGCGATCCCGGTGGCGACAGGCCGCATCACCTGCGGCTTGACCGCCAGGACCACGATTTCGGACTCGGCGACTACGTTGACGTTGTCGTGAGCAACGGTGACGCCCAGCCGCGATTTCAGCAGTTCCAAACGGGCGGCGTCCACGTCGGCCACCGCGATGTGCGCCGGCTCGTAGCCGTCGGCCAGCAAGCCGCTGATCAAGCTCCAGGCCATATTGCCGCCGCCGATGAAACCGATGTTCTGTTGCTTCATGTCGCCTTCCGAAATCCGAGGAAAACCATTCTAGCCCAGGCCCGTCAGGGATTGTTAGCGGCGATCGGTTTCGGCCGTGCGCCGAACAGCGCCGTGCCGATCCTAATTTGGGTCGAGCCCTCGAGGATTGCGGCTTCCAGGTCGTCCGACATGCCCATCGACAAGGTATCCATGCCGTAAATCGGGGCAACGCGATCAAACAGCTCTCTCATGCGCGCGAATGTTCCACGTTGCTCGGCTTCGCGGTCGTCCGGTGCGGGAATGGCCATGAGTCCGCGCAACCGAAGGCGCGGCAACGGGGCCATGGCTTCCAGCAACGTGGGGACCTCCCTCGGGTCGACGCCTGATTTGCTTGCCTCGCCGCTGATGTTGACCTGGAGGCAGACGTTCAACCGGGGAAAGAAATCCGGCCGGTGCGCGTTCAGCCGCTCGGCGGTCTTCAAGCGCTCCACGCCATGCACCCAGGCGAAACGCTGGGCAACAAGACGGGTCTTGTTGGACTGGATCGGCCCGATGAAATGCCAGCCAATGTCGAAATGGCCCAGGCTGTCCTGCTTGGCCGCCGCTTCCTGAAGATAATTTTCGCCGAAGTGGCGCAAACCGCAGCGGTAAGCCCGGGCGATGGCCACCGCGCCGTGAGTTTTGCTCACCGCCACAAGGCTCACCTCCCCTTCGTTTCTTCCTGCGGCCCGTTCCGCGGCGCGGATGCGCTCTTTCAGGCACGCAAGGCGCGTCTCAAATCCTTCCATCCCGACGCCCCATTTTGACTATACTAGATTTAGTTAAACCCGCGCTGGCTGCCGATTCAGCGCGGGTTTCAGTCTAACATCCAGGGAGCTGTCTCAAAAACAACTGCGCGGACGCGATTGGGGATCGGGCGGCTCCCGGAACCTCGTTTAACCCACGGATGTCCGGTTTCCGAGCCGAGTGTCTTGTCGGCAGGCATCCGGTCGCGTTGCTTTTTGAGACAGTTTCCACGCACTACGGGGAGAACGAATGGATATTTCCGAATTGCTGGCCTTTTCCGTGAAGAACGGCGCATCCGACCTGCACCTGTCGGCCGGGCTGCCGCCGATGATCCGCGTGGACGGCGACATCCGCCGCATCAACGTGCCGGACCTCGATCACAAGGAAGTTCATGCGTTGGTTTACGACATCATGAACGACAAGCAGCGCCGCGATTACGAGGAATTTTTCGAGACCGACTTCTCCTTCGAATTGCCCGGCGTGGCGCGCTTCCGCGTCAACGCCTTCAACCAGGATCGCGGGTCGGCGGCGGTGTTCCGCACCATTCCGTCCAAGGTATTGACGTTGGAGCAGTTGGGCTGTCCGACTTTTTTCGCCGACGTCACCAAGCAGCCGCGCGGCATCATCCTGGTTACCGGGCCGACCGGTTCCGGCAAGTCCACCACCCTGGCGGCGATGATCAACTACGTCAACGAAAACGAATACGCGCACATCCTCACCATCGAGGACCCGATCGAATTCGTGCACCAGAGCAAGAAGTCGCTCATCAACCAGCGCGAGGTGCACCGCGATACCCACGGCTTCGCGGAAGCATTGCGCTCCGCCCTGCGCGAAGACCCGGACGTGATTCTGGTCGGCGAAATGCGCGATCTGGAGACCATCCGCCTGGCGCTCACCGCCGCCGAAACCGGGCATCTGGTGTTCGGCACTTTGCACACCAGTTCGGCGGCCAAGACCATCGACCGCATCATCGACGTATTCCCCGCTGCGGAAAAGTCCATGGTGCGTTCCATGCTCTCCGAGTCGTTGCAAGCGGTCATCTCCCAGACCCTGCTGAAGAAAATCGCCGGCGGCCGCACCGCCGGCTGGGAGATCATGGTGGGAACTCCCGCCATCCGCAACCTGATCCGCGAGGACAAGGTGGCGCAGATGTATTCGGCCATCCAGACGGGGCGCAAGGAAGGGATGCAGACCCTCGACCAGCATCTGGACGAACTGGTGAGCAAGGGGATCGTCACCAAGGCCACCGCGCGTGCCCGCGCCGTCAACAAGACCCAGTTCGCCTAACCCTCAGCGGAGATTCGCCATGGATTTCAATTCCCTGCTCGCCCTGATGGTGGAGAAGAAAGCCTCCGACCTGTTCATCGCCGCCGGCAAGGAACCGAGCATGAAGGTGGACGGGGTCATCGCGCCCATCTCCAAAACCAAGCTGACGTCGGATCAGACACGGCAAATCGTCCTCAGCATCATGACTCCCCGGCAGCGCGATGACTTCGAGAACACCAAGGAATGCAACTTCGCCATCGCCAGCGAAGCGCTGGGGCGATTCCGCGTCAGCGCTTTCGTCCAGCGCGATTCCTGCGGCATGGTGCTGCGCCGCATCGAGACGAAAGTGCCGACGGTGGAGGAACTGAACCTCCCGCCGATCCTCAACGATCTGGTCATGAACAAACGCGGCCTGATCCTGTTCGTCGGCTCCACCGGCAGCGGCAAATCCACCTCGCTGGCGGCCATGATCAAATACCGCGCCGAGCACAGCACCGGCCACATCATCACCATCGAAGACCCGATCGAATTCACCCACCCCCACTCCACCAGCATCGTCACCCAGCGCGAAGTGGGGCTGGATACCGAATCCTACGAGGTAGCACTGAAAAACACCCTGCGCCAGGCGCCCGACGTGATCCTGATCGGAGAGATCCGCACACGGGACACCATGATGAACGCCATCGCTTTTGCCGAAACCGGCCATCTGGTGCTGTCGACCCTGCACGCCAACAATGCCAACCAGGCGCTGGACCGCATCCTGCACTTCTTCCCCGAGGACATGCATCCGCAGCTGTTCATGGATCTTTCACTCAACCTGCGCGCCATCATCGCCCAGCAGCTCATCAAGCGCGCCGACGGCAAGGGCCGCTACCCGGCGGCGGAGATCCTGCTCAATACCCCGCTGGCCTCGGACCTGATCCGCAAGGGCGAGATACACAAGCTCAAGGAATTGATGAAGCAATCGCGAGAGCACGGCATGCAGACCTTCGACCAGTGTCTCTATGACTTGTACAAGGCCGGCAAGATCACTTACGACGACGCCATCTACTCGGCGGACTCCAAGAACGAGGTGCGCCTGATGATCAAATTCGGCGAGGAAGGCGGTATCGAGAAGTACGCGCCGAAGGAAGAGACCATCGCCATCGTGGACGACGAGAACGTCCACGTCAGACTGCCGGGGCGCTGACGCCCCGGTCTCTCTCAATCCGACGCCGCCTCTCCGGAGCCGCCGAAAAGAAATTTTTCCCGCTCCATTTCCAGGAAGGCTCGGGATTTGGCTTCGAAAGGCGTCAGGCGGTATTCGTTGATGAGCATCGTCTGCTGGCGCAGCCAGCTGTCCCAGGCGTCCCTGGAAATTTCCCGGTAGATACGCTCGCCTTTCGCGCCCGGAAAAGGCGGCGCGTCCAATCCTTCAGACTCGCAGTTCAATTTCACGCAATGGATCAGACGAGTCATGCACATTTCTCCAGGGTTGAGGGTTCGGTCAATTCCGCGAGCAGACGGGCGATGGGCGCGGGCACGGCGGTCGCCCCCGAAGCGCCGGGATGAAACCAGGTGCCTGAATCGGTTTCGGCCACACACCCAGGGGGACCGGACACGCCGGCCGTCACCGGAACATAGTCGAGATGGAAATGGCTGAAGGTGTGGCGACGCGCAGGAGCGAACACCAGGGTGTCCATGTCGATGCCGCGCGCCAGACAGGCAGCGCGCAGTGCGGCTTCATCGCCGAAGCGCGGGAAGCACCATAATCCACCCCAGAGCCCTTGCGGCGGATTGCGCTCCAGATAGCAGCGCCCATCCCTATCCAGCAGAATCAGAAAATGGCAGCAGCGCACCGGTTGGACCGTCGCCGGTCGCGGCGCCGGGATGGCTTCGGTACGGCCTATTTGCCGAGCCGCGCACCCTTCGCTTACCGGACATTCGCCGCAACGCGGCCGGCGCACCGTGCACAATGTGGCGCCCAGATCCATGATCGCCTGGGTGTAATCGGCCGCGCGTTCATGGGGCGCGTGTTTCTCGCTGAGCTCCCATAATTCGCGGTTCACGGAACTCAAGCCGGGCCATTCTTCGATGCCGTGCCGGCGGGCCAGAACCCGCTTGACGTTGCCGTCCAGAATGGCGGCGCGCCGGTTATGGGCAATGGCGAGAATCGCTCCCGCCGTGGACCGGCCGATGCCGGGCAAAGCCACCAGCGTATCCGGATCGTCGGGCAGCCGGGCTCCATGACGTTCGCAAACCAGGCGCGCCGTATGGTGAAGGTTCCGCGCGCGGGCGTAATAGCCCAGTCCGGCCCAGTGGCGCATCACCTCGTCGCCATCGGCTTCGGCCAGGGAACGAATGTCCGGAAATCGGGTCACGAAGCGCTGGAAATAGGGGATGGCCGTGGCGACCCGGGTCTGCTGGAGCATGATTTCCGAAACCCACACCCGGTAAGGTGACGCGGGATTCCGCCACGGCAAATCGCCGCGGCCAAGGCGACCGTACCAATCCAGCAGTCGCTCCTGAAATGCGGTGACCGCCGTATCAGAACAGGACGCCGCGCCGCTGGAGTTGCTGCACGGCTTCATCGACGGAAATCGCGTCGGCGGAGAAGGTCGTATGGGTTTCCTCCGCCTGAGCGGGAAGCGGCAGCGTGGCCAGTACGATGAGTCCCGCCCGGCGTAACGCCTCGACAACCGTCGCAGCCTGTTCTCCGGGATGCTCGCTGCCCAGCACGGCGGCGACGTGGCCCAGATCGAAGAGCGCCCTTTCCAACTCCCATGCCAGCGTTTCCCGCCGCTCCCCGGTCAAATGCACCACGACGGCGCGCTGGCCGAAGCGGGCAGAGCGCTCCGCGGTGCTTACCGGGTGAAAGTCCGAGACTTCCTTGCCTTTGCCGACGATCATGCCCGCACCGACTGTGACGTTCGTCAGGCGGTCGATGACGACAAAGGCGCCGGTTCCCTTGCTCAAGGCGTAAGGGTCGAAGGCGATGGGCACGTTGAGGGCGATGTCGCACAGGGCGATTTCGTTCAGGCGCAACTGGTCAGCGGGTATGCGCTCCAGAGTGTTGACGTCGACGCGATGACGAATCTCCGCCACCGAACCGGTCACCGTGCGCGTGGCATGCTTGATGAAATACTGCTTGCCGGGCACAAGCGGCGCCTCGCTCATCCACACCAGATGTGCGTGCAAGCGCCCATCGACCGACGGCGCATCGCCGGGATGCACGAGGATGTCGCCCCGGCTCACGTCGATCTCGTCCTCCAGGGTCAACGTCACTGCCTGCGGCGGGAAGGCCTCGCCCAACTCGCCGTCCTGGGTGACGATGCTCTTGATCCGGCTGGTCTTGCGCGAAGGCAGCACCATCACCGTATCGCCGGGGCGCACGATGCCCGCAGCGACCGTACCGCTGTAGCCGCGAAAATCCAGATGTGGCCGGTTGACGTACTGCACCGGGAAGCGGAAGTTTTTCAGGTTGCGATCGCTGGCGATTTCGATGGTTTCAAGGATTTCCATCAACGGCTGGCCCGTGTACCAAGGCATGGCCGCGCTGGGCTGCACCACGTTGTCGCCCTGCAGGGCGGAAATCGGCACGCAACGGATGTCGTGCAGATCCAGCCCGCCGGCGAACGCCAGGTAGTCGTCGCGGATCTGCTCGAACACGCCCTGGCTGAACTCCGCCAGATCCATTTTATTGATGGCGACCACGATGTGCCGGATGCCCAGCAGCGAAACGATGAAACTGTGGCGGCGGGTCTGGGTGCGCACACCGTGACGGGCGTCGATGAGGATGATGGCCAGGTCGCAGGTGGAGGCGCCGGTGGCCATGTTGCGCGTGTACTGTTCGTGGCCGGGCGTGTCGGCGATGATGAACTTGCGCCGGGCGGTGGAAAAGTAACGGTAGGCCACGTCAATGGTGATGCCTTGCTCCCGCTCCGCCTGCAGGCCGTCCACCAGAAGCGCCAAGTCCAGTTCGCCACCGGTGGTGCCCACCGTCTTGCTGTCGCGCTGGATGGCGGCCAGTTGATCCTCGTAGATCATCTTCGAGTCGTGCAACAGACGGCCGATCAAGGTGCTCTTGCCGTCGTCCACGTTGCCGCAGGTCAACAGGCGCAGCAATTCCTTGCGCTCGTGCAGAGCGAGATAGGCGTGGATATCGGAAGCGATGAGGTCGGATTGGTGGGACATGAATATTCGCTAACTTCGGTGGGGAAGACTCAGAAATAGCCTTCCATTTTTTTCTGTTCCATGGACCCCGCCTGGTCGTGGTCAATGACCCGGCCCTGGCGTTCGGACGTCTTGGTAAGCAGCATTTCCTGGATGATTTCCGGCAGGGTGGCGGCGCTGGATTCCACGGCGCCGGTCAGGGGATAGCAACCCAGGGTGCGGAAGCGCACCATTTTTATTTGCGGCGCCTCGCCCGGCTCCAGCGGCATGCGCTCGTCGTCGACCATGATCAGCACGCCGTCGCGTTCCACCACCGGCCGCTCCTTGGCGAAGTACAGCGGCACGATGGGGATGTTTTCCAGATAGACATACTGCCACACGTCCAGTTCGGTCCAGTTGGACAAGGGGAAAACACGGATGGATTCGCCCTTGTTGATCTTGCCGTTGTACAGGCTCCACAACTCGAGGCGCTGGTTTTTCGGGTCCCAGCGGTGGTTTTTGTCGCGGAAGGAATAGACGCGTTCCTTGGCGCGGGATTTTTCCTCGTCGCGCCGCGCACCGCCGAAAGCCGCGTCGAACTTGTATTTGTCCAGAGCCTGCTTGAGCGCCTCGGTCTTCATGATGTCCGTGTGCTTCTTGCTGCCGTGGGTGAACGGGCCGATGCCCTGCTCCACCCCTTCCGGATTGACGTGGACGATCAGATCCAGCCCCAGTTCGTGCGCCCGGCGGTCGCGGAAGTCGATCATCTCGCGGAATTTCCACGTCGTGTCCACATGCATGAGCGGAAACGGCGGCTTGCCGGGGTAGAAGGCTTTCATGGCCAGGTGGACCATCACGGCGGAATCCTTGCCGATGGAGTAGAGCATCACCGGATTTTCGAACTCGGCGGCAACCTCGCGGATGATGTGGATGCTTTCCGCTTCCAGTTGCTTGAGATGGGTCAGTTGATGTGCGGGCATTCGCTGGGAGACTAATTTTTTTGCGTTGAGCGCGGCATTCTAGCAGAAGCGCCCCACCTCTTTCCGCCGACGCGCCCGGCATGTCATAGTGAACGGCGTCATCATTCTGTCTCCCGGGTGCCTGCCATGGAATCCCTCGAACACGTCAGCCAGATTCTCGCCCTGTCCATGGGCGCAGCGTGGGCCAGCGGCCTCAACCTTTACGCCACGCTGTTCATGCTGGGCCTCATGGCCAACACCGGTTCGGCCGTCCTGCCGCCGGACCTGCAGGTGCTGGCTGACCCTGTGGTGATGATCGCCGCCGGAAGCATGTACTGCGTGGAATTTTTCGCCGACAAGATTCCCGGCGTGGATTCCGGCTGGGATGTGCTGCACACCTTCATCCGCATCCCGGCCGGTGCGATGCTTGCCGCCGGCGCGGTGGCGGACATCGGCCCGGCAGCGGAAATCGCCGCCGCATTGGTCGGCGGGAGCCTTGCGGCGGGCACTCACGGTACCAAGGCAGGTTCACGGGTACTGATCAACGCCTCGCCGGAACCCTTCAGCAATTGGGCGGCGTCCATCACCGAAGACGTTGCGGTCATTGCCGGGCTATGGACCGCGCTGCATCACCCCTGGCTGTTTCTGGCGCTGCTGGGTGTGTTCATTGTCCTCATGATCTGGCTTCTGCCGCGCTTGTGGCGCGGCATTCGGGTGCTCTGGGCGCGTATCCGCAAGTTGTTCGGCGGAAAAGCGCCCGATGACGATTCGCCGCCGCTGATTTCCGGATAGGTGAATCGGACCGCCCGCCTTGCATCGACATGACTGATCGTGCATCGGAAACCGCGCCAACCGTGCGCCCGACCGCGTTCGACTTTCCTCGCCTCACCGATTACCATTAGAAATCCAGTCTTGCGCTAAGCGCCAACGCCAATTGCCATGGAACCGACCCTCTCCGAATTGTTCCAGAACGGCCTCCAGTTGATGGTCGTGGGAATGTCCATCGTGTTCCTGTTCCTCGCACTGCTGGTCGGCGCGGTCAGCCTGCTGCCGAATCTCCTGCGCCGTTTCGATGGCGAGCAGAACTTCGAACAAACCACGCTCGCCGCTTCCACGGCTAAGCATCGAGAGCAGGCGGCGGTTGTCGATGCCGATACGCAAGTTGCTATCCGGACCGCCATCCAGCTTTACGAAAGCAACAAGTAATTTCAGTTTTCAGCAAAGGAGTTCCCTTTTTTATGGCTCGCCCATTAGGCATCACCGAGGTTGTGTTGCGAGACGCTCACCAGTCCCTGCTGGCGACCCGCTTGCGCATCGATGACATGCTGCCAATCTGCGGCAAGCTGGATCAAGTGGGCTTCTGGTCCCTGGAAACCTGGGGCGGCGCCACCTTCGACGCCTGCATCCGTTACCTCGGAGAAGACCCGTGGGAACGACTGCGTCTTCTCAAGCAGGCCCTGCCGAATACCCGTCAGCAAATGCTGCTGCGCGGGCAAAATCTGCTCGGCTATCGCCACTATGCCGACGATCTGGTGGAAAAATTCGTCGAGCGCGCGGCGGAGAACGGCGTGGACGTGTTCCGCATCTTCGACGCACTCAACGACCTGCGCAACCTGGAGTGCGCCGTCAAAGCCGCCATCGCCGTGGACCGGCACGCCCAGGGAACGATTTCCTATACGGTGAGTCCCGTGCACACCGTCGACCTTTATGTGGACATGGGCAAACGCCTGGAAGATATGGGCGTGCACTCCATCGCCATCAAGGACATGGCCGGACTGCTCAAGCCCTACGTAGCCGAGGAGTTGGTGCGCCGCCTCAAAGCCAGCGTGCGGGTTCCCATCCATATGCAATGCCACGCGACTACCGGCCTCAGCACCGCCACGATCGTCAAGGCGGTGGAAGCAGGGATCGACAATGTGGATACGGCCATTTCCTCCATGAGCCAGACCTATGGCCACAGCGCCACGGAGACCGTCGTCGCCGCCTTCGAAGGAATGGAGCGCGACACGGCACTCAATTTGGGTCTCATCGAGGAAATCGCGGAATATTTCCGTGAAGTGCGCAAAAAATACGCAAAGTTCGAGGGTTCCCTCAAGGGCGTGGACAGCCGCATCCTGGTCGCTCAAGTGCCCGGCGGCATGCTGACCAATCTGGAGAGCCAGTTGCGCGAGCAGGGCGCTTTGCAGCGCATGGACGAAGTGCTCCGCGAAATTCCCCACGTGCGCGAGGATTTGGGGTTCATTCCCCTGGTCACGCCCACCTCGCAAATCGTCGGCACCCAGGCGGTGATCAATGTGTTGGCCGGCGAACGTTACAAAACCATCACCAAGGAAACAGCCGGCGTGCTGCGAGGGGAATACGGCGCAACCCCCGCCCCGGTCAACGCGGAACTGCAGAAGCGGGTACTGAACGGCGACAAGCCGATCACCTGCCGACCCGCCGACGTGCTGGAACCGGAACTGGTACGCCAAGAGGCGGAATTGCGCCACTTGGCCGCGGAAAACCACGTCAGCCTTGCCGCGAATGAAATCGACGATGTGTTGATTTACGCCCAATTCCAGCAGGTGGGCTGGAAATTCATCCAGAACCGCCACAATCCGGCGGCGTTCGAACCGCGGCCTTCGGGCGAGGAGAACCCATCACCCGCGATACCCCATGGTCCACGCGCTTACGACGTCACCGTCAACGGCAAGTCCTATCACGTCGAAGTCGCCCCGGACGGGCGCATCGGAGCCATCCAGCCACGGGTTAACGCTACCGTGGCGGGGGGGGCC
>DATDOO010000384.1:0-21465 GCA_035293245.1 Methylococcaceae bacterium
TGACGACCCCAGCGGTAAGGGTGATCCGCCTGACAAACGGGGCAGCAGGGCTCGGGGAGATGTTCCAGCCAATTCAACGCCGGTGATGGCGGAACCGCCTGCCCCAGGCGCTGTTTCACCCGTTCTTGTTGGCCACGGCTAGCTGCGACAACCGGTCGAACCAAATCTTGAAGTCGGAGGTTTTCATGAGGACGCCCTCCTGGGTTGGATGCGTTTATCTCATTGGACAAAAAATCCATTTCAACGTTTAACGCAGACATAGCCTTTCATAAGGCAGCTTCGGGAAGGCTGCCGGAATACAGCAAACTCGCGGGGGCGTCAATCTCGGCCAAAAAGCGCTTGGGCGCCGACGGCGCGTCTTCGGCCCCAGCGCTATGCTCAGGCCGCTTTCTGCGCCGTCGCGACCCGGTTGCGCCCGCCGCGCTTGGCGACGTATACGCCGTCGTCCGCCAACTTGAGCAGGGCTTCCGGACCCTCCAGGCGGTCGCTCGCCGCCACGCCGACGCTGATGCTGCCCTGCCAGATTCCCGTTCCGGCGGGCACGCGCAGCCCGGCGACTTCGGCGCGCAGTTTTTCCGCGACGTTGAGGCCGTCGGCCAGCGCGGTGCTCGGGCAGAGAATGAAAAACTCGTCTCCCCCCAGGCGGCACACCACGTCGTCGGTGCGCACGCCTTCGCGCAGGGCACGCGCCAGTTCGTGCAGCACCACGTCGCCGGCGTCGTGGCCGAAGGTGTCGTTGATGGGCTTGAAGCCGTCGGCGTCGATCATCATCGCCGTCAGGGGCGTGCCGTCGCGCAGCGCTTCCGCCCAGAGCAGATTCAGGCGGCTGATGGCATGGCGGCGGTTGGGCAGTCCGGTGAGGGGGTCGGTCAGCGCCAGATTTTCCAGAAGCCGGTTGGCGACGGACAGTTCCTCGGTACGCTCCACCACTTTCGCCTCCAGCGTGGCGTTGAGTTCCAGAAGTTCGCGGTTGCGCAGCGAGATGAGCTGGAACAATCCCTGGAGCGATTCGAGCAGCGGTCCCGCGGTCTCCTGATCGGCTTTTTCCCACTGGGTCCGGCGGGCTTCGGCAGGGCTGACGCCGTTTTCGACCGCAGCGACCTGCCGCGCCATGCCGTGATCGGTGCCCAGAATGTGGTACACCAGCCAGTGCATGAGGAAATAGAACAGCCGGCCGGCGGTATCGAGATTTTCCGGCGTCACCGTCGCGTGCATCCGTTCCACGTCCTCCATGAAGTGCCGGTGCTGTTCCTTGTGCTCCTCCAGGTAAGCGGGGTCCAGCCCCGCCGCCGCCGCGAGGTTTTCTTCCTCGGTGAAATGGTAGCGGGCATAGTCTGCAACCTCGGCGAAAACCGTCTGCACTTCATCCCATTCGGCGCCGGCGGCGCGGGTCAGTTGTTCGCCGAAACGGTTGATCACCTCGACCAGATAGCGGTGCTGGTCGTCGACCTCCTTCAGGCCGGTTTCGTAACGCTGATCCCAATGGAAGGTCTGCATCGGCGTCTCCTCCTTTTTTGCCCCGCTCCTGGGCATTGTCGGTTATGGTGGGCATGTCGCGGGCGCGACCCAAGTTTAAAGTGTAATCCATTCCTTACATTACAACGCGTTAGATTCCCACATGGCCGACTCATCGCCTCTTCCCGACGCCGCCGCGCGCCGCCGAGCCGTCGATCCTCATAGCTCCTTCATCGTCCAGGCGCCCGCCGGTTCGGGAAAAACCGAGCTGCTTACTCAGCGACTGCTGGCCCTTTTGGTCGGGGTGGAGGAGCCGGAGGAAGTGGTCGCCATCACCTTTACCCGCAAGGCGGCCGGCGAAATGCGCCGCCGGGTGCTGGACGCGCTCATCCTGGGTGCGGGGACATCGCCGGAGGAAGGGCACCGGCGCGCGACCTGGGAATTGGCACGCCGTGCCTTGGCCCGCGAGGCCGAACGCGGCTGGCGGTTGATGGAAGCGCCGGGGCGCTTGCGCATCCTCACCGTGGACGCCCTGTGCGCCGAACTGACGCGGCGCATGCCGCTGTCCGCCGGCTTCGGCGCGCCGCCGGAGGTGGCCGAGGATGCGGCGGAACTGTACCGCGAGGCGGCTCGCGCCACCCTGCGTTCCCTGGAAGACGGCGACGCCTGGTCGGACGCCATCGCCGGCCTCCTGACCCACCTGGACAACGACACCACCCGGCTGGAAAGCCTGCTGGCCGCCATGCTGCCCAAGCGCGACCAGTGGCTGCGCCATCTGGGACGGGCGCGCGGCGCGGACGACCAGCGGAGGCTGGAGCAGGAACTCAGGGCTTTCCTGGATGGCGAATTGCGCCGTCTGGAAGCGCGCATTCCCACGTCTTGCCGGCCGGAATGGCTGGAACTGGGCCGTTACGCCGCCGCCAATCTCCAAAAGACGGGGAAAGGCGAATCGCCTTTGCTGGCGTTGACGGAGGTTACGGAATTTCCCCCGCCGTCCGCCGCCGCGCTGCCCGCCTGGCGGGCGCTGGCGGAACTGGTGCTGACCAAGGAGGGGACCTGGCGCAAGTCGCTCACGGTCAATCAAGGTTTCCCTTCCGCCGACAAGGAAGGGAAGGCGCAAAAAGCACGGGCGCAGGAGTTCATCGCTTCCCTGGCGGATTGCCGTGATCTGGCGCCAACCCTGGACGCCGTGCGCCGCCTGCCGTCGCCGCAATACGACGACGCGCAATGGCGGTTGCTGGAGGCGCTGGTGGAATCGCTGCGCATCGCTGCCGCGCACCTGCAAGTGATTTTTCGCGACCGCGGCGCGGTGGACTTTCCCGAAGTCGCGGCACGGGCGCTGCAAGCCCTGGGCGAGGAAGAGGCCCCGACCGATCTGGCTTTGGCCCTGGACAGCCGCATCCATCACGTGCTGGTGGACGAGTTTCAGGACACCAGCCGCCTGCAGGTAGAACTGCTGCGCCGCCTGACCGCCGGCTGGCAGCACAGCGACGGGCGCACCCTGTTCCTGGTGGGCGATCCCATGCAGTCCATCTACCGTTTCCGCGAAGCCGACGTGGGCCTGTTTCTGCTCGCCTCGCGCCAAGGCATCGGCGCGGTGCGGCTGGAGCCTTTGACCCTGAGCGCCAACTTCCGCTCCCAACAGGGCGTAATCGATTGGGTGAACGCTGCCTTCGGCGCCGTGTTCCCGGCGCCGGGCGAGGAAAATGCTGGAGAAGGCGCGGTCAGCTACGCGCCGTCCAGCGCGCGACACCCGCTGCTGCCGGAGCCGGCCGTTCATGTCCACCCGTGGCTGGAGCGCGACGACCTGGGCGAGGCGGGGCGAATTCTGGAGATCATCGCTGCCGCTCGGCGCGAGCATCCCGCGGGCACGACCGCGGTGCTCGCGCGCAGCCGCGCCCACCTGAACGCCCTGTTGCCCCTGTTGCGCGAGCAGGGCGTGGCGTTTCGCGCCATGGAGATCGAACCCCTGGGCGGCCGCGGCGTGGTGCAGGACCTGCTGGCGCTGGCCCGCGCCTTGTGCTTTCCCGCCGACCGCACCGCCTGGCTGGCGCTGCTGCGCGCGCCCTGGTGCGGGCTGAGACTGGACGATCTGGCGGCTCTTGCGGAAGGACAGGACGCAACCGTCGAATGCCTGCTGGAAACCCGCCTGGAGCAGTTAAGCGCCGACGGCCGAATACGCGCCGCACGGATACGGGACATCATGCGCGCAGCCCATGCTGCGCTGGGACGCATGGGCTTGCGGGATGCGGTGCGCGGCGTCTGGGCGGCGCTGGGCGGCCCCGCCCTACTCGTTCGTCCCGGCGATGCGGAGGCGGCACAGGGGTTTTTCGACCTGCTCGACCGCTTCGACGAAGCCGGCTCCCTGAACCGCCCCGACGCGCTGGAGGAAGCCCTGGCCGAGTTGCGCGCCCCCTCCGACCCGGCGGCGGGCGAATCCCTGCAGATCATGACCCTGCACAAGGCCAAAGGGCTGGAATTCGACACGGTGATTTTGCCCGGCCTGGGCCGCCGGCCGCGCCCCAAGGACAAGCCGCTGCTCGCCTGGCTGGAAACCCTGGATGCGGCCGGGGAGGAGTGCCTGCTGCTCGCGCCCCTGGCCGACGGGGAAACGAAAAACGACCCGCTCTACGCCTTCGTGCGCGAACTGGAAAAGCGCAAGGACGCCCACGAAACCGGCCGCCTGCTTTACGTGGCGGCGACGCGGGCCAAGCGCCGCCTGCATCTGCTGGGCCATGTTCCCCCGTCGGGCGGTCCCGAAGCCGGCTCGCTGCTGGACAAGCTCTGGCCGGTGGTGGAAAGGGAGTTTGCGGAATCTTCCTCGGCTTCCGGCGGCGAGGCGATTGAATTAACTGAGTCGCCTGTACTTACGTCCCTCCCCCCACGGGGGAGGACAGGTGGGGGCGAGTTAACAACGGTTGCGGAAACCTGTTCCGATCACCCCCATCCTAACCTTCCCCCAGAGGGTGAAGGAACTGGAAAAGCGGGCATCGAACTTAATTCAACGGTATCGATTGCTGGCGGTTGGGACAGGATCATCCCCACGGAACCTTCCCCGCCCTTGCTGCGCCGGGTGGCGGCGGACTGGCGGCCCGAATTCGTCGCGCTGCGGGACTACCGCCGTCCCGGCGCGCCGGACCCCGTCGTGCGCGAGGACACCGTCCCGGTGGAATTCGACTGGGCAGGGGAAACCGCGCGACACGTCGGCGTCGCAACCCACGAATGGCTGTGCCGCATGGCGCGCGCGCCGCTGGAGGATTGGACGGCGGAACGCTTCGCCGGTCTGGAGGACGCCGTCGCCGCGCGGCTGGAACGGCTGGGAGTTCCCGGCGCGGAGATCGCCCCGGCCGCCCGGCGCGTGCTCGACGCGCTGCGCGCCACCCTGGACGATCCCCGGGGCCGCTGGATTCTGTCTTCCGGGCATGCCGATTCCCGGACCGAATGGGCACTGACCGGCGTGTTGCGCGGCGAGACGGTCAGCGTGGCCATCGACCGCAGCTTCGTCGACGCGGCCGGCACGCGCTGGATCGTCGATTACAAGACCGGTGTGCACGAAGGCGGCGGGCGGGAGGAATTCCTCGACCGGGAACAAGCCCGCTACCGTCCGCAACTGGAACGCTACGCCGCCCTGGTCTCGCTGTGCGAAGACCGTCCGATCCGCCTCGGCTTGTATTTCCCCTTGGCGGGGGGATGGCGGGAGTGGGCGGCCACGATGCAATCGTGACCGCTGCGAATGGTCAACACGATTCGGATAAACCAGGGCGCAGTCCGAACGCCTATAATGCACATTGTTTCTGTACACTTCAGCGAGCGGGCATGAACGCCATCAACGTCACCGAACTGCGCCAGCACCTGCCGGAATACCTCAAGCAGGTACAAGGGGGCGAGGAAGTCGTCGTCACCCTGCACGGCAAGCCCATCGCGCGCATCGTCCCCGACCGCACCGAGAGCGTGCGGGAAGCAGCGCTCAAGCGCCTGGAATCTTTGCGCGGCACAATGATCGTCGGCGACATCCTTGCTCCTCTCGACGAGGAATGGAACGGCGATGCGGACCATCTGTGACACCCATGTCCTGCTGTTCTGGGCCGACGCGCCACACCGGCTTTCGGCACATGCCCGTTCCGCCGTGGAATTGGGCATCGAATCCGGAAACCTGGCTTGCGCGGACATCAGTCTGTGGGAGATTGCCTTGCTCTATGCGCGCGGCCGACTGAACAATCGCGCCGGCGTGAACTCTTGCGACTACATTCAGGATATTTTGACCGGCATGAAAATGACCGTGTTGCCGATCACGCCCGAGATCGCCGAATTGGCGCAAGACCTTCCATTCCTTCACGGCGACCCCGCCGATAGGCTGATAGGCGCAACCGCCCTGGCGCACCGCGCCGCCCTTGTCACCGCCGACGAAAAATTGCGTGCCCTGCCGGGCCTGCGCTGCATCTGGTAATTCGATGCCGTACTCACGCACATCGGCGTCGAACATCGGGGGTCACAGGCCGTCATGCGCCTCGAACTGATCGCCGTGGGCGAAAGAATGCCCGCCTGGGTGCGCGAGGGCTACGACGAGTATGCCAAGCGTCTGCCGCGCGAGTGCGCGCTGCATTTGCGCGAGATCGAGCCGGGCGCGCGGGGCAAGTCCCAGGACCCGGCGCGTGCGGTGGCGCTGGAAGGCGAGCGGATGCTGGCGGCCCTGCCCAAGGGCGCGCGGGTGGTGGCGCTGGACGTGAAGGGCGTCGAGCATGCCACCGAAGAACTGGCCGGACGGCTGGAAACCTGGCTGGCGGACGGGCGCGACGTGGCACTGCTGGTCGGCGGCCCCGACGGCCTGGCGCCGGAATGCCTGGCGCGCGCAGAGGAGCGCTGGAGCCTGTCGCGCCTCACCCTGCCCCATCCCCTGGTGCGGGTGGTGCTGGCCGAGCAGCTTTACCGGGCGTGGAGCATCCTGCGCAATCATCCCTATCATCGCGCGTGACGGTTCCCGTGCTCATCCTGGCTTCCGCCTCGCCGCGCCGCTCGCAATTGCTCGAGCAGATCGGCGTGGCGCACCGCATCCTGCCGGTGGATGCCGACGAAACGCCCCATGCGAACGAAACGCCGGAAAAATACGTCGTCCGCGTAGCGACGGAAAAAGCCCGCCACGGCTGGGAGCGCTGCGGCGGCGAACTGCCGGTGCTGGCCGCCGACACGGCGGTCGTGCTGGCCGGCGCGATTCTCGGCAAGCCGCGCGACGAGGCGGACGCGGTTGCGATGCTCCGTGCCTTGTCGGGCCGCGAGCATCGGGTACTGAGCGCTGTAGCGCTTTGTTTCCCTCTCCCCGTCCTTACCCAGGAACCTGCCTCGACCCGTGGACATGAGCCGTGTTTCCCCCCTTTGGAAAAGGGGGGAACCGGATCGGGTTCCCGGGGGCCATTCGGCGCGGGCAACGTGCCGGGGTCTCTCCGAGAGGGAGAGGGGGAACAAGGTGGCTGCGGCTTTCTGGGCAACCGCGAACGGACCGCCCTCAGCATCAGCCGGGTCCGCTTCCGCGCGCTGGGCGACGACGAAATCCGCGCCTACTGCCGGACGGGCGAACCGCGGGACAAGGCGGGCGCTTACGCCATCCAGGGCGTGGGGGCCGTATTCGTCGAGCAACTGGAAGGCAGCTATTCCGGGGTAATGGGGCTACCCTTGTTCGAAACCGCCCGGCTGCTGCAAGCGGCGGGAGTCCATTTGTTGCCGGAATCCGAATCATGAGCGACGAAATTCTCATCAACGTAACGCCGCCGGAAACGCGGGTCGCCATTGTCGAAAACGGCGTGCTGCAGGAAGTGCTCATCGAGCGCACCCGCAAGCGCGGCCTGGTGGGCAACATTTACAAAGGGCGCGTCTGCCGCGTGCTGCCGGGCATGCAGGCCGCGTTCGTGGAAATCGGCCTGGAACGGGCCGCTTTCCTGCACGAATCGGACCTGGGCACCCGCGACCGGGCCCAGAATACTCCGCTGGAAACCCTGTACCGCGAGGGACAGGAGATCGTGGTGCAGGTGGCCAAAGACCCGCTGGGTGCGAAAGGCGCGCGCCTGACCACGGAAATCTCCCTGCCTTCGCGCTTCATGGTGTTCATGCCCGAGGTCGACGTAGCCGGCGTGTCGCAGCGCATCGAGTGCGAGGAAGAGCGGACGCGGCTGCGCGCCTGCATCGAATCCTTCCGCCAGGAACAGGAAAGCCACAGCGGCTATATCGCCCGCACCGCCGCCGAAGGCGTGGACGAATTCGCCGTGCGCGCCGACATGCTGTTCCTCGGCAAGCTGTGGGCCTCCATCGCGCTGAAGGTCGCCGCCGCACCGGCGGAAACCCTGCTTTACGAGGAGCTGCCGCTCAGCATTCGCGCGGTGCGTGACCTGTACCGCGTCAAGCTGGAAAAAATCCGCGTGGATTCGCGCGAAACCTGTCAGCGGCTGACGAAATTCGCCGCCGAATTCATGCCGGAACTGGCCCCCTACATCGAGCACTACACCGGCGAAAGGCCCATCTTCGATCTGTACGGGGTGGAAGACGAAATCCAGCGCGCCCTGGAGCGCAAGGTGCCGCTCAAGTCCGGCGGCCACCTGGTGTTCGACCAGACCGAGGCCATGACCACCGTGGACGTGAATACCGGCGCCTACGTCGGCGGACGCAACCTGGAAGAGACCATCTTCAAGACCAACCTGGAAGCCGCGCAGACCATCGCCAGGCAACTGCGTCTGAGGAATCTCGGCGGCATCGTCATCGTCGACTTCATCGACATGTGCGACGAGGATCACAAGGCCCAGGTGCTCCTCGCCCTGCAAAAGAGCCTGGAAAAGGATCGGGCGCGCAACGCCATCAGCGAAGTGTCTTCCCTCGGCTTGGTGCAGATGACCCGCAAGCGCACCCGCGAAAGCCTGGAGCACATCCTGTGCGAGACCTGCCCCTCCTGCAGCGGGCGCGGCATGCTCAAGACCGCCGAGACCGTGTGCCTGGAAATCCTGCGCGAAATCATCCGCGAGGTACGCCAGTACAACGTGCAGGAGCTGATGGTGCTGGCCGGCAACGAGGTCGTCGGCCGCCTGCTGGACGAGGACGCCGACATGGTCTCGGAGCTGGAAGCCTTCCTCTCCGTCAGCATCAAGTTCCGCGCCGAGGCGCAGTACAACCAGGAACAGTACGACATCGTGCTGTTGTGACGCAGACAGCCTGAAGAACCATGTCCACCCGGAAGGAATGCACGGCTTACCTAATCGGATTAAGCGGCCGATGCATTTAGGCCACTTGCCGTGCCAGGCTGACCTTTATATGAGCTACCTTTGACCCATAGCCGGCTAGCCGAGAGGCATAGGGCGCGGAGTGCATCGTAAGTCCGCGATATGATGAATTGGGGCGTTTGAGGAAACGGTGGATTCTCATTCCAAGCGCACCAAGGCGTAAGGCGTTGAGAGGACATGAAGAGCGGGCCTGAGCATTCGCTCAGCGGCAGGAGGATCAGTTTGGCAGGTGGTTAATCGTGTTGCTACTGAGGAACTGGAGGCATGGTATTTCGGCGACTGGGAAGCCGTATTGCGGGTTTATCCGCGCGTCAGCAAGGCAATTCCCATCAAGGAGAGCTTTCGTAATCCTGACGCAATTGCCGGCGGAACCTGGGAGGCGTTTGAGCGAATCCTGCAAAGGGCCGGCTACTTCAAGAACGGGCTTCGCAAGACGGAAGCGGCACGAGCCCTTGGTCAATGGGCGAACCCCAATCACAACCGTTCACATGGTTTTCAGGTGTTTCTGAGGGCACTTCAAGAGACCGTGTGAACTGCGCAGCGAATTAGGGCGTTCCGGCCAGGCTTGATAAAATGATTGTTTGCATCCGGAAGGATATTCACGGGAACGTCATATCCCAGGATTAGCATTTGTAACATGACTGAAAAATTACCTTCCCGCGGCGAACAGTCCTACCTTCCCGACCCGGCGGCCAGGGCGCGGCGGCGTAAACGGCGCATGTTGCTCGACCGGCTGGCGGGGTACGGCATGGCGGTCGGCGGTGTGAGCGTCATCGTCGCCATCCTGTTGATCTTCTTCTATCTGCTTTACGAAGTCGCGCCACTGCTCGAATCCGCTTCCCTGGCGCCCGTCTCCCGTTATGCGGCGCCGGGCGGCGTCGCGGGGTCGGACGACGCGACGCTGGACTTGATTCTCGACGAACAGGTGGAAATGGCCGCGCGCTATACCGCATCCGGCCGGGTGGTATTTTTCAACCCCGAGAACGGAGCGGTGCACAGCGAGACGCTGCTGCCCCTGGCGCCCGGCATCACCATCGTGTCTCACGCCCGCGGCGCGCCGCACAGCAACGTGCTGGCCTTCGGCCTGAGCGACGGCAAGGTGCTGGTGGCGCGGCAGCGTTTTTCCGTGGCCTATCCGGACAACCGGCGCGTCGTCACACCCCGCCTGGATTTCCCCTTGGGCGAAGCGCCCCTGCCCTTGTTCGACGACGGCGCGCCGGTGCGTCTGCTGGCGGTGCAGGCGGCGGGCGACACGGGCGGCGCCTTGCTGGTGGGCTGGGCTGAGGGGCGGCAGGTGTCCCTGGTGCGCTTCCGTCGGGAAGAGTCTTTCCTGGGGGAGGAAACCGAACTGAAACGCGAACAGCGGCTCTTGCCCATCCAGATGGACGCGCCCCAGTTTCTGCTCCTCGACATGGAGATGCGCACCCTGTATGTGGCCGATGGCGGGGGCGAACTGGAAAATTACGACGTGGCCGATCTGGTACAGGCCGGCCTGCGGCAGCGGATTGCCTTGTTGCGCCAGGATCAGCGCCTGACGGCGCTGAGCTTCCTCAGCGGCGAAATATCCCTCGTCGCCGGCGACTCGGGCGGCGGCCTGACCCAGTGGTTTCCGGTGCGCGACGAGCACGGCACGCCCCTATTGACCCGCATCCGCGCCTTCGACGGTTTGACGGGTCCGGTGACCGCGCTGATTACCGAGGAGCAGCGCAAGGGCTTCGTGGCCGTGGATGAACAAGGCACCCTCGGCGTATTCCACGCCACGGCCCACCAGACCCTGCTTACCCACGCCCTTGGCGTTCCGCCCACCGGACGCCTGGCGTTGGCGCCGCGCGCCAACGCGCTGCTGGTCGAAGACCGCACCGGGCAAATCCATTTCCAGCGCCTGACCAACGCCCACCCCGAAGCCTCCTGGAGCGCCTTGTGGGGCAAGGTCTGGTACGAGAGCTATCCAGGTCCGGATTACGTCTGGCAATCCTCGTCGGCCAGCAACGACTTCGAGGCCAAATTCAGCCTGGTTCCGCTCAGTTACGGCACCCTGAAAGCCGCGCTGTACGCCCTGCTGGTTTCCATGCCGCTGGCCATTCTCGGCGCGGTGTACACGGCTTATTTCATGGCCCCCGCGCTGCGCCAGGTCGTCAAGCCGGCCGTGGAGATCATGGGCGCCCTGCCGAGCGTGATCCTGGGCTTCCTGGCGGGATTGTGGCTGGCCCCGGCGCTGGAAAAATACCTGTCGGGCGTGTTCTGCATGCTGCTCGTCCTGCCGCTGGGCTGCGTCGCTTTCGCCTGGTTCTGGCATAAGCTGCCCAAGCGTTTCCAGTCCCGGCTTCCCGAGGGCTGGCAGCCGCTGGTGATGGTTCCCGTGGTCTTGGCGCTGACCTGGCTGTCGCTGGCGCTGAACCATCCGGTCGAGGACGCGCTGTTCGGCGGCGACATCCGCAACTGGCTGGTCAACGAAATGCACGTCGGTTACGACCAGCGCAACGCCATCGTCGTCGGGCTGGCGATGGGATTCGCGGTGATCCCGACCATCTTCTCCATCGCCGAGGACGCGGTGTTCGGCGTACCCAAGCACCTGACGCTGGGTTCGCTGGCCCTGGGTGCGACGCCGTGGCAAACCATGACCCGCGTGGTGCTGCTGACTGCGAGTCCGGGGATTTTTTCGGCGGTGATGATCGGCATGGGCCGCGCGGTGGGCGAGACCATGATCGTGCTCATGGCCACCGGCAACACCCCGACCACCGACTTCAGCCCTTTCCAGGGCATGCGCACCCTGGCGGCCAACATCGCCGTGGAGATGCCCGAATCCGCCGTGGGCAGCACCCACTTCCGCGTGTTGATTCTGGCGGCGCTGGTGCTGTTCGGCTTCACCTTCCTGTTCAATACCGTCGCCGAAGTGGTGCGTCATCGCCTGCGGCAACGGTACAGCTCCCTTTAAACGGCGGATGCAAGCGATGCGGATTTCCGAGTGGTTTCGTAGCGGTACGCCCTGGGTGTGGCTGAGCGCCTCCGCCGTGGCGGCCAACGTGTTCCTGGTGGCATCGCTCCTGGTGGTGCTGGTCTGGCAGGGCTTCGGCCACTTCTGGCCGCATCCGGTGCTGGACGTAACCCTGCCGGCCGAGGGCGGGCGGGTGATCGGCGAGCCGTCGCAAAGCGAGACCGTTCCCGTCGGGCGCCTGCGCAGCCTGGGCCTACCGGTCCCGGAAGGGCGGGACATGGTCGAGCGGCAACTGCTCAAGGTGGGTAACCGCGACCTGCTGGGCAGCGATTTCCGCTGGCTCATGGCCGACGACCTGCAAGGTGCGCGCTACCCCTCGGATTTGGCGGTCATGGAGCGCCGCGAGTGGGGCAACTTTTACGGCTTCGTCCGTGCGGTCAAGCAGGAGGGCCAGGTGGTGGCCGAGGGGGATGCGGTGGCCGCGGCGGTGGCGGAGCGTCTGGAACGGGCGCTGGCAATCCATGAAGAGATCCGCCACACGGAAAAGGACGAAATCGGCGCCATCAATTACGGCCTGGAAAGGCTGCGCTTGCGCGGCCGCCGGCTGGAACTGGATAAAGACGCCGACCCCGCCAAGCGCGAGGCCATCGAAGCCGAGAGAAAAGCCTTGCAAGCCGAATACGCGGGTTTGCAGCAAAAGCTGGTCGATCTTTACGGCCAGATCCGCCGCGACGCCCTGCTGGTGGAAGTCAGCAGCGGCCAGCAGGTGGAGGTGCCCCTGCAAAAAATCGTGCGCGTGTACTATCCGAACGCCATGGGCCTCTCCGGCAAGCTCGCCTTTTATTTCGGCAAGCTCGGCGAATTCGTCGCCGACGAGCCGCGCGAGGCCAACACGGAAGGCGGCATCTTCCCGGCCATTTTCGGCACGGTGCTGATGGTGTTCATCATGACCCTGCTGGTCGCGCCGTTCGGCGTCATCGCGGCCGTGTACCTGCGCGAATACGCCCATCAGGGCGCCCTGACCCAGTTGATCCGCATCGCCGTCAACAATCTGGCCGGCGTGCCGTCCATCGTCTACGGCGTGTTCGGCCTGGGGTTTTTCGTCTATTTCCTCGGCGGCCATCTCGACCGGATTTTCTTCCCCGAGGCACTGCCCGCACCGACTTTCGGCACGCCGGGACTGATCTGGGCCTCTCTGACCCTGGCGATCCTCACCGTGCCGGTGGTCATCGTCTCCACCGAGGAAGGCCTGACCCGCATTCCGCGCATGATCCGCGAGGGTTCGCTGGCCCTGGGCGCCACCAAGTGGGAGACCTTGTGGCGCACCGTGCTGCCCATGTCCTCCCCGGCCATCATGACCGGCCTGATTCTGGCCATCGCCCGCGCCGCCGGCGAAGTGGCCCCGCTGATGCTGGTGGGCGTGGTCAAGCTGGCACCTTCGCTGCCTTTGGACGGCAATGCGCCGTTCATCCACCTGGAACGCAAGTTCATGCACCTGGGCTTTCACATATACGATGTGGGTTTCCAGAGCCCCAACGTGGAGGCCGCCCGCCCCCTGGTATACGCGACCGCCCTTTTGCTGGTGCTGGTGATCCTCGCCCTCAACCTGGTGGCCATAACCATCCGCAACCGCCTGCGCGAGCGCTTCCGGGCGGAAGAATCCTGACATGAAACCATCCCTCAACATGAAAACACCCCTGACACACGGCGTAGATATCAGCGCGCTGGGGCGGAAAATCGGGCAGGATGCGCCGTCCCGCGCCGACATCTGCCTGGCGGTGCAGAACCTCAAGCTGTTCTACGGCGACAAGCTGGCGCTCAAATCCATCGACCTGGAGATCCCCCGCAAGCGGGTCACCGCCTTCATCGGGCCGAGCGGCTGCGGCAAGTCCACGCTGCTGCGCTGCTTCAACCGCATGAACGATCTGATCGACAGCGTGACCATCGAGGGAACCATTCTCCTCGACGGCCACTCTATTCTTCATCCGGCGGTCAACGTCGCCGACCTCAGGCGGCGGGTGGGCATGGTGTTCCAGAAGCCCAACCCCTTCCCAAAATCGATTTACGAGAACGTGACCTACGGGCTGCGCATCCAGGGCGTCAACAACCGCCGCTTGCTCGACGAGATCGTCGAACGCTCGCTCAAGCGGGCCGCCCTGTGGGACGAGGTCAAGGACCGGCTGCACGATTCGGCCATGGGACTGTCCGGTGGCCAGCAGCAGAGGCTGGTGATCGCCCGCGCCATCGCCATCGAGCCGGAAGTGATTTTGCTGGACGAGCCGGCCTCGGCGCTCGATCCGATTTCGACGCTGAAGATCGAGGAACTCATCTACGAGCTCAAGGCCAACTACACGATCGTCATCGTCACGCACAACATGCAGCAGGCGGCGCGCGTATCGGATTACACCGCCTTCATGTACATGGGGGAGCTGATCGAGTTCGGGCCGACCGACCGCCTGTTCACCACCCCGGCAAAAAAGCAGACGGAAGACTACATTACGGGACGCTATGGCTAATTTTCTCGACAACGAAACCCTGCAACACGTCTCCAAGCAGTTCGACAATGAACTGCTCGACGTCCACAGCCGCATCCTGCGCATGGGTGGCCTGGTGCAGGAGCAGGTCGGTCTGGCGGTCCGGGCGCTCAGCGAAGGCGACACCGAACTTGCCGAGCAGGTCATCGCCGACGACTACAAAATCAACTCGATGGAGGTCTCCATCGACGAGGAGTGCACGCAGATCCTGGCCCGCCGCCAGCCGACCGCTCGCGATCTCCGGCTGGTGGTTGCGTCCATCAAGGCCATCACCGATCTGGAGCGGATCGGCGACGAAGCCAAGCGCATCGCCCGGCACGCGGTCGATATGGCCGCTCATTTTCCCAAGCGCAATCAGTTCACCGACCTGGCGCATCTGGGCGCGCACGCCGGGGGGATGCTGCGCGACAGCCTCGACGCCTTCGCCCGCATGGACGTGGAACAGGCGCTGCGCGTGGTGCAGGAAGACAAGATGGTCAACAGCGAATACGAAGGCATCATGCGCCAGCAGTTGACCTACATGATGGAAGACCCGCGCTCCATCCCCGTTTCCTTGAGCATCATGTGGTCGGCGCGCTCCCTGGAACGCATCGGCGACCGCAGTTGCAACATCTGCGAATACGTCATCTATTACGTCAAGGGCAAGGACATCCGCCACATCAAGCTGGAAGAGGTGGAAAAGGATTTGCGCGGGTAGTCGCGCCCGTTTCCCAGAGCGGCGCGACGGCCTGTTCCGCGGCCGGGATGCGCAAAATCGGACGACCTATCCTTTCTCGCCAGGCAGTCAACCGGGGAATTGGCGAGTGCCGCATGTCCTTCCCGCCGGTTGCGGGATACGAAATCCGTGGCCGGAAGGCCCGCAGGACGAGGCGAATGCACCTGCGTTGCCGTTAGGGACACGCATGACCTTGGCGTCCCCATTCCCCGATTTTGCACCGACCCGGTGCGGTCGCATCGTAACCATGCCGTTTCCCCATTACACTTTTGCGGAAAAGTTGAAGCACTTTCATTTGGGTACGGCATAAGACATGTGGAAAGGCAGCCGCGCGGCCGCGGACGGCCAGGCGCTGGAAACGGGTGGAATTGCCACCAGCATTCTGCATGGCGAAGGCGTGCCTTTGGCGCCTTGGGCGGGCTACGTCCTGGCGGTAGCCATCTTCGGCGCGGCCCTGGCCGCCCGGTTTGCCATGCTGCCCGTGGAAGGCGGACTCGGTTTCCTCACCTTCTATCCGGCGGTGGCGCTCGCGGCGCTGCTTTTCGGTACGGGGCCCGGGTTGCTTACGATGGTGCTGGGCGCGGTAACCGCCCTTTACATCTTCATGCCGCCGTTCTGGGCATTCAAGCTGGTATTCGAACAAATGCTCTCGGTGGCGACTTTCAGCTTTTCCGGGGCCATCATCTGTTTCCTCACCCACCAGATGCGGCACCACGCCGAGGAGTTGAAGTCGACCATGGCGGCGCTCCAGCGCCGCGAAAGCGAACTGGCCCGAGCCAACGAACGTTTGCAGGACCTCGACCGGGCCAAGAGCGAGTTTTTCTCCAACGTCTCCCATGAATTCCGCACGCCACTGACCTTGATGCTCGGGCCGCTGGAAAACCTGCTGGCAGAATCGGCCGGAACACTGTCGGAGGAAAGCCGCAAGACCCTGGAGTTGGCGCATCGCAACGCCCTGCGCCTGCTCCGTCTGGTCAATGCCCTGCTCGACTTTTCCCGCATGGAGGCCGGGCGGGTCCGGCCGAACCGGGAGGCCACCGACCTCGCCGCCTTCACGGCCGAACTGGCCAGCCATTTCAGTTCCGCTTGCACCGGCGGCGGCGTGCAACTGATCGTGGACTGCCCGCCGCTGCCGCAAGCGGTGGGCGTCGACCGCGCCATGTGGGAAAAGATCGTTCTCAATCTCCTCTCCAACGCCTTCAAGTTCACTTTCGCGGGAAGCATCGAGGTGCGCCTGCGCGACCTGGACGAGCAAGTGGTGCTGACGGTGCGCGACACCGGAACCGGTATCCCGCGGCACGAATTGCCCCATCTCTTCGAGCGTTTCCATCGCGTCGAAGGCGCGCGGGGCCGCAGCTTCGAGGGCACCGGCATCGGACTGGCCCTGATCCACGAACTGGTGCGGCTGCACGGCGGTTCCGTCGCGGTGGACAGCGAGCAAGGCTGCGGCAGCGCCTTCACCGTGCGGGTGCCTTTCGGTACCGAGTGCCTCGGCGAAACGCGCCTGGGCGACGGCGCGGAGGAGACCGCGCGGCACACCTCTGCCAACGCCATCGTCAGCGAGGCCCTGCGCTGGCTACCGGAACATGCGGAGACGGAAACCGCACCGGCGACGATTGCGCGCGGCCAGGTGGTGGTGGCCGACGACAACCAGGACATGCGTACGTATGTCACCCGCCTGCTGGAGGCGGCGGGTTACGCGGTCGAGGCAGTGGGCGACGGCGAGGCGGCGCTCGCGGCTTGCCGGACGCATCTCCCCGACCTGCTGCTCTCCGACGTGATGATGCCGGGCCTCGACGGCTTCGGCGTGCTCAAGCGGCTGCGCGCCGACGCAGCCACAGCCACGCTGCCCGTCATTTTGCTTTCGGCGCGGGCAGGGGAGGAAGCGAAGGTCGAGGGCCTGGCGGCGGACGCCGACGATTACCTGGTCAAGCCCTTCGGCGCCCGCGAACTGATCGCGCGCGTCGATGGCGCCATCCGTCTCGCCCAGTTGCGGCGCAAGGCACAGGAAAAGCTTATGCACTACATGGCCGAGTTGGAGCGCAGCAACCGGGAGCTCGACGACTTTGCCTACATCGCGTCCCACGATCTCAAGGAACCCTTGCGCGGCCTGCACAACTACGCCAGCATCCTGCGGGAGGATTACGAAGCCTGCCTCGACGACGAAGGCCGGCGGTGTCTCGAACGCATGCAGCGGCTGGTGGAGCGGCAGACGCTGCTGATCGACCGCCTGCTCGCCTATTCCCGCCTCGGCTCGTCCAAACTGGACAAGGAACCCGTCGCGCTCGATCATGTCCTCGACGAGGTTGCCGAGGATCTGCGGTCCTTCCTGTCGGATCAGGGCGTGCAACTGGTGCGAGCCACACCCCTGCCGACGGTCAGGTGCAACGCCTTGCGCGTCGGGGAGGTCTTCCAGAACCTCATCGTCAATGCCGCGAAATACAACGACAAGCCCGAGAAGCGCGTGGAAATCGGCTGCAGCGGGGCGGCTCCACCGGTCTTTTACGTGCGCGACAACGGCATCGGCATCGCCCCGCAGCACCAGGACAGCATTTTCCGCATCTTCAAGCGCCTGCACGAGCAGGACAAGTTCGGCGGCGGCACCGGCGCCGGCCTGACCATCGTCAAGAAGATCGTCGAGCGCCACGGCGGGCGCATCTGGCTGGAATCGACGCCCGGCGAGGGAACGACGTTCTATTTCACGTTGAGCGGGGAAACACCATGAGCGCACCCAGGCCCCAGACCATCCTGGTCGTGGAAGACAGTGACGACGATTTCCACGCCACCGCGCGGGCCTTCAAAAAGGCGGGGCTGGCCAACCCCGTGCGGCGCTGCACCAACGGCGACCAGGCGCTGGATTACCTGTACCGCCGCGGCGAATTCGCGGATCCGGCCGACGCGCCGCGGCCGGGCATCATCCTGCTCGACCTCAACCTGCCGGGCACCGACGGCCGCGAAGTGTTGCGCGTGGCCAAGCTCGATCCGGACCTGCACAAGATTCCCGTCGTCGTCCTGACCACCTCGGACGCCGAACAGGACATCCAGCGCTGTTACGACTACGGCGCCAACAGCTTCGTACACAAGCCGGTGGACCTGCATGGCTTCGTGGTGGCCATGACGCGGCTCAAGGAATACTGGTTCGAGGTGGCCATCCTGCCGAGGGAGGGCTCGTCGTCATGAGCCGGACCATCCTGCTCGTCGACGACAGCGAGGACGACCTGTTTGTACACCAGCGCGCTTTGCTGGAGACCGGCCACAGGCTTAAGACCGCGCCGACCCTGGCCGCCGGCCTGGCGCTGGCGGACGAGTGCCTGCCGGATGTGATTCTGCTCGACTACAACCTGCCGGACGGCAACGGCCTGGAATTTATCCGCCGACTGAACGAGCAAGACACCGAAGATGCGCCGCCCGTGGTCATGCTCACCGGCTCCGGCGACGAAGGGGTCGCGGTGGCGGCCATGAAAGCCGGCGCCCGCGACTACCTGATCAAGGATATGGCGGGCGGACACCTGAAACTGTTGCCGACGGTGGTCGAGCGGGTACTGCGGGAGCATGCCGACCGGCTGGCGAAACGGGAGACCGACCGCCAGTTGCAACTGGCGGCCAACGTCTATCACCACATCACGGAAGGCATTCTCGCCACTCAGCCGGACGGCACCATCGTCTCGGTCAACCCAAGCCTATGCCTGATGACCGGCTATTCCGGCGCAGAGCTCATCGGCGCCAATCCGCGCATTTTTCAGTCAGGCCGGTACGAGTCGGTTTTTTATCAGACCATGTGGGCCAGCCTCAGCGAGGATGGCTCATGGCAAGGGGAAATCTGGAACCGGCGCAAGAACGGCAGCCTGTTCCTGGCCCGCGAAACCATTACGGCGATACGCAACACTCAGGGCCGGCTGCTGAACTATATGGCGGTGTTGATCGACATTACCGAGGCGAAGCAGACCGATGAGTTCATTCGTCATCAGGCTTACCACGACCCCCTGACCAATCTGCCGAACCGCGCGCTGTTCATGGACCGGCTCCGGCATAAGTTGGCCTACGCCCACCGGCAAAAAAACTGCCTGGCCGTGTTGTTCATCGATCTGGACGGATTCAAGGCGGTCAATGACGACCTCGGCCACGAAGTCGGCGACAGCGTGCTGAAGGAGGCTGCCGTGCGGCTCAAGGACTGCGTCCGCGAATCGGACACCGTGGCACGGCTGGGGGGCGACGAATTCACGGGCATTATCGACGACATCGCCGGTCCGGACGATGCGGCCCAAGTGGCGAAGAAAATGCTCGACCGGATCGCTCAACCCTTCCTGCTCGGGTCGCATGAGCGGCGGATTTCCGCCAGCATCGGCATCGCCCTCTATCCAGCCGACCGCAACGACGCCGTGGCGCTCCTCAATGCCGCCGACGAAGCGATGTACCTGGCCAAGCACAGTGGCCGGGCGGCCTTCGCGTTTGCGTCCAAGACATAATCTCCGGTTCGGCTGACCGCCTTTGTTTCCTGCAAAGAATCGGCCTATTCCACGTCGCAGGCCAGCCGATAACCCACCCCCGCCTCGGTCAACAAATAGCGCGGCCGCGCCGGATCGGCTTCCAGCTTCTGTCTGAGCATGCCCATGTAGATGCGCGCGTAATGCACGTGCTCCACGTGGGCCGGGCCCCACACCTCCTTCAGCAACTGGCGGTGGGTCAGCACCCGGCCCGCGTGGCGGACCAGGGTGGCGAGGAGGCGGAATTCGATGGGGGTGAGACGAATCTCGTTTTCGCCCACGAACACCCGGCGGGCTCCGGAATCGACCCGGAGATCGCCGGCGCAGAAAAGCGCATCCGCGGCTCCCGATGCAGGACGGGCGCGATGGCGCAGGGCGACGCGGATGCGGGCCAGCAGTTCGCCGATGCCGAAGGGCTTGGTCAGGTAGTCGTCGGCGCCGGCGTCCAGGGCCTCGATCTTGTCACTTTCCTGGCTGCGGGCCGACAGCACGACGATGGGCAGCGCGCTCCATTCGCGCAAGCTCCGCACCACCTCCACGCCGTCCATGTCCGGCAAGCCCAGATCAAGGATCAGCAGATCGGGTTTGCGGTTGCCCACCAGCACTAGTCCCTGCCGGCCCGTGTCGGCCTCGTGGACCTTGAAGCCCTGGCTGCCCAGGCTGGTGCGGAGAAAGCGCCGCATGGGCGGGTCGTCCTCGATGACGACGATGACGGGCTGCGTCATGGGCTTTCTTGTCCGTCGCCCAAGGGGGGCGGCGTCTCGTTCATGGGCAGGATGACGCGGAACAGCGCGCCGCCGCCGCCCCGGTTGGACGCTTGGACGATGCCGCCGTGCACGTCGGCGATGGCCTTGCAGATGGCCAAGCCCAGCCCCACGCCGCTGCGCGCCTCCTCCTTGCGCAACCGGTAGAACTTGTCGAACAGCTTGTCTTCCTCGCCCTTGGGAATGCCGGGCCCCCGGTCGGCCACGGAGAGGATGAGGGAAAAGGCGGACAGTTCGGCGCCGATTTCGATGGGCGTTCCGGCGGGCGTGTACTTGAGCGCGTTGTCGAGCAGGTTCACCAGCAACTGCTCCACCAGGGCCGCATCGAGGAACACCAGGGACAGCCCTTGCGGCAGCGTCATCTTGACCGGGCGTTCCTTGAGGCGTTCGCCCAGGCGGGTCAAGGCGCCGCCGACGATTTCGTCCAGGGGGCACCACTGGCGGTTCAAGTGGACCGGGCCGGTGTCCAGGCGGGCCATGTCCAGGATGTTGCTGGTCAGGTGGCACATGCGCAGGGCTTCCTCGTGGATGGCCCGGCTCAACTCCGTGCGTTCGGCGTCGCCCAGCTTGGCCCCCTCTTCGGCCAGGGTGCTGGCCGCGCCGACGATGGACGCCAGGGGCGTGCGCAGGTCGTGGGAAATGGCGCTCAGCAGGGAATTGCGCAAGCTTTCCGACTCCATGCGCCGCCGCGCCGCGCCGGCCTCTTCGGTCAGGCGCAC
Source organism: Methylococcaceae bacterium (assembly GCA_035293245.1). Taxonomy (GTDB): domain Bacteria; phylum Pseudomonadota; class Gammaproteobacteria; order Methylococcales; family Methylococcaceae; genus DATDOO01. Next base: position 20,866 of record DATDOO010000384.1, read on the forward strand.
CCGTTCCAGGGCCTGGGCGATCTGGCCGAGAAAAGTGTCCATGAGCCGGCGCTGCTCCGGCAGGAACACCCGCCTGAGGTTGGCCGGCTTGATGGCCAGGACGCCCAGCAGCCCGCTCAGGCCGGCCAGGGGGAAGTAAGTCGCCGGCGCTCCGGGCAGGGTGTCGGTGCCGTTCCCGGCCGTCTGCCCGTGGTCGTAGACCCACTGCGCCACGCTGAGGTCCGCATCCGGCAGCGCTTGGGGACCGGCCCGCTCGGACGGATGGGCGACGCGGCCCTCCTCGTCGGGCAGCAGGATGATGCTGTGTCCGCCGAATTCCGCGTGCATGTGGCGGACGGCGTTGCCGACGATGTCTTCCGTCCTGCGGCAGGCGGTCAGATCCTTGCTCAAGCCGTACAAAGCCCCCGCCCGCCGTTCGCGGTGGGCCGCCACCTTGGCCTGGGAACGCATGTTGGCGGTGAGCTGGCTGATGATGAACGCCACCAGCAGCATGACCACGAAAGTGACCAGGTACTGCACGTCGGCGACGGAAAAGGTGAAATAGGGCGGCACGAACAAAAAATCGAAAGCGGCCACGCTCAGCAGGGAAGCCAGCAGGCC
>DATDOO010000385.1:0-7645 GCA_035293245.1 Methylococcaceae bacterium
CGCGGCTTCGAACAGCAGCGGCAGGAAGAACAGGCGCGCCAGGCTCGGGAACGCGACCAGCGCCAGCAGCAGGAATTGCAGCGGCAACAGGAAATGCAACGGCAGCGCGAAGGGCAGATGCAACGCCAGCAGGAAATGGAACGCCGCGCCGTCGAACAGCAACGGCAGGTGGATCAGGCGCGTCAGGCTCAGGAGCGCGCCCAGCGCCAGCAACAGGACGTCCAACGGCAACAGCAGCGCATGGACATGCAGCGCCGGCAGGACTCCGAACGCCGCGCCATCGAGCAACCCCGCCCGGCGGAACAGCCGCGCCAGCTCCGTGAACGCCCCCAGCAGCAGCCGCCCCAACAAGACATTCAGCGCCAACAACGCCAGCAACCGCAGCGCCGGGAACAGACACCGCGTCCGCGACAAACCGAATCGGGATCGGGACGTTCAGGGCAAGGTCGAGAAGGACAGGAAACCCAGCCCTAAGGTATTCGTGCGACCCACGTGTGGGGCCGGGGACGGAAACGCCTACGTGCGCCGAATGACGTTTCGGCACAGGCATGCAGGGGCGAATCGATCCGCCCCTGTACGGTGGTCCCCGGCAGTCAACCCAGACCGTATTTCTTCAGCTTGTACCAGAGCGAGCGCTCGCTGATTTCCAGCAACCGCGCCGCTCTGGCCTTGTTGCCGCCGGCGCGCGCCAAGGCTTGGGCAATGAAATTGCGCTCCAGTTCTTCCACCGCCGGTTCGAGGGACAGATTCCGAAAGGGGGTGGCGTCGGGGGACGCATCGGTGCGCGGCGCCGAATCCACGATGTCCTGGGGCAAATGGCGGATGTCGATCCGCGCCCCGCGGCTCAGCACCATCGCCCGTTCCATGACGTTTTCCATTTCCCGCACGTTGCCCGGCCAGCGATAGGCTTGCAGCTTCTCGATGGCTCGGGGTTCCATGGCGGGCGCGGCGATTCCCAGCTTCGCGCCCAGTTTGGCGAGAAAGTGCTCCACCAGCAGCGGGATGTCTTCCAGGCGCTTACGCAGAGGGGGCAATTCGACGGTGAAAACCTGGATGCGGTAGTACAGATCCTCACGGAGCTTCCGTTGCCGAAGCGCCTCCAGAGGATCGCGGTTGGTGGCGGCGATGAGCCGGACGTCTACCGGAATCGGCTCATTGCTGCCCAGGCGCTCGATGAGGTTTTCCTGCAAGACCCGCAGCAGTTTGGCCTGCAACAGCGGATTCATTTCGGTGATTTCGTCCAGAAACAAGGTGCCGTTCTGGGCCATCTCGAATTTCCCCACCCGTTCCCGATGCGCCCCGGTGAATGCGCCCTTGGCGTGGCCGAACAATTCGCTCTCCAGCAGTTCCGCCGGGATGGCCGCGCAGTTGATGGGCACGAACAGGGCCGAGCGGCGCGGCGAGGCGTGGTGGATGGCCCGTGCCGCCAGTTCCTTGCCGGTGCCGGTTTCGCCGGTGATGAGCACGCTGGTCTTGCTTTCGGCCACCCGGCGGATCATCTCGTAGACCTGGCGCATGGCCGGGCTGCGCCCGACGAATTCCCCCCAGCCCCTTTCGACTTCCTGGCGCAGGAAGGTGTTTTCCTGCTGGATATGATGCAGGGCCAGGGCGCGGGTGATGGCCAGTTCCACGGCTTCCATCTCGAACGGCCGGATGATGTAGTCGCAGGCGCCGTGTTTCATGGCGGCGACGGCGCTTTCCACCGTGCCGTAGGCGGTGATGACGATGAACGGGATGTCGCTGCCCTGCTCCCGGATGCGGGCCAGGAGTTCCAGGCCGTCCATGACCGGCATCTGCAGGTCGCTGACCACCAGTTCCGCCCCTTCCGCCTGCAAGAGGTCAAGGGCCTCCCGGCCGTTGCCGGCGAGCAGGGGGACGTGGCCCATCTGCAGGAGCATAAGCTCCAGGATGCGCTGCATCCGGGGCTCGTCGTCGACGATCAGTACGCGCTTGCGGTTCATGGTTGGGTCGGTTCCGTGGGGTCTGGAGGGGACTCGGGAAATTCAATGCGGAAGCGGGCGCCGCCCTTGGGGCTGGCGTCCGCGCCCAGATTGGCGCCGTGCGCCGTGGCGATCTGCCGGGCGACGGTCAGACCCAGGCCGATGCCGCCTTCCCGCTGGGTGAAAAACGGGTCGAACACCCGCGCCCGCTGATCCTCGGGGATGCCGGGGCCGTCGTCGTCCACGTCCAGCACCAGTTGGTCCCCCGCCTTGCGGGTGCGCACGACGATTTCGCCGCCGCGCGGCAGAATCTGCAAGGCGTTCATGAGGAGATTCAACAGAACCTGGACGATTTGCTCCTCGTCGCAGAATACGAGATCGGATGCCGCGGCGAATTCCGTCCCGATGCGAATGGTCCTGTTCCTGGCCTGCAAAGCGAGCAGATCCAGGACGCGCCGGACGATCTCATGCAGCCGATGGGGGCGAAAACACGGCGGACGGGGTCGGGCGCAGTCCAACAGTACCGAAACCAGACGATTCAGCCGATCCGTTTCGGCCAGCACAAACCCCAACATTCGGCGCGCGCCGGCGACGACCCGACTTCGCCGTGGGAATACCATCTCGGCCATGGCTACCGGCTGGGCGACAGCGGCGTGACGCTGGGGGGTTATGCCAGCGCGGAAATTCTGCGGCCGAGCGGGCGCTCGTGGAGCTTCCAGGCCGAGGACATCAGTCTGTTCGTGACCGCGGAAAAAGGGCGTTGGCGCTTTTTCTCGGAAACGGAAGTCAACGACGCCCTCAGCGCGGGAAACGGCGAAGCCTTCGGCATCCGCCGGGCTCGTTTCGACGCGGAACGCCTGCATCTGGACTACACCCTCGCCGAGGAATTGAAGTTCCGCATCGGTAAATTTCTCACCCCAGTAGGCCGCTGGAACCTGATCCACGCCGATCCCCTGGTCTGGACGACTTCCCGGCCACGGGTGACGGCAGCACCCTTCGCCCCGCACGCGACCGGCGTCATGGCCTTCGGCGACTTCAATGCGCTGGATAGGGAATGGAATTATTCCCTGTACGCCGGCGGCAAAAATCAACTGGACATGAAGAAGCCCGACGAATCCCTGGACAGCGTCTACCGGGATACGTTCGGAGTGCGCGTGGTCAACGAGATGCCGGGTCGGTTCCAAATGGGCGCGTCCTACGCTCATTTCGAGCAGGTCGAATTTTTTCCGGGCTCCAGGGATTTGGCGGAGCTCGATTTTTTCTGGACGCGCAACCGGATGGAGTTGAGCGGCGAATTCGCCTATCGCTGGAGCGCCGGCAAGGACGACTGGGGCCTCTATTTGCAGGGCGTCGCGCCGCTGCCGCTGCCGCTGGGCGAGAACGTCTACGCCATCGGCCGTTATGAGGCGTTCCAGAGGGAGGATTCGAGCCGACTCGCCAATCGGTGGGTTGCCGGCCTGGCGTACCGGCCTCTGCCGCCCTTGGTGTTCAAGGTGGAATACAGCGTGGGCGTCGACGCGGGAAACAGCGTATCCGAACGCATCGTCGAAGGCTCTCCGGAGGGCTTCGCCGCTTCGGTAGCGGTCCTCTTCTGACCATGGGCCGCTTCCCATCGCTTGGCCGCGTGTCGTTGCTGGCCTTCGCGCTGCTGGCAAGTGGCCCCGCGTCGCCGGCCGGCCGGGAAGCGGACGACTTCGTCGTGATCGTCACCCGGGACACGCCGCTTACGCCGTTGGACAAGGAAACGCTGGCGCGCATTTTCTTGCGCAAGAAAATCTTCTGGGATAACGGCACGGCCATCGCCCCGGTCAATCTGTCCGCCTCCCATCCTTTGCGCCGCCTGTTTTCCGAACAAATCCTCGGACTCGACCCGGAAGAACTGGACGATTACTGGAACGCCCAGTATTTCCATGGCATTTTCCCGCCTTATGTCGTGGCCTCGGAAGAAGCCATGCTGCGCTTCGTCGCCCAGTCGCCGGGAGCCATCGGCTACGTTTCCGCCTGCGCCGTGGATCAGCGGGTCAAGGCGCTGCTTTGGCCGCCCAGCGCAAATCCGGCACGGGATCCACCCCGGATTTGCCCGCAAAAATAGTCCACCCCGCAAAAAATGTCTGCATTCACTGCATAACACTAAGGTTTATTCCGAATCGCCTGCGGCTTTCTGCACGGGGAATCCACGAGAAAACCGCATTGCAGCCCTTTTCGGCGCTCCTCCCCAAAATTGGCGCGACTTGTGACTGTCATTCGGCAACCGCTCAAAAAACACGCGATGCCGCCGTGTTTGGAAGTGGACGATTTCCAGTGGGTATTCCCATTCCGCGCGATCCGAGAGGGGTAGAGACATCATGAATTCCATTTGCCGCAAACCGAGTACGGGCACGGGTGCAGGGCTTTTCTCCGCCTTGCAACTGGCCGGGCTGGTCATGCTGCTCCCGGGGCAACCGGCACTGGCCGGCACCGCCTACGGAACGCTGAGCAATTTCGACGTGGTCAACGACACCGGCGAGGATTGCCATGGTTTCGAGATCGAACTGGAAGACGTTTCCAGCGGCCAGATTTCCTATACGTTTGGCGGCAGCTACATCCGTTACGGCAACCCGACCGTCGCGGAAAAAACCGTCAACGGGAAAATCGTGACGGTCGTCCGCTACGCCAGCGCTTACAGCAACGGCGCCTGGGAACAGAGCACGCCCCAGTTTCCGCCGACCAGCGCCTTTACCCCCAACGGCCATGCCTGCTGGACCGGAGGCATGGGCGGCGACTATGCAACCAGCGGCTGCGAACATTTCGGCGTGGGCGTCTCCGGCAATCCCGCCAAAACCACCTATCGCTGGCTGGTCGCCGATCCGGCGAACGTCGGGCAGCTTAAGCCCCGCGATCCCCCGGTTGCCATCCCCGCCCCGGTGTGGAACGTGGTCCCCAATGCGGCGGGTGGCGTCGAGGTGCAGGCGGCGCTTCCGGAAGTGGAGCCGCCGCCCGCGCAGTGCTCCCTGTTCGGTGACGCGCAGTGGGTCAAAATCTACAAGACCGAGTCCACCGAACCGGCAGTGCTGGAAAACCTGCTGACCGGCAATATCGCCGTACCCCAGGGCAGCGATGAAATCGAGGTGGAATGGCAATTCCTGCAAGCCGCACCCACCTGCGATGAAAACGGCAACCCGGTCATCGCGGAAAACGAATTCGTTCTCGGCGGGCCGGTCGGCGAGGGCAACGCATCGGTGACGCGCCGCTACGAATTCTACAAATACGCCGGTTACGTGTCGGGCGTGGAAGACAGCAAGGAAGCGTTCCCCTTGTGCGACAGCAGTCCTTACCTGGACCCGACGCCCATCGATCCCAACGATCCCAACGATCCCGCGACGACGTGCCAAACCGTGTTGCCGGAGCACAACGGCGATCTGGGCGACTACGTCGGCGCACAGATGGCCGCGGTCAATCTGCTGGCCGATCAGCCCCCTCCGCCGCCCCCGCCTCTGGCGCTGAATTTCGACGCCGTCCTGCCGGTGGGCGAAGTGGGGCTGGCGTACGGCAGCAGCGCGGTTTCCGCCAGCGGCGGCACGCCGCCGTACCGCTTCGCCGGAGTCAACCTGCCGGCGGGCCTGGGTGTGGATGCGGGCAGCGGCGCGCTTGCCGGCACTCCGGCCGCCACTTACAGCGCGTCGATTACGGTTCAGGTGACCGACCAGGCGAATCAGACGGCCTCCGACGCGTCGGCGCTGCAAATCGTCGCCCACGTGGGCGTCGCCTCCACTTCCTTGAAGTCCGGAGCGAGAAACAAGTCCTACAGCGCCACCCTCGCTGCCGGCGGCGGGAAATCTCCTTACGCCTGGCTGTTGGCCGGAGGAAGCCTGCCGGCGGGGCTTGGCCTGAACGGTTCCACGGGCAAGATTTCAGGCGTACCCACGGTACGGGGCACTTTCTACCCGGTCTTCCAGGTCGCAGACAGTCTGGGAGGCACCGCGCAGAAGACCCTGAAACTGGTGATCAAATAGTGTGCGTTGCCTGAACTTGCCGGGGCCGGGACCCTTCCGCAACCGCTCCCTTCCCCCGTCTTTTTGAAATGGCGGCGCTGGGCGGGATACGGACCCCGCGGTCGGTCTCCGCGAGTTCGGCACGGCTTTTGTGCCATATACTTGAAACAAATGCAGTGCATTATGTCGGCACGCGAGTGCCGCGATGCTCCCGGCTCGTTTTCTTTTCCCCATTACAGTTGAATCCATGCTCATAAGCAGGCGCTCCGTTCGTCGGCGGGACCGTTGATGCGGTCGGACCCCATACGCTCAGGCCCTCGGTGCCACGTCCCCAAGCCGGCGAGTCGCTGCGCGGTCAGGCGCTGGGCCGGCAAGACCCCGTGGTTGTGCTGGGCGCGATGCGCCTTACCTCATGCAGCCGATGCCAATGGGAGTTTCGAATCCTGCCGGCTCCGGGATGCGCTTTTCCTGGTGTTGGTCCTTGCCGTAGCCGGAGCGTGGAGCGCGCGTCTGCCCCTGGACGGACATGAGGTCTTCGTCGCCCAGACGGCGCAGGAAATGCTCCAGCGCGGCGATTGGCTGGTGCCGTACTTCAACGGCGAACCCCGCCTGACCAAACCCCCGCTGAACTATTGGCTCACCGCCTTTTTCGCCTGGCTGAGCGGCGCGGGACACGTGCTCCCGGAACATGCCCGGGCGGTTTCCGTCTTCGCCGGCGTCGGTGTCTGCGCGCTCACCCTCGCCGCCGGTCGTTTGCTGTTTCCGCAGCAGGGCCGCATCGCCGCCGGCGCGGCCCTGATGCTGGCGTCCAGCGCTGGGTTTTTCACCTTCACGCACGATGCCCGCTCGGACATGCTGTACACCTTGCTGTGCATGGGCGGCGTCACCGCATTCATCCGCGCCTGGCGTCGCGGCGAAGGGGGTGAGCCGACCGGCTGGGCCCCTTATCTGGCCTGGAGCTGTTATGGTCTGGCCACCCTGGCCAAAGGCCCGCATATTCCCGCCCTGTTCGTGCTGGCGTGCGCCCTGTTCGCCGGTTACGCGCGTGTGCCGTGGGGAAAATGGGGAGAACTGTTTCGTCCCCTGAGCGGACTCGCGCTATTCGCGGCAATCGCCTTGCCCTGGTGGTGGCTGCTGCGCCAGGAGGTAGGGGCGGAAGTGTTCGCGGCCAGCCAACTGAGCGGCAACCTGCTGACGGGGCACGGAAAGCATTGGTTCACACCGTATTATTTCTACCGCTCCCTCCCCCTGATGGCGCCCTGGCTGGCGCCTGTACTCGCTGCCCTGTGGAGCATCGGGCGTTGCCGCCCTGCTGCGGAAACTGCGCTGTTGCTCCTGCTCGCCTTCATTCCGGCCATCGCTTTAGGCTTGGGTTCGCAGCAGCGTCCGGTGTACATCCTGCCCGCCCTGCCCTGGCTGTTCCTGCTGCTGGCAAAATTCGCGACCGCTCCCCTCGGCGCGCAGCCGCGCGTTGTCGCCTGGGCCATTCCCGCCCAGTGGTTGCTGATACTGATCGGCGGCGGCTGGCTCTGGCTCCGGGCGGATGAGTCCTTGCGCGCGGAGATTCCCGGCCCGACCTTGCTGGCGCTGGCCGCCTGCGGAGCAGTCTGGCTTGCCTGCCTGATCCGGCGCCGCCGGCAAAATCTGGACACCGGGCCCGACATGACCGGTACCGCCGTATTGCTGTGCCTGAGCTATATCCTGGCGGGCGGCACCCCCCTCGTCTGGGGGGCC
>DATDOO010000386.1:0-11752 GCA_035293245.1 Methylococcaceae bacterium
GGGCGACTTCTTCGCCCGCCACGTTCGGCTCCCTACGCCGCCTGCCGTTCCCGGCGACGGCCGATGATGCCCATGCCCGCCAGGGCGCTACCCAGCAGGTAAACCGCCGCAGGCACCGGCACCGTGCTGACCGCGAGCTGCTGACCGGCAACGCCCGTGAGGGCATTGTTGGCCCCGCCGGCGGCGACGGTGTACCAGCCGGGCGCCAGGTTCTGGAAAATCAACTGGGCAAAGCCCAGGCCCGTGCTTCCGCTGAGTGCCGAGAAATAAAGCCCGCTGTTGTCGACCTGGTTGACGCCCGAACCGATCGTCTCGCCCCAATCGGTCACGCCGCTGCCGTAAGCGCCGCCCATGTTGACGTAGGCGAGGGTGGCCAGTGCGTTGCCGTTCAGCCCGTGCATCCAGTTCGTGCCCGCATCGCCCAACTGGCCCACCACGTTGGTGCTGTGCGGGTCTGTCGAGGAATTGCTGACGTCTCCGCTGCCGGTGCCGCCATCGAAGGCTCCGTTGCTGGCCCACACCGTGAAGGCCAGATCCCGGTTGCCGGACGTAACGCTGTCGGTGATGTAGACCGTCTGGTTGGCGGCCGCGACCTGGAAGGAGAGCCACCTGACGGCGTGGCCCCAGGCGGAAAAGTTCAGCGCGGAGTTGCCGGTCCATCCGGCCCGGCCGCCGGCGGTATCGGCCAGGCTCATGGCCGAGGTGGATATGGTTTCGTTGGCGCTGAGAACGTTGTCGCCGCCCAGCCACGTGTTGCTGACCGTAACTGCGCCGGCCGCACTGGCCCCGCTGCTCGCCACCGCGAGCGCCGCGCCGGCAAGAAGCGATCTGACCGTGAACTTAAGCTTATTATTCATTAATGATTCCCCTGATAACGATTGCGCCCTGTTCGGCGTTTTGCAAAGTTGATTGACGTAGGACCGCTGTCCGAACGGATCGAGAAGAGCCGGGAAGGACAGCGGGTCCCCAAAGCAAATCCGGTCCTGCCAAGCCAGGTGTCCGGCATCCGCATGCCCGGAGGCGCAGCCCGGCTGTCTGGGGCAGACCCGTGGCTTTCCGGCCCCGTCTTGCGGCGGGTGTGGCGATTGATCTGCCGCAACGCACAGCGACCGGAGAATCGGAACGAGTGCCCGATTGGCCCATCGCTCGGGTTTGGCAGTCACCGGCTATAGGGCAATGTGTGTGCCAATGTCCCGCGATCGGGGTATAGCCCGTGAATGCCGCGCTTTAGCCGGGGTTTTCCCGTGCGGCCGGAACGCCACACCGGCGAAGTCGCCCCCAAGGATCAGGGGAAATGACGCAGCGATCCGGCAAATCCCGCGATGGAAGTTGCGCCATCGCGGGATTTCAAGGGGCGGCGCACAAACTACCGGTTGAATGCGGGGCAAGGAGTCGGTGCATAATAGCGTTCCCGAATTCCCACACATTCCCCAACTTCCTCGATGCCCCCATCCTCCGCCCGCTCGGGCGTTCGCGACGCCTTGAGCGGCTGGCTGCGCCGTTTGTCCCTCGTCCTGGCCAGCATGTCGCTGCTGGCGTTTGCCGTCTGGCTCGGCTATCTCGACTACACCGTACGGCGGCAGTTCGAGGGGCAGCGCTGGGAGTTGCCTTCCCATGTTTACGCCCGTCCGGTGGAGTTGTACGCCGGTGCGTCCCTGACCGGACCACGCCTGCTCAGTGCGCTGGAGGAACTGCAATACCGTCCCGACCCCAGCCTGTCCACGCCGGCCACTTACGCCAAGAAGGGCGAGGATTTCCTGGTGCGCAGCCGGCCGTTCCATTTCTGGGACAAGAACGAACCGAGCCGGCGGATGAAAATCACCCTGTCCGGTGGCGCCGTGACCGGACTGTACGACCTGACCAGCGGCAATGCCCTGGCCATCGCCCGCCTGGACCCGATCCACATCGGCAGCTTCTATCCCAGCCGCAAGGAAGACCGCATCCTCATCAAGCTGGCCGACGCACCGCCCCTGCTCGTCAAGGGTTTGCTGGCCATGGAGGACCGGGACTTCTACGAGCACCACGGCGTGTCCCCCAAGGCCATCGCCCGGGCCATGTGGGCCAACCTCAAGGCGATGAGTTTCGTGCAGGGCGGCAGCACCATCACCCAGCAGTTGGTGAAGAACTTCTACCTGGATTCGCGCCGCACCTTGCTGCGCAAGATCAGCGAGGCCTTTATGGCCCTGATCGTGGACGCCCACTATCCCAAGGACGAGATTCTCGAAGCCTATCTCAACGAAATCTATCTCGGCCAGGACGGCGCACGCGCCATTCACGGCTTCGGCCTGGCGTCGGAGTTTTATTTCAGCCGCAATCTGGCGGAACTCAGGCTGCAACACGTGGCCATGCTGGTCGCGCTGGTGCGCGGCCCCGGCTATTACGATCCCCGCCAGAAACCGGAACGCGCCCTGGAGCACCGCAACCTGGTGCTGGACACCATGGCCGCCACCGGCGTGGTGAGCGCGGCGGAGGCAGCCGCAGCGAAGAAGCAGCCCCTGAACGTGGTCAAGGCCAGCCACCACGCCGTGGCGCGCTATCCGGCGTTTCTCGACCTGGTGCGCCGCCAGTTGCGCGAGGAGTACAAGGACGAGGATCTGGCTTCCGCGGGCCTGCGCATTTTCACCACCCTGGATCTGGAAGCCCAGCAGCACCTGGACGCCGCCATCGCCGAAACCGTGCCGAAGCTGGAGCGCCAGCACCGCCTGGAAAACCTGGAGACCGCGGCGATCGTCACCCAGCGCGCCAACGGCGAAGTGGTGGCCCTGGCCGGCGGGCGCGACCCGGCCGAAGCGGGCTTCAACCGCGCCCTGGACGCGGTGCGGCCCATAGGCTCCCTGATCAAGCCGGTCGTGTACCTCACCGCACTGACCCAACCCCACAAGTACACGGCTACCAGCCTGCTCAGCGACACGGCGATCCGCCTGAAGAACGAAGGCGGCGGCGTCTGGACGCCGAAAAATTACGACAACAAGGAGCACGGCATCGTTCCGCTGCACGTCGCCCTGGCCGAATCCTACAACCTGGCCACGGTGCGCCTCGGTCTGGACGTGGGCGTGCCGCAGGTGGTCAAGACCCTGCACCAGCTCGGCGTCAACCGCCGCGTGGACCCGTTTCCTTCCTTCCTGCTCGGCGCGGGGGAGCTGAGCGTGATGGACGTGGCGCAGATGTACCAGACCCTGGCCGGGGAGGGCTTCGTCATGCCCTTGCGCTCTATCCTCGGGGTGCTGTCCGGCGAGGGCACGGCCTTGCAGCGCTACGCCCTGACCGTGCACCAGGGCGTGGACAGCGGCCCGGTGCATGTGGTCGACACGCTGCTGCAGGAAGTGGTGCGGGCCGGCACCGCCGAGTCCCTGAACAACGTGCTGCCCCATTACTTCAACGCGGCGGGCAAGACCGGCTCCACCAACGACTTGCGCGATAGCTGGTTCGCGGGGTTCACCGGCGATTATGCGGGGGTGGTGTGGGTGGGGCGCGACGACAATCAGCCCACCAAACTGAGCGGTGCGCGCGGCGCGCTGCCCATCTGGGCGAACGCGTTCAAGCGCATCAGCCGCGAACCGCTGGACCTCCTGCCGCCGGACGGGGTGGACGTGCTGTGGGTCGATCCTTCCAACGGCCTGCTGGCGAGCGAAGCCTGTCCCGGCGCGCGGCAGTACCCCTACGTCGCCGGTTCCGCCCCGAGCACCTGGTCCGCCTGTTCCGGCGAGGCGCTGGCCCCGGCGAATCCCTGGGCGCCGCCGCCACAGAATCCGGTCAACGAGTTTTTCCGCGAACTGTTCTGAAAAACGGCAGCCGCCGCGGGGACGCTAGACTCCCGCGTGTTTGAACGGGCTGGCTTCGATCATGCGGGCAAAGGTGCGCAGGAGTTCGGGGTCGTGCTTCGTCCCGGCCTCCCCGTGCAGAATCGCCATGACTTCCGCGTGCTCCTTCGCGTGGTGGTAGGCGCGGGTCACGGCCATGGCATCGTAGCTGTCGACGATGGAGACAATGCGGGAGGCGATGGGAATCGCTTCGCCGGCGAGACCGTCCGGGTAGCCGTGGCCGTCGAAATATTCGTGGTGATGGCGGATGACCCGGGCGGCTTCAGGCGCACCGTCGATTTCCGTCGACAGGATGATTTGTTCCCCGATTTCGGCGTGTTGCCGCATGACTTGCCACTCGGCCCCGTCGAAGGGGGCGGGCTTCAGGAGGATGCGGTCCGGGATGCCGATTTTGCCGATGTCGTGGAAGGACGCGCCGATCTTGAGAATGCCCAGTTCCGCTCCGGCCAGCCCGCAATGTTCCCCGAGCGCCATGGCCAGGCCGAATACGCGTTCGGAATGGAGCCGTGTCATGGGATCGCGGAAGCCCAGCGCCACCGAGAGCGCCCTGGTGTACCGGTATAAGGCGTCGTAAATGCGGTTTGCGGACTGCATGGCGAAGCGTTTGCGCAACGGTCAAGGCAGTAACGGCCGCAACGACGCCGCGATTTCCCGGCTGAAGGCGGCCAGCGCCTGGCTCTGCGCCGCGACGATGCCGGCGGAGCTTGATGCGTCGGCCGGCAGCCGCTGGCGGGACTGCTTCAGCAACTCGGTCTTGCCGCCACGTGTCGCGACCCATTGTGCGTCCAGCAGACTGTTGCCGTCCTGGGCGACATGGAATACGTCCACGCTGATTTCGACCTGCACGGCCACATCGAGCGACCGCCGCCAGGGGTAGATCACCACTTCAACCTCCGGAAGCAGGCGGCGCAGGTTTTCCGCGAGCACGCGGGTGAAATTATCCTCCAGGGGCTCCGACCAGCGGCGGAATTCGTCGAGGCGAATCTGTCCCTGGCCCACGGCGAGCGCGATCTGCGGCCGGTTGAGATAGCCGGGAAGCTTCACCGGGCCCACGCCGACGACGGGGCGGGACCGGTTTTCCGCGCCGCCGGGCTCGGCTGCGGCCGATCCGGCGGAAAGGGGTTCGAGCAGGTAAAAGTTCGCCTGTTCCGTGCTCCGGAGACAGCCGGCGCTGGACAGGAGCAACAGGCCCATCGGGACGGCCAGGAGTGGGCGGTGGTTCCTCATCGGCTTATTCCTTCGGATTGGTTTTGCCGACCAGCACGGCATTCGGGTCGCGTTGCAGGTAATCCGCGAGCACGGTGATCGAGCGGGCGGCCCGCGCAAGTTCTTCCAGCGCGCGTTCCACGGAAGCCTGGAGCGGCTTGTCGTTGACCGAGGCCAGGGCGGTCCTCGCTTCCTCCATGGCGCCGGCCGTGGCGTTCAGCGCCGGTCCCAACTGGCTGTTCGCGTTGCGCATCAACAGATTGGCTTCCTTGAGCGTTTCGTCCAGGCTGGCCGTCAGGCGCGTGGTTTGGGCGTTCAGGTTCAGTACCAGTTCGTCCAGATCCTTGGCCGACTTGTTCAGACTGGTGGGGAGTTCCTGGGAATCCTGGGACGCGAGTATTTGTTCGATGTGCTGGAGCGTTTTCAGCGTCGCCTGGGCTACCTCCTGGACCGGCAGCTTGCGGATCTCGCCCAGCGCTTCGCCCACGGTATTGGATATTTCTTCCTTGCTGGAGGGAATGGAAGGGATTTCCGGATAAGGGTGGTAAGCCATATTCTCGCCCAGGAAACGGGGACGTTTCGCCGGGTGGAAATCCAGTTCGATGTACAACTGGCCGGTCACCAGGCTTTGCAGGTTGAGCTGGGCGCGCAGGCCCAGTCGCGCCAGTTCCTCGGCGCTGCGATGGATGGTTTTCAGCGGCTGTCCTTCGAAATCCAGTATCGTGCTGGGGTCCAGCTCGATGATCACGGGCGTCACGACGCGCGCGCCGTGCTGATCCGACATGACGACGACATTCACTACCTTGCCCACGTTCGCCCCGCGCAGCTTGACGGGGGCGCCCACGTTCAGCCCGTTGACCGACTCGTCGAAATAAACGATGTAGTGGGGCAGATGCTTGAAGGCGCCCTGGCTGAAGATCAGAATCCCGCCGATCAGCAGCGCCAGGGCGCCGAGGAAGAAAGCGCCCACCAGGGCGGGGTTGGTCTTGCCGCTCATCGTCCCTCCGCGCCGCGGGTCAGGAAGTTGCGGACTTTGGCGTCCCGGCTGCAGGACAGGAGCTCCTTGGGGTTGCCTTGGGCGATCATGGTTTTGGTGTCGGGGTCGAGAAAGACGGAATTGTTGCCGATAGCGAAGATGCTGGCCAGTTCGTGGGTCACGATGACCACGGTGCTGCCCAGGCTGTCTCTCAGGTGCAGGATCAGGTCGTCCAGCAGCTTGGCGCTGACCGGGTCGAGGCCGGCGGAGGGTTCGTCGAAAAACAGGATTTCCGGGTCCAGCGCCATGGCCCGCGCCAGACCGGCGCGCTTTTGCATGCCGCCGCTGATTTGGGAGGGATAATAACCCTCGAATCCCGCCAGTCCCACCAGCGCCAGCTTGAGGGAAGCCATCTCCCGGATTTCCGCAGGCGACAGGTCGGTGTATTCCTGCAGCACCAGCGCCACGTTTTCCGCCAGCGTCATGGAACTCCACAGGCCGCCGCTCTGGTAGAGGACGCCGACCTTGCGCAGGATGGCCGCCTGCTCCCGGGCGCTGGCCTCCCAGAAACTCGTTTCCCCGTAAAACACCTTGCCCCTGGCCGGCTGCTGCAGGCCGATGAGGTGGCGGAGCAGGGTGCTCTTGCCGCAGCCCGAACCGCCCATGATGATGAAGATGTCGCCGCGCTCCACGGTGAAACTCAAATCCTTCTGGATGACGAAATCGCCGTAGGCCATCGTCAGTCCGGATACGCGGATGGGGGGCGTCGCCATTTCAGATGTCCAGCGCGGTGGTCAATACGGTCATCAGCGCGTCGGAGACGATGATGAGCACAATGCCGGTCACCACGGCCGAGGTCGCGGCGAATCCCACGGCGGAGGAGCTGCGCCCGCACTGCATGCCGCGCAGGCAACCGGCCATGGCCACCAGCACGCCGAACACCCCGGCTTTCACCAGGCCCACGGCAAAATCGGCCAGATCGAGCATGCTGCGCGTTTCGTTGGCGTACTCCAGCAGGGAAATGTCGAACAGGCTGATGGCGACCAAGGCACCGCCGATCATGCCCATGAAGTCGGCGTACACACACAGCAAGGGCAGCATCAGCACCAGGGCAATCATGCGCGGCAACACCAGGAAGTCCATGGCGGAAAACCCCAGTGTCTTGAAGGCGTCGATTTCCTGGTTCACCTGCATGGTGCCCAGTTGCGCCGCGAACGCCGCACCGGTGCGGCCCGCCATGATGATGCCGGTCATCATGGCGCCCATTTCCCGCGCCATGCCCACCCCCACCGCGTCGGCGATGTAGATTTGCGCGCCGAACATGGCCAGTTGGTGCGCGCCGACGAACGCCAGGATCATGCCCACCAGCAGGCTGATGAGCGTCACGATGGGCAGGGCGTCCGGCCCGCAGTTGCGGATGAATTCCCACAGGTCGCTACGGCGGAAGCGCGCGCTACCCTTCGCCAGGCCGGCCAAGCTCAGCAGCGTCTCTCCGGTAAAGGCGGTCATGGCGTGGGCGTCCTGCCAGATGCCCAGCACCGCCTCGCCGAGATGCGCCAGTTGGCTGTTCCCGGTGTGCTCCCGGCGAGCGCCGCGGCGCTCGCCCACCGCATAGGCCAGATCGAGCATGCCGCGCACGTTTTCCGGCAGTCCGGCGAAGTCCACTTCGATATCCCGGCTTCGGCACAGATTGACGATGCGGACCAGAAACATCAGCAGTGCACTGTCCCAATCGCCCAGGCCGGTGGCGTCGAAGCCGATGCGGCGAACGCCGCTCTCCGGGGCCAGGGCCGTTGCGATGGGGTCGAACGACGGCCGCGCCCGGTGAATGCTCCAGGAACCGGAAAGGCGCAGCTCGGCGCCATCCGGACGTTGTTCGATGTTGAAGGAACTGGGTTCCATTCCGGGGTGTGGCATTGAAACCGTTTATTTTAGTAGCTAATCCGGCAAATTGATGCGCCCGTCCAATCCTTAGTTCTTAACTTGGCATATTCGAAGAATCGGGACTATATTGGAAAAGCGCGGTTCGCAAAGGGTCGGGGGTAGCGGCGGCGCCCCAAGGACCGATTGCCTGGAAGGACGCGCGGGGGAGTGCGGGTTGGCGCTGTCCCTTGGTTTTGGACACATCGGCCGCTTAAGGAGACAAGGATATGGAGCAGATATACCCGTTGCTGGGTTTTGCGCTCGACGACCAGCGCTACGCCCTGCCGGCGGCCTCGGTGGAAAGGGTGGTGCGCGCCGTCGCCGTCACTTCCCTGCCGCAGGCGCCGGAGATCGTTTCGGGCATCGTCGACCTGCGGGGACGCATCGTTCCGGTTCTGGACATCCGTTGCCGTTTCCTGCTTCCTCCGCGGGAAATCGCCCTGAGCGACCAATTCATCGTCGCCCGCACCTCCCGGCGGGCCGTCGCGATCATCGCGGACTCCGTCGCACCGGTGCACGAGTACTTCGCCAAGGCCATCACCTCGGCGGATTCGGTTCTTCCCGGGCTGCCCCTGGTCCAAGGGGTGGTAAAGCTGCCGGACGGCCTGATGCTGATTAACGATCTGGACCGTTTCCTGTCTCTGGACGAGGAAGCGCGGCTCGCCGCTTCCCTGGGGGAGACTCCCCATGGCTGACGCCATCTCCGCCGACGTGAGCAGCCGCCTGGCCGCGTTCAGCGAATTCCTCGCCGAGCGCCTGGGGCTGTATTTCCCGCCGGCGCGCTGGGGGGAACTGGAAAGGGCGATGCAGGCCGTCGCCCGCGACCTGGGCTGCCCGGATGCCGCCAGCTGCATGCAAGCGCTCATGGCGGGCACGCTCAACCGCAGCCAGGCCGAGATTCTGGCCGGCCATCTCGCGATCGGCGAAACCTATTTCTTTCGGGAAAAGCCGGTTCTGGATGTCCTCCAAAATCAGATTCTTCCCGAGTTGATCGCCCGGCGCCGCCAAAGCGGCCAGTTGCATCTGCGCATCTGGAGCGCCGGTTGCTGCACCGGCGAAGAGCCTTACTCCATCGCCATTCTGCTCAGCCGGCTGCTTCCGGATATCCGGAACTGGAACATCGCCGTCCTGGGTACGGACATTAATCCGCACTTCCTGCGCAAAGCCCGGCGGGGCGCCTATACGGAATGGTCGTTCCGCAGCCCGCCTCTCTGGTTGCAACGGGATTATTTCAGGTCCGATTCCGGGGGCCGTTTCGAGATCCTTCCGGCCGTCAAGGCGCTGGTCGATTTCGCGTACCACAACCTGGCCGAGGACGCCTGTCCGTCGCTGGTGAACCATACCAACGGCATGGACGTGATTTTTTGCCGCAACGTGCTGATGTACTTCGCACCGCAAGGGGCGCGGCGGGTGGTTGCGAACCTGTACCGCTGCCTGGTGGACGGCGGCTGGCTGGTGGTCAGCCCAACGGAGGCGTCGGCCGCTCTGTTGGAGCCTTTCCAAGCCATCCACTTTCCGGAAGCGGTGCTCTTCCGGAAAGGCGGCAGCGAGGCGTTCCCCACCGGTCTACCCACTCTTCCGTCGCTGCAGTGCGCGGGATACACGGGATTCGGCCTGGAACTGCCTTCCAACTTTCAGCCGGCGGCTTGGCCGATTGCGGCTCCAGAACCGGAAACTCTCCCCGCCGGCGTTCCGAATACTGCCGACGCCATGAGCGCGGCACCGGTTGCCAATCCGCGAATCCAGGTGGCCCAACTCTACGAACAGGGCCGCTACGACGACGCGGAGAAAATCCTGTCCGGCATGCTGGCCGCCGAGCAAGCCGATGCCAAAGCTCTGGCTTTGCTGGCGCGCATCCACGCCAACCGGGGCAGGCTCGCCGAAGCGTTGGAGTGGTGCGACAGGGCCCTCCGGGAAGACCGGCTCGATCCCGCCGCCCACTATCTCAAAGCCAACATTTTGGTGGAGCAGGGCCGCTTCGAGGAAGCGACGGCTGGGTTCAGGCGCGTTATTTACCTCGACCCCCGTTTCCCGCTGGCCTATTTTGCCTTGGGGAATCTTTGCAAGCGCGAAGGAAAGTTCGCGGAGGCCGCCCGGCACTTCGCCAATGTCCTGGAACTGCTCGGCGGCTGCGATCCGGACAGCGTCGTCCCGGAAGCGGAAGGGCTGACAGCCGGCCGCCTGCGGGAAATCATCCAGGCGGGCAGGGAGTGCCTGGCATGAGTGGCAATAAAGTGGACTGGAGCGAACTGCATCGGCGCATGGAGGTGGTGCGCGCCGCGCTGGAGGCGGAGCCTGCTCCCGCAGAACGTGCCCGCATCCTCAAGGAACGGGCCAGAGAGCTGGCCGTGGAAACCGCGCGGGCGGACCCGGGCGAAACCATCGAGGTGGTCGGATTTTCCCTTGCCCACGAAATCTATGCCCTTGAATCGGCGTGGGTGCGCGAAGTAGCGCTGATCAAGGAATTTACCCCCTTGCCGTGCACCCCGCGGTTCCTCCTCGGCCTGGTGAATGTGCGCGGCCGCATCCTGTCGGTCATCGATATCAAGAAGTTCTTCGACCTGCCGGAAAAAGGCCTGACCGACCTCAACAAAATCCTCGTTCTGCGCTCCGAGTGCGTCGAATTCGGAGTCCTGGCGGACACCATTCTCGGCGTGCATACCCTGGCGCTCGCCGAGCTTCAACCGCCGCCGGCCGGTTTCTCCGGCGTCCACGAAGCCTATCTCAAGGGCATCGACAGGACGGGGAAAATCGTTCTGGACGCACGCCGGCTGTTGAACGACGAGAGGCTTTTGATCCGCCAGGAGGTGGGCTGAGCGGGCAAACCCGCATCGCTAGGGGTGGAAAGTTAAACGGCGACAACGCTCGAACTGAGGAGGACGATATGCACTGGTTTCTCGATCTACGCATGCGCGGCAAGCTTTTCGTGAGTTTCGGCCTGATGATCGTTCTTCAGGCTCTGCTCGGCATGGGCGCCTATCAAAGCATCGTGGCCGTTCAGGAAATGCATAAAGCCATGTACGAACGGGAATTCGCCGTTGCACTGAATCTGTTGACGTTGCGTTCAAACTTGAACGGTGTCCGGGCATCCCTGTTGCACATGATGGTCGCCAGCCGGGGAGAGGACATGGAAGCGTTCCATCGGGACATCAAGGAACGCACCCAGAAAATCGACGCGGCCTTGAAAACATTGCACGGCGGCACCATCGGGCCGGCCCGGCTGGACGAGTTGCAGTCCCGCACGGACGCGCTGAAAGAGATGGGTAATTCGCAATTGATTCCCTGGCTTTATGAAGGCAAGAGCGAGGATGCGAAAAAATTGATGCAGGGGACTGCGCTCGATCGCTTCCGCGAGGCCCGCGGCTTGGCCGACGAATTGGGAGACGAGGCGGAGGCCAGGGCCGAAGCCTCCGTGCACGCGTCCGCGCAAAAGGCCGACCAGTCGGTCAAGGATTTGGCCGGCGTAGGCGGGGTATCCCTTCTGGCCGGCCTGGCGCTCGCCTTATTTCTGAGCAATGTCATCGCCAACCCGCTCAATGAGGTGGCGGCCGCTGGGGAGCGGATCGTGGCGAGGGATTTGACCGTGGCTCCCCCCATCGACAATCGGAAGGATGAGATCGGGACGCTCAGGCGGGTTTTTCGCAAGATGGTGGAAAGCCTGCGCGGCACGCTTGGCGAGATACGCGAAGGAGCGAGTGCATTGGCGGCGGCGGTGGGGGAGATTTTGGCGACCACGACGCAGTTGGCGGCGGGCGCGGCGGAGACGGCCACGGCGGTGAGCGAGACGACGGCCACGGTCGAAGAGGTGAAGCAGACGGCGCAGGTG